>RFHI01000089.1 GCA_003696425.1 Candidatus Dadabacteria bacterium | reverse complement strand
TATTAACCCATACAGGTTAACCTGCTGATATTAAACGATTATTTTGTGTAGGCGGTTTAGAGTTTGGTTTACTGATTTCTCCAATCTGCCGATACAACAATTTAGGGACTGCCTTTGCTGTCCGATATTTAGCTTAACATTCTTAAATTGAATTAGAGCTGACAGTTTTCTGATTCAGGTGCATATATGAACATATCAAAACTACTTCAGTTTGCTTACCAGCAGGATGCGTCCGATTTGCACATAAGTGCCGGCGAACCACCTATGGTTCGTGTTCACGGTGACATCAAAAAAGTTAAAGTGCCTCCTCTGACTGAAGAGCAAACGCATGAAATGGTTTACGACATAATGAATGATGCTCAGCGTAAACGCTTTGAAGAATTTAACGATATAGATTTTTCAATGCAGTTGGGTGAGATTGCCCGTTTCAGGGTAAACGTCTTCAGGCAACAGCGTGGAGTGGGTGCAGTCTTTAGAAAAATTCCCACCAAAATTCTGACTATGGAAGAGCTTGGACTGCCAAAAATATTGCGTGATATTGCCAGGCGTGAAAAAGGACTTGTGCTGGTTACCGGTCCGACAGGTTCAGGTAAATCAACAACACTGGCTGCAATGATAAACCAGATTAATGATGAGGTAGAGGGCCACATTCTGACTATTGAGGATCCGATTGAGTTTGTTCATAAATCAAAAAAATGTCTGGTTAACCAGCGTGAAGTAGGTCCACACACCCATTCTTTTGCTAATGCTCTTAAAGCTGCTTTGCGTGAAGATCCCGACATAATTCTTGTAGGGGAGATGCGCGATCTTGAAACAATTCAACTTGCACTGACAGCCGCAGAGACGGGACATCTGGTATTCGGCACTCTGCACACCTCAAGCGCGCCAAAGACAGTAGATAGAATTATTGATGTTTTTCCGCCTGAACAGCAGGCACAGGTACGTGCGATGTTTTCTGAATCAATACAGGCAATCATAACCCAGACGCTCTGTAAGAAAGTTGGCGGAGGACGCGTTGCAGCTCTTGAAATATTACTGGGTACTCCTGCCGTCAGAAATCTTATCCGCGAAGGTAAAATTCATCAAATTCCCAGTGTTATGCAGACCCAGCAGGGAATCGGGATGCAAACTATGCAAATGGCGCTGCTCGATCTTTACGAACAGGGACTTATTACACGTGAAACTGCGATTGAGAAATCAGGCAATCCTGGACTCTTTAAGGAAATTGAAGAGGGTATTGCTGCTCACTAAGTTTTTTATTTGGAGGAACTATGCTTGATATAAGCAAACTTCTCGGTGTGATGATAGAACATGACGCTTCTGACCTTTATCTTACAGTTGAGAGTCCGCCTATGTATCGTATTAACGGTATTGTACGGCCTGCAGGCAATCGTTTGCTTCAACCGGAAGATACAGAGGCGCTGGCAAACAGTATCATGAACGACAAGCAGCAGCGCGAATTTGAAGAGAAAAATGAAGCCAACCTCGGACTTTATTACTCTTCGCTGGGACGCTTCCGCGTCAACATTTTCAGACAACGTGGCTCAATTGGACTTGTTATAAGGCAGATTCGCACTAATATTCTTACAATTGATGACCTGGAACTTCCGCCGGTTTTAAAAGAAGTTGCTATGACCAAGCGAGGTCTGGTTTTGGTTGTTGGTGCTACCGGCTCTGGTAAATCTACATCGCTGGCAGCAATGGTAGATTATCGCAATTCAAACAGTACAGGACATATTATTACAATTGAGGATCCGATAGAGTTTGTACATCAGCACAAAAAATGCATTGTTACTCAGCGAGAGATTGGCATGGATACAGAAAATTACCATGTAGCTCTAAAAAACGCGCTGCGCCAAGCCCCTGATGTCATATTAATCGGTGAGATTCGCGATACTGAAACGATGGAAGCTGCTATCACATTTGCCGAAACTGGACATCTCTGTTTTGCAACGCTTCACAGTAATAACGCCAACCAGGCAATGGAAAGAATAATGAATTTTTTTCCGCCTGAGCGGCATAAACAGATCTATCTGCAGCTTAGCCTTAATCTTCGTGGCATCTTAAGTCAGAGGCTTGTACGTACTAAAGAAGGTGGGAGAGTTGCAGCTGTAGAGATTTTGCTTGACAGTCCGCGTGTTAAAGATTTGATTCACAAGGGCGAAATTGCTGAGCTTAAAGAAGCGATGGAGAAAAGCACCAATCAGGGAATGCAGAGCTTTGATCAGGCGCTATACGATCTTTATAAAGATGGTAAAATCACGCTTGAAGAGGCGCTTAAGAACGCTGACAGCCAAAATAATTTGCGTCTGAGGGTAAAACTTTCAGAAGAGGGCGGTTTTGAAAAGAAAAAACCGTCTATGCGCAAGACAAAAAAATCTGTAGACCAGGGGGGGCAATCCTCTGATAACCGTGTATCGGATGATGGGGGCGATCTTAAGCTGCAGATGGACTTAAACTAATAATTAAATCATAAATTTATTCCTGTTTGTATAGTTTAATAGATCTGGTATCCTAACAGCTGTCAATTAACAGTTGATACAGGTGCATAGTGGACGCTACGACCAAAGCGATCATTGAAAAAATAACTATCTCTTATGATCAGCCCACTAAAATACCGGGTGGGCACATGTGCACAGTCTTTTATGATTGTGTACAGCTTAGTCCTGCTGATCTTGCAAGACTTGCCGCAGAAGCAGTTGGACATTTGAGTCAAAGCTATTTTGATATTGCAGTTGGCATAGCATACAGCGGGATATTTTTTGCTGCTGCGGTGGCTGGAGGCAGAAAGGCGGCAATTTTACAGACAGATGGCGGCATTTGTGGACCATCGCTTTCAGGCAGCAAAGTAGTAATTGTCTCAGATGTTGTTTATACTGGTGGTGAGCTAAGCAGAGCTGAAAAGATTATTACCGAACACGGCGCAAGTGTGGTGGGTTATGCCTGTATTATTGATCGTTCGGGTGGAAAGGTTGGTAGCGAAGCTAAACCGCTCTGGTCAGCATTTGAAACGGTGCTGGAGTAATATATGAGCACCCGCAATCCCTGGAAGAAACTGGCCTCACGTCAGGTCTACAGTAATCCCTGGATGACAGTAAGAGAAGATAGTGTAATCCGTCCTGACGGCCAAGAGGGAATTTATGGTGTAGTAGAGACGAAATTGGCTACGGGTGTTGTAGCACTAGATGATGATGACAGAATTTACCTTGTCGGTCAGTATCGTTATACAGTTGATAAGTATTCCTGGGAGATAATTGAGGGAGCTGCTCGAGATGGTGAAAGTCCACTTGAAGCAGCAAAACGCGAACTAAAAGAAGAGGCTGGCATTTCGGCTGCAGACTGGAAGTTGCTTTGCCCTGAATTTCATACCAGTAATTGTTTTACTGATGAGCGGGCTGTTATTTTTCTGGCGCGTAACATTACTGAAGGGCAGGCCAATCCTGATCCTACTGAAGTGTTGCAAATCAAAAAAACAACACTTGATGATTGTCTAAATATGATTCGCAATGGAGAAATTACTGATGCCATGAGCATTATAGCATTATACGCTATTAAGCTTGGCATTTGAATTTTTGCTTAACTTAATTTACTCTCTTTACGCTATGAGCACCCAACCTGATTCAGTTCCTGCAATGACTCGTCAGCAGAAGGAGTACACTTCCACTCGATCTGGTTTTTCTGCTTACAGGCACATGACAGTCGGTGAAAGCTCGCTGGCCTTTTTAGTCTATTACGAGCTGGTAAATTTTTGTTTTTCAAATGTCGCCGGACTTGCAGGCTACGGATTGCGAGCGCTTTTTTACAGAAAGCTTTTTGAGCGTTGTGGTAAGCGCCCGGCAATAGGTAAAGGCGTATTACTTAGAAATCCTGCACAGGTTCAAATTGGGGATAAATTACTGCTGGATGATTATGCTGTTCTTGATGCCCACGATAATGGAAAAATAAAGATAGGTGGTTATGTAAGTATAGGACGTTATACTACCGTAGCTGCCAAGGGTGGTCGGGTTGTTCTTAAAAACGGTGTTAATATCGGTTCTTATTGCAGAATCGCCACACATTCAAAGATTGAAATAGGTGAAAGTACGCTTGTAGCAGCTTATTGCTATATTGGCCCCGGCAATCATCAGCAAGGCGATCAGGAGACTCCACTGATTGCGCGTGATATGGATATTAAAGGTGGTGTAAAGATCGGCAAACACTGCTGGCTGGGTACTCGAGTAACAGTGTTGGATGGTGTAACCATTGGTGATCGCGCCATTATTGCGGCGCATTCGTTTGTAAAAGATGATGTACCTGCTGGCGCAGTGGTGGCTGGAATTCCTGCCAAAATTTTGCGATATCAGGATGGTTAGCTGCTACCCGGCCTTGTTGGCAGCAGCTTTTGAACCGGCCTGTTTAGTCGGTGCTTTAAGCTCCGGAAGTTTTATATCGATTTTTGCCTCTCTTTTAAGTTCTTGAAGCTTTGTCATTAATATTGACTGCTTTTTGCCCTGCAACAATTCCTTTTTTATCTGGTCATGAGCCTCTTTAAGGTTCGGTTCTTTTGCCTTGTGTCGATCAATTACCTGGATTATATGGTAACCAAAGCGGGTTCGTACGGGCTTACTAATCTCTCCCTTTTTAAGCTTAAAAGCAGCATTTTCAAAAGTTGGCACCATCATACCTTTACTGAAAAATCCCAGATCTCCGCCACGTGAGGCAGAAGGACCTTCGGATTTCGTTGTAGCAATAGCAGCAAAATCAGCTCCTTTTTTGGTAACTTCTCTATAAATAGCTTCAATTTTTTCTTTGGCGGCCTTTTCCTGTTCAGCTGAAGCATTTTCCGGAACTTTAATTAATATATGCCGGGCACGCACTTCTTCAGGTTTTTTGTACTTTTCGGGATTGGATGAAAACGTTTCTTTAATCTCTTTTTCGTCAACTTTTAAATCTTTAGCCAACACATTATCTATATAGCTTTGAATCTGGATACTCTCACCGATAAGCTTTTTAAATTCATCCATATTGCTATTCATTGC
>RFHI01000088.1 GCA_003696425.1 Candidatus Dadabacteria bacterium | reverse complement strand
TATATTCGGATCCAGCGTAATATTAATTTTAAGATTTTCAAACACAATTGAAGTAATATTCCCGGCTATATCGCGTATGCTTGCTCCAATCGGGATATAATCATCTCCGGAAACCAAGAGCGAAAATTCCTGCAGCTCCGTCCCGTTGTTCCTCTTATGGCTGCTTTCCGGTGACAGTATCAGAATAAAGCTGTTTTTTCTCTGGCAGGCCTTTATAAGCCTAAAACTCTTTTTAAGATCTCCCAGTCCCATAAGAAACGACAGCGGGAGATCCGACAGCACGGCTTTCTGCACAGAATCGACTAACACCTGTCTCTCATCCGGCTGGTAATACCAGAAGGTGTTATCAGCTATTATAAAGAGCTGGCCTGCAGGATCTCTATATTCCCAGCGCATACGGCCCGGTTTGTCAAAATAGACTGTGCCGGCACTAATCTCCGAGGTATCAAGTGCAAGCAAATATGACTCCTGGAGAAAATCGGCTTTAAAAGAGGAAAGCCTGTTATAACTCTCCTGCAGGCGGGAGATTAACCGTTCTCCTGCACTCTCCCCGAGGACCCTGGCGCTTGAGCACTGAAAGCGTTCAGAGAGTGCCCGCGCCTCCGGAACAGCTAAGAACAGCAGGACAACAAAGGTTACAATAGCTCTAATCATAACGGAAAAATTAACCTGAAACGGGGAAAAACACAAAATTCTGGCCCGGGCCTGCTGTTCCAGCTTTATTGTCTAAGTCGAGCTTAAAGTCACAGATAACGAACGCCGGCCTATGTAACAGGTTGAATTTAACATTTACCGAAACGTGAGAAACCCAAAAAACCGGCTGCACCAGAATACCGTTGAATCAGGTTGCAAGGGTATATCGGGAACACACAAAAAAATGGGGGACGGTCCTCCAATATCCTGGGGGGGAAAGGAAAAGGACCATCACCCCTGGGTTGAGTATGTGTAGCTTACGCTCATGCTCTTCACGAGCGGGGTTAGGGTATGAAAATCTGTCTTAACTCCTGTTAGCGTACCCCTTAAAAAAGAAAAAAAGGCAGCGCTGCCAACGGCAGCGGCTGCCCTGGGGTTGAGTATGTGTAGCATACGCTTAGTGCTCATTATGAGCGGGGTTAGGGTATGAAACTGATAAAATAGGCCGGATGTGCTCTGCTGCTTTAGTTTAAATTGAGCGTTTTTTCTACACATCACTACCGTTCTCCAACACCTATTGTTTAACCACCTGCACGAACCATCCAATCAGCGAGCCGGGGCTTATTACAACACCAACCTGCAAACACCATTTTCGAGTCAGGGGACCTATTACCCTGGCCAGTTAGATCTGCATTATTAACTGACCATTTGTCCCCTTATCGCAGATACCAGATCAGTTGCTTCTAAAAAATGCCAAACTTTTGCATTTTTTTCAAAGGTAGTTTGTTCTATGGTATAACTCCCTGAAATTACATTAAAAACTATCTATCCAAACAACCAAAAGTCTTCCAAGGAACTTATTTTTTAGCTTGCTCCTGTAAAGAAATATAACTGGTTGTCCGATTTTACTATTAATTATAGGATATTGGCCGGGTATGAAACTTGGCCGCAAAATCCTAAAAATGTGGATTTTCGGCATTATATATTGTGGCTAACGCTGGCTCAACACGAACGGTTCAGATAAAACTGCTGGAGTGCCTACTCAGGCCCCTGGTACGCTTCTGCGTGCGCTCTTCTTATCCGATACAGGACTTTACTTCTGTTGCAAAGAGGATATTTGTTCAGATTGCGGAAGAAGAGCTAAAAAATGCCGGCGAAAAAGTTAATGTTAGTAGAATCAGTGTAATTACGGGTGTTTATCGTGACGAAGCCAGGCGAATCCTTGATAGCCCGCCTGAGCCACCTTCAGAAGCCAGCCTGCTTGCGCGCGTTATTACCCAGTGGCGGCATGATAAGCGCTTTAGAACTTCAAGCGGCAAACCACGGGTCTTAAGTTATCGCGGCAGTGAAAACCAATTTAAAGAGCTGGTTGAGTCGGTAAGTAAAAATATAAATCCCGGCACAGTCCTTTTTGAACTAAAACGACTCGGGGCCGTTGAGAAGACTAAAAAGGGGATAAGGCTTAAGTGGCAGGTTTTTGGAACTGACTCTGACCCATCCGAACGCTTTGAACTGCTTTCACGTGACTGGTCTACCCTGCTTGATGCGGTAACGGAAAATGCCACTTTAAATCCGATAATACCAAATCTGCATATAAGAACCGAGTTTGACAATATCAGTAAGTGTCACCTTGCTGAAATTAGAATCTGGCTGATTGAAGAAGGAAAACGCTTTCACAGACGGGTCAGAGATTATCTGTCCGGTTATGACCTTGATATAACCCCTGAGCTTGCTCTTACTCCTGAAGAGGCCGGAGGACGCGTAACTGTGGGAACTTTTAGCTTCTCTACAGAACCAGATGAAAAACTGGCTGAAAAAGCAAAGCAGGAATATCTACGGGCTGGCCAGAATAGCTAATATTTCTGTTTAATTACAGCATGTTGACCGAGTTACAGAAAAAACGAACAAATATATAAAATAATGCTGAAGCAAATTAGTCTGCTTTACTGATATGTATTATGCAAGTGTTGGGTAGGGTTAATATGGCATTTCTAAAATCAATTCTAAGAAAATTTCGTATAAATCATAGTTCAGTTCAGTGCGGTGCTTCCATTCCGGAATATGTTCTGCTGGTAGCATTCCTTACAGCAGGCATATACGGCCCTTTACAGAACTTTCAGCAGAGTCATACCGTAGCTTCGCTTTCAAGCGCGTGCCAGAATCTCGGCGGCGGATCTGAGTGCTCACTGGATGTTGAGTGGTTAAATGGTGGTGGTGATACCTGCCCCGATGGAACTGTAAATGTTGGCGGCTCCTGTCTTGATTCCTGTGGCAGTAACGGAGTAATAGATCCAAAAACTGGTACATGTATCTTTCTCAGTGATGGACAGTCAGACGATAGATAAGCGCTGTATTTAACTGGTAAGTCACAATAAAATGATATACTCCTAAATAAAGCTAACATATGACTACGGGAACCATTAAACGTTTACGGCAACTGTCTCCGTAAGCTTATTCAGGGATCCCTGGACAGCCATAGTTTAACGCTAACGGCCGCCCGATTGCATAACTGAAGCAGCTCCAGCTAACTGCTATTAATACCAACAGGAATACTCGTTTTTAGCCCTCTTCCCCACTATTTGCCACCAGCACCTGCCTCGGTCGTGAGCCGTCCATAGGGCCGATAATGCCTTCACGCTCCATGGTGTCTATGATTCTTGCGGCGCGGTTATAGCCAATTCTAAAAGCACGCTGCAGCATTGATGTTGAGGCCAGCCCACGCTGCATAACCAGTTCAACTGCGCGGTCATAAAGAGCATCATACTCATCACTTATCTCTTCGCCTGCACTCCGCCCGCCTTTTTCCTCTTCTTCCAGTGCCTTTTCACACAGCTCCATAATACGCTGGTCATATTTGGGACTTGCGCTCTCTTTTAGCGCTTTCACAACACGCTTTACCTCTATATCCGAGACGAATGCTCCGTGAACACGCTGCAAAGCCTGGGCACCGGGCTGCATAAACAGCATATCTCCGCGGTCAAGCAGTTTTTCCGCTCCCATACTGTCAAGAATAGTCCTCGAATCAATCCGGCTTGATACCCGAAAAGAGAGCCTGGCAGGAAAGTTAGCTTTAATAAGCCCCGTAATAACATCCACAGAAGGCCGCTGGGTTGCAATTATAAGATGGATTCCGGCAGCGCGTGCCTTTTGTGCCAGCCTGGTAATAAGCTCTTCGATATCTCTTCCGACAGTCAGCATCAGATCAGCCAACTCATCAATTACTATTACTATTTTTGGAAGCGGTTCAAGTTTTTCAGCAAATGCGGGCTCTTCACTCTCCTTTGATTCCTCATGCTCAACAGTTCCTTCTTCTACAATGTCCTTAGGTTTAAGTTCGACCACCCCCTCACCGGCAGCAATTGTCTGCTCCGGCGGCGGACTATCGCCTGCCACCACGCTGTTATAGCCGTCAATACTGCGCACTCCGTACTTTTGCATCAGGCGATAGCGACGGTTCATCTCATTTACCGCCCACTGCAGCACCGCGCGAGCCTGCTGAGCAACTGTCACCACCGGCACTCTAAGATGTGGTATTCCCTCATAGACACTGAGTTCCAGTATTTTCGGATCAATTAAAATAAGCCCCAGCTCATGTGGAGTGGCCCGGTAGAGCAAGCTAAGAAGTATAGCATTAATACTGACAGATTTTCCTGTCCCAGTTGCTCCAGCCATCAAAAGATGCGGCATAAGCGCAATATCGGTTACCACAGGATTGCCATAAATATCCTTTCCGATTGGAACAGCAAGAATAGATTCTTCCCTGGCCAGTTCTTCGCTTTCAAGTACATCCCTTAACCTTACCAGGTCGCGGTGCCTGTTAGGAACCTCAATCCCAACTGTGCCACGACCGGGGATAGGGGCAATAATTCTAATCGAACTGGCTCTTAAGCTCATGGCCAGATCATCCTGCAGAGCTGCTATCCGCCCCACCTTAACGCCGGCTGCCGGCTCAAACTCAAAGAGTGTTATAACAGGGCCAGGGTGCACATGAGTAACGCGCCCCTCAATATTAAAATCCCGCAGTTTCTGCTCAATCTGTCGGGATTTTTTCTTAAGCTCGCGGTCGTCTTCAGTTTCAACGCTAATTTCGCCTGCTTTAAGTAGAGATATGTCCGGAGGACAGTAACCTGCAAATGGATCCTCGGCTGCCTCAGCTACTACAGGCATTTTACGAACCGGTTTAATCTTTTTGGGACGCTTTTGGCTAGATGAATCTCTTCTTCTGACAACTACGTGTGAGTAATCCTCTTCTTCCTTATCAGCGCTTCCATCAACATTGGAAACAGTCTGCCTGCGCCGTATTTTAGGTGCTGGTAAAGTTTTTTCAGACTCCTCAGAACCCGGCCCTCTCCCGGGAAAAAGAGCAAAAAACTCTCCGGCTGCGAATCTTATAAGTGAAACTGCCAATTCGCAAACAAGAACTAATACTCTAAAGAGAATGGCTGGAAGAGTCAGTGCAAAAAATACCAGAAGCCGAAAAAGCAGCTCTCCAAAAACTTTTGCAACAACTAGAGTACTTGTACCTGTTGCCAGGGCCAGCGAAAGAATCAGCATGGCTGCTGTAAAGAGCACAGCTCCCGGTCGGTTAAAAAAACGGATCAGAGGCTCTGCAATACTCTCACCGATATTACCGCCGGCATGGCTACCCCAGACAGAAGCCGCAAGCGAAGCTGAAAACACAAGCACCCCACTAACGCCCAGTGCTATCCAGATACCTTTGCCGGTACTAAATTCGAGTGGTTTTTCGCGGATCCTCCAGAAATAACCGGCTACCCAGAAACACCCCAAAACTGGCACAAGCGCGCACCAACCTAGAGCGCCTAAAAGCAGTGTGCTGAGAACATGTCCGGCCGGCCCCATAAGATTTTCTCCTGCATGGGCAGCGGGCGAGGCAAACGCAGCAGTCCAGTCGCTGCCAAAGCGGTTCGACAGGATTGCGATCAGGGAAAATAATCCGATAGCAAAAAAGATCACGCTGATAATTTCTTGCATCCAAGGGTGCAGCCTTGCAGGACTAAGATCAACCTTGGCCGGTCTTTTCTTGGTTTTTTTGCGGGAACGCGAAGCAGTGCGTCTTGTTCCGGAAACCGCCATACTTTATAAACCTCACCACACAAAAAGTTTTAATTCTTAATCACTACACTTATCGCAAAACCTCTGTGCTGCCTCCCTATTTAGCAGGCTCGGATCAGCACAATGTATTTGGACAAACTCTTACACTTTAAGAATAATGCATACTGGCGCCTCACGGAAGGTGCAATTTGAAGGAGTAAAACACTAATATAACAACAATAAACTCTGCACTGGCAGGTTGTGAAGCAGACCAATTATCGATAGGCACTCCTGCAAACCCATGCAGCTTCACTAAACTCAATATTAATTTTCTGCACTTTAATTTAAGTTTTGGTATTACCTGGCTTCAAAGGCTTCAAGACGCGCCTTGGCTAATGCCGAAAGTGTCTCTTTTAAACCCTGCTCAAGAAGCTCTCTGGCACTTTTCCACTCTGTGACCACCCCTCCCGAACGATTCCCTGCACTGGCTCTTCCCAAATCTTCGCTAAGTGGCTTTTGCTCCTCAAAAAATGATGAATCCCACAGAACTTTTGCCTCTGGTACGGATAGTATTCTTAAATTAAAACTCACTATCGCTCCTCTATCCGCCGCCAAACGGGAACCTGATTTTTCCCTGTACCGATTTAAATTAATGATAAGTACAGAATCGGCATTAAGCGACTCGGCATATGCGACTGCATGCTCACTTATTTCCAGATCTGTAACTAGCCGTTTGCTTTTAAAATTATTCTTAACAGGATGCACCTCGACGTCCAGCTCGCTCTGTACATATCTATTAAGAAGCGAGTCAATTTCAGACTGTAAAACGGGTGAGCCACCGATCTCCCTATTAATAATAGCCGGGTAAACAGCCAGAGAATTAATCCTTGCAAGGTCAATACTTTTACCAGTGCGCACCCTGAGAGCACTCTGGTGATCAGCAAAATCAGAGCGCACGGCCGGACTTAAAAGCTCGCAACCGGAACTTAGAGCAAGAATAATTAAAAAGCTTATAACAGCAACACGAATATTAGACACTGTGGTATTTTTCTCCGCTAATCAGTTTGTTTGTAGTATAACTGGATTTAAAGCCTGTCAGCCAGCTTTTAGCCGGCATGACTGTTCCCTTCGCTAACTCTCTAATAATACAAGCTTAAATACAATAATTAAGGCTTTCAAACCAAGCCTATTTACGTAGCTCCCCTTCCCTAAAAAAACACTTGCAGAGGCCCTTTCTAAGTTGCAAATTTACGGTTAGTAATTAGAATCAATCAACGGTGACATCTTTCTGGAAAAGTTATTTGTATCCCGAATAAGTTTTTGTGCATTATAGTTACAGGTAAAAAATTTGGTTAGCAGGAGTAGCGTACCATGGCACAGAGATCGTCTGAAAAAATTATCGAAGCTCTTTCCATGCTAATGGAGGGCTTTTCCGAATTGCAGGAGTCAGTTGAACAGGAATTTGGCAAAGACTCACTTTTAGACGACCTTGAAGAAGAAGAGGAAGAAAATGGTGTAAACGAAGAAATTGATGCGGCCATTGTTACCGAAATAAGAGCAGCGATAGAAACTGTGATGGAAACAGACGACTACTCGACAGAAGAGTTTGCTACACTGGTTTCAACCATGACTGATGCTCTCGAAGAGATCGATCCTGATGTCTTTGAAGATGAAGAAGGCTCTGACGATTACGAAGTAGATATAGATGATGAGGGATATGATGATCTGGATGATGACGATGATCTCTACTATGACGAAGATGACGAATATGAAGAAGATGAGTGAAGTGCGGCCAGTTTTACCGGCCACGCTATGATCACTGGACGGTCTGCCTCGCTTTTACATCCGGCCCACAGCGGATATACCAGCCCCTTGTCAGTAAAAACTATTTGCTATTATCGGCAGCATTGGGAGTAGTCGCCTGCAACGTTCAAGCGGGAACAGAGTCACTATCGTTGTCAGCTATCTGCTCCTGCCGGTTAAGCGGTATTTCTGCCTGCGCCTCTATATGGGCTTTCCCATCTTCGCGCTTCGTCATTTGCACCCCCCTTATAATGCTTAGGCAGGCATACTTTAGCGCAACGGAAAACACCCGGATAC
Source organism: Candidatus Dadabacteria bacterium (assembly GCA_003696425.1). Lineage (GTDB taxonomy): Bacteria > Bdellovibrionota_C > UBA2361 > UBA2361 > J046 > J046. Next base: position 11,899 of record RFHI01000088.1, on the reverse strand, counting down.
CATGGGCTGGAAAGGACGGTTACGCTATTCTTCAGGCAGAAGCCTGAATTCCGACCAGGTGTTTAGCCCGAATTTTTCAACTGCAGCCTGAATATCTCTTTGGCTAACAGCTTTAATACGCTCAATTGTTTCTTTTAAGCTATGTTTTTTTTGCCGATAGAGCCATTCATTCCCTAGCGCCATAAGTCTTCCAAGCGGCAACTCTCCGCTTTTAACTATTCTGGAAATTAATTTAGCCTTAGCTCTATTAAGATCGTCCTCAGAAAATTCAAGCGGTGTGGCAGCGATTTTACGAAGCACCTCCGACACTTTGTCGAGGTTCTCACCGCCGGTACTGGCATACAGCATAAAACACCCTGTACCTTCGCGTTCGTCGTTATCAGCACCGGCTCCATCAGCAATACCGCTATCAATAAGCTGCCAGTAAAGACGCGAGCCACTACTGTCACCTGTAATTACAGATAAAAGTGTAAAGGCATATCGCTCATCATCACTAACAGATGGCCCAGCCGTCATCAGTAAAACATGGCAGCGGCTTAAGCCTTCTTTATAGTATACTTTTTGGATTGAACTAGGTTTAAAACCGGTTACATCACGTCCAGCCTGCCCTTTTTCCCAACTACCACAAAGCTTTTGACTATCCTCTTTAAAGCGCTGCCAGTCAAAGTTACCGCTAGCGCACAAGATTATATTCGAAGGTAGATAACGCCTTTTAAAATAATTAACCATCATTTCGCGAGTAATACCGCTTACACTCTCAACAGTGCCCAGCACTGAATTTCCCGCGGGGTGACCGCCGTAATAATCTCGCAAAGCATTTTCGAAAAGATAAAAATGAGGCCTATCCTGATATAGCGCTATCTCCTCCAGGATGACCTTTTTCTCCATATCAAACTCTTCCTGAACCAGCGCCGGACGAAGCATATCGGATAAAAGCTCCTGAAACTTTTGAAAATACTCTGGGATAACAGCACCATAAAAGACTGTACTCTCTTCACTGGTATAAGCATTCGCCTGTACGCCCAGAGTGCCGAGTTCAAGGGTTATATCCATTGCCGAGCGCTTTTCAGTCCCCTTAAACATCATATGCTCAAGAAAATGTGATATACCAGATTCCTGAGGATCTTCGTCTCGCGCTCCTGTTTTTACAAAAAATCCTATGGATGCACTTTTTGACGCGGGATTGGGTTCTCCCAAAAGTCTTAAACCATTTTCAAGCACATCTGTTTTAACCGTTATCTCTGTCATTATTCTCCTTTATTATCTACCGGAAGCTCAAGCCTGCGAGAACCAAGTGTAAGAATACTACAGTTTAAAGGCGAATATGCTTCCAGATGGCGATTGATATCTTCTATTGTGACGTTAAAAATCTTCTCTTTTATCTCATCCAGAGTTCGCACTCTACCACTTGTCCACCAGTCTGACGCATTAGAAGCTGCCCGCGCTCCAGTGGATTCTTCTCCAATTACAAGCGCAGAAACTATGTTTGCTTTTGCTCTCTCTAACTCTTCATCCGAAATAGTACCTTTAATACCCGTAAGAACTTCGATGATCGTATCAAGTGTTTCCTGGGCGCGCTCGGGAGTTGTGCCAGCATAAACTGTAACCGTGCCATATTCAGCAGTAGAGCCATGACGTGAATATATGGAATAACAGAGACCTTTTTTCTCCCTCACCTCAATAAAAAGCCTTCCGAACATTCCTCCTGATAAAATCCCATTTAATACCTTGGCAGCATAATAATCATGGTCACCAAACTTTGCCGATGGATAAATAAGCGCTATTTGAAGCTGGGCTGAATTAGAATCAATATGGTATGCTTGTGGCTTTGGAAAGCCCTTAAAATCGGGGATACCAGGGCCTTCCCCACTCCATCCCGTAAAAACCTTACCGGCCTCCTTAATAACCCGGGAGGCTTTGACCTTGCCAGCTACTGAGAGCACAGCCCCCCCGGGCAAAAAGCACTGTTCTTTTAGCGCTACGATGTCCTTTAAAGACGTTGCATTTATTCCTTCAAGCTCGCCGATAACAGGCCTGTTAAAAGGCACAGGAAAATACAATTTTGCAAGCTCAACCAGAGCACGCCGCGAGGGGTTATCCTTTAAGGCCTCAATGTCCTGAATTAAGAGACTTTTAATGCTGGCGAGCTCTTCTTGGGGCAAACGAGGTTGTTTAACCATTTTTGCTGTTAGCTCAAGTGCATCAGAGAGATAATCAGAAAGCAAACTGCAACGCAGAACATACCGGTTTAAAGATGAAGCCTCCTGGTGACTTATACCACGCGCATCAAATGCATCCGAAAGAGCCCTGGAATCAAGTTCCCCTGCCCCACGGCCAATAAGCTCAGCAAGAACAAGCGATGCACCGACTCTCTCTTCGGGATCATTTACAACGCCACCACGCAAAAACAGATTATAAGCAACAGATTCAAGGTGATCGATCTCTTCTACAATTACCACCAGATCATTTGCCAGTTTTTCAATAATAGCCATAATAGTTCCTTAAATTAAGTAGCTGCTGCGCTGCTCCCCACCTTAAGCAGTTCAAGTAGTCCAAATTCTTCAGCAGCCTGGCGCTTTTCAAATGCCCTGAAGATTGTTTGCATCTCCTCAAAATAAAGCTCCTGCGGCTGTTCTTTAAATACAGCTTCTTTAACATCAGAAATTAAAATCTTCTCAGGATTTTTAAGAAAGGTTACATATTTTTCGCGGCCTGCGCCACGGGTTAAAAGCCCGGATCGTTCAAGATCGGCCAGTATCGGCTTTAAAATCACAGTGCTGCAGCCAAGCTTCTCTGCCAGTCCCTGTTCAGTCGGAAGTTCTTTTCCGTCAAGAAAGGCTCTGGCAACAGCCACCAGCACTTGCAGTGCAAGAACAAACCTTCCGGCTCCTATACTCATAACAGAGTGTTTAAACACTTTACCCTGTTCCGGCAAATACTGCGCCTGGTAAGCACATTCAGCGCCATATAATATGACCGTCCAGAGCAGATAGAGCCATACCAGAAAAACAGGAATGGCTGCAAGCGCACCGTATACACGATCATAAGAGGAGAAATCCCGGATGTAGATTACAAAAGCAGTTTTTACCAGAGCAAACAAAAGAGCAGCTATCATAGCACCAAACAGCGCCGGCCTAAACCTTACACCTGCCTTGGGGACCAGGTAGTACAGAGCCAAAAAAGCACTACAATCAACTAAATAGGGCAAAATCAAACCATAAATAGCGGTTATCTCGTGCTGAAAATATGTAACTCCACTTATAAACGGCTCAAGCCTTAGTTTTGTAAAATACCAGGCAGAAATCAGAATAACCGGTCCAATTACAATAATAGCGCAAAAAATGGCTATACGGTGCGGAACGGGGCGCGGCTCAAACACCTGCCATATTTCGTTTAAAGCATACTCAACAGAATTAATAAGTAATAAGGATGTAACTACCAGAAAACCAATCACCAGTACGTTTAACTCGGAAATAGCTGCGCTGAAACGGGTAAGATAATCAAGCACTATATCAACAGTATCCGGGATTGGAACAAAATGGTGGAATAGAAACTCTCTGACCTGTGAAACATACTGTTTTGAAACAGCGAAGGAGGCCAGCCAGCCAAAGCCAAGAGCCATGGCGGGTACAAGTGAAAGGAGCGTTGTATACGCCAGTGAAGCCGAGCGGGAAAAGCCGTTATCACGGTAAAAACGGTCAGCAGCGGCAACAATTACACGAACAGACCTCTTTAGAAGAGTCACAACGCTCCAATGAATGCCAATTTGCTGTTTCTCCTGCCCTGAACTTCCCATACTATACACTTATAACAGGACGCTTAAATACGCTAAATACCTCTTAAACAGCTGTCAATGCTAACAATTAACGTATGCCTGCAATTATGCTATCATAAGTTCCCAGCTTTTACCTGTATCTAGAGTGTTTTGGGAGTAAGATGACCAATGTCTTATTACTGTTTTAAATGTGGTGCTAAGCTTGAGCTGGCGACTGAGGGTAAGGTCTCAAGGCGTGACAGCTGCGACAGCTGCTCTTCTGATTTACACGTTTGCTATAACTGTAAATTTTATGACAGCTCCTCATATAATGAATGCCGTGAACCACAGGCTGAACGGGTACTGGAAAAAGACAGGGCTAACTTTTGCGATTATTTTGTTTTCAGGGAAGGCAGGTCCACTAATACGCAGGCTGCCGAGAGGGAAAAAGCTAAAAAAGCGCTTGACGATCTATTTAAGTAGTGCCCCGATTGAAATGGTCGAATCCTTCTTCTGTAAGTTTTCGCCTGCCAGAGCTGTTTTCAATGATAATTTCGCGCTGGTATGTTATCTCCCCTATAACAGTACCCTCAATTTCAGCTTTTTTTTCAGGTGAGATAGTATAGAGCAGTTCATAATCTTCACCGCCACAAAGCAGGCAATCGTTAAGGGAAATGCCAGCTAACTCTGCTGCACGGGGGAGTTCACTGTAAAACGGAAGTTTCTCTTCATAAATTACTGCTCCTACACCACTCATCCTGCAAACATGCCTTATTTCTGAAGCCACTCCATCACTAATATCTATACAGGAGCTTGCAAGTTCTGTGAGCGACCCCACGAGATCCACACGACAGGCGGGCTCAAGAAACTTTTTCTTTAATCCCTCAAAGCCACTTATCCCTTTTTTAAGCAACTCAAATCCTGCTCTGGCGCTGCCAAGCTTGCCACTTACTGCAATCATATCGCCGGGCTGTGCACCACTACGAAGAAGCGGCCTTTTCTGAGCTTCAAGAGTTCCAAGTGCGGTAATGTTAAGCACCAGCTCCTGGCCCGATAAGCAGGTATCCCCTCCAATTAATACCGCGTTCAGGCGTTTAAGGCTTGCATTAATTCCCGAATAAAGCTCTTGCACCTGTACCTTTGAATAATTTTCCGGCAATCCTAGCGCCACAAGAAAAAAGTGCGGCAAGGCTCCCATGGCAACTATATCCGAACCACTGGCTTCGATGGCCTTAAATCCGATACTGAAATAGCTGCAGTAGGAGGTTTCAAAATGGATGTTTTCAATATAACTGTCTGTGCTTATCACAATCTGTAGATCCCCAGCAGAGAACACAGCAGCATCATCTCCATTAGCTACTTTAAGCGAGGCATCATTAGCACTTAGACTAAGGAAGTATTTAATCAGATCTGTTTCGCTCAAAGAATTATCTGATATCATTTAAAAACCGGGAAGGCAGTTTACAACAGCAACAGTTTTAGCCCATCAGAAGTGAATTTAGACTTAACTCAACAAAACAGTCAAATCCAGATGAATTATTCGGCTGCCTGCTGTTTCTGCGGTCCACTCTGCGAAGCTTCGCTCTCAGAGGCATCAGGTTTATCGCTTATTCCGAGTTTGTCCATCTTGTACTTTAATATTCTGCGGCTAATTCCCAAGAGTTCTGCTGCGCGAGTTTGCACAAAATTAGTTCTCTTGAGCGCTTTAAGAATCATATCGGTTTCAAAACGTCTCTCTGCTTCTTCAAAGTTAAGGTCACTGTCGAAAACGGTAAGTTTAAGGGGCTGCGAGTGCCGCCGCGACTTAATTTTGGGGGGAAGCATTTCTTCAGTAACCGTATCCGCAGGAGCTAGTGCCATCAGGCTCTCTACTACGTTTTCAAGCTCCCGCACGTTGCCTGGCCAGTCGTATTCTATCATAAACTTCATGGCACTTTCGTCAAAATCAATAACGCGATCGCCATACACTTTCGAGTATTTCTTAACAAAGTGATCAATAAGGTGCGGAATATCGTCGTATCGATCCTTAAGCGCTGGAATTTTAATATTTATCACATTGATACGATAGAAAAGATCCTGGCGGAATTTTTTCTCTTTAATTAGATCTTCCAGATTTTTGTTAGTAGCGGCAATAACACGCACATCCACTCTAACCGGCTTAGAGCGCCCGACCCGGTAGAATTCCTGTTCCTGGAGAAAGCGCAGCATTTTTACCTGTACGGTTTGGCTAAGCTCGCCAATCTCATCAAGAAAGAGTGTGCCGCCATGGGCCAGTTCAAAATGACCTATTCTTTTTTCAATTGCATTTGTAAAGGCTCCCTTTTCATGTCCAAAAAGCTCAGACTCAATCAGAGTTTCAGGAATTGCCGCACAATTAATTGCTATAAAGGGGCCATCTTTACGCTGACTTAACTCGTGTACCCTTTTTGCCAGAAGCTCTTTCCCGGTTCCGGATTCTCCGGTAATTAAAAGAGTCGTGTCTTTATCAGCTATTTGCTCAATCTGCCGAAATACCGCCTGCATATTCTCTGAGCGGCCGACCATTTGGCCAAAGTCAGCCTCGATTTCGGCAACATGTTTTTTAGCTGAAACCACTTCAGCAACAGCTGTTGTAGGCTGCTGATCCAGAGTATTTATTATTAAGGTTGTGAGCTCCTCTACGTCAAACGGTTTATTCAGGTAATCAACCGCACCACATTTCATCGCCTGTACAGCAGTTCTGACTGTGTTAGCAGCTGTAAGCATTATAACCGGAATATTGCTGTTACTGTCCCTGAGCTGTTTTAATGTATCAATGCCATCAAGATTCGGCATCATTACATCAAGCAGAATCAGATCAGGCGCGTCTTCTTTTACCAGCGAAAGCGCCTCATTACCGTCAACTGCTGTTTTAACTTCAAAGTTGTTTTTTAAAAGAAGTGATAGTGAGCTGCGAATGTTTTCTTCATCGTCAACGATTAAAACCTTCTTGCGGCTATCTGTCATAGCTTAATAAGCCCCGCTAAGTAATTTTAAGCCCTTCTTTATACACAAAGATAAGCTTAAAAATTTTCAACCTAAAGGAAACAGCACACTTTACAGAGAAAACGTAAATCTGATTCCAAACCTAAAAAAGCTGCACGGACTCCCTCCGGCACTTCACTAATATTTGATGCACTTATGTACATTATCGGCACAGAGAGTGCTCAAAATTGAGCGTTTTACGCTGTTAAGATCTTAACCGACAATCTACACCAGTAAATTCAAGTAGTTATCGATCCAAAATGAGGCATTTAAAGTACAAATTCGAACAATTCTTCTAATCTGTGTTTTAGTGTATAAACCGCCTGAGGTGTACTGTTTAAGCGGGTAAAATTGTATGAACAAAGTGTTTAACTATATTTTGGCTCTGCTTTTTTTTGTTATTGCTGCTCTAGAAGGAGCGACTTTGTCTGCCGAGACAAAAACGATCCCAGTTCAAACAGCGATACCAGAAGCTTTAAAAGAGCTGGGTGTACTTTTTGATAAAGGACGCTACAAGGAGCTTATTAAGCGGGCAGCAAAAATTTCGGCTCACCAAAAAAGAAACTCCTATCCCGGCTACCTGGCTTATTTAAAGGGCTTGGTATTTCAGAAACTTGGAGACCATAACAGAGCATTAGCATCTCTCCAAAAAGCTCACAGTATAAGACCATCTAACTCAGATTTTTCTCTTGCTCTGGCCAGAACACTTATGGCTCTTGGGCAAAATAAGCAGGCTGCGGAGATTTTAAAGGAATCAATATGGTTTAGTCGCTTTAAGATTGAAACCCCGGAGCGTGCCTATCTTATGCTGGGCGAGTATTACAGCTCGATAGATGACACAGCCCGGGCAGAAGAGATGCTGAAAAAGGCACTTTCAGGCTCTGAAACTTCTGTTCAGGCGGCATTACGGCTCACACAACTTTATGCGGCAAACGGAAACATTGAGGCCGCTCTAGGCATTCTGAGAGCTGCTACTGCTAAAAACCCCGATAATCCTGAGCTTAAGATAAAGCTTGCCAGAAATCTTTTAAGAAACGTAAATCGCGACACCGAGCAGGCCAAAATCAGTGAAGCTCTTAAGTTATCCAGCTCGGTAATTAAAACTGATGGTATTCCCATCAGGCTTGCAAGCGAAGCCCGTGCTCTATACATTAAATCACTGCTGGAATCAGGAGATCTGGCTACAGCTGAAAAAGAGCTGCAAAGCAGCGCTCAAAAGGGAATATCTAGTGAGGAACTTAACAGGCTTAAAGCACAGCTGGAGATAGAAAAAAAAGCTAAGAGAAGCACCCACGACTCATAACGCTTAGTTGGAACTTCATTCTGAAGCATTTCCAAAATAAATTTCCTGTAGCAGCCTACTCTCCCTTACTTTTTCCGGAGCATCATCAAGTACTACCCTGCCCTGATCAAGCACAATTATACGGGTACAGAACTTTTGAATAAAATTAAGATCGTGCTCAATAATAAGAACGGTTTTACCAAGCTCCTGGAGCTTAACAATTAATGATGCGACGTTATTCTTGAGCTTTGGAGCCACTCCGGCTGTAGGTTCATCAAGTAAAAACAGTTCAGCGCCAAAAGCAAGCGTACGTATGATCTCAAGCAGTCTCATCTGTCCACCGGATAAACTTCCAGCTTTATCACCAAACTTGTCTTCTAGTCCAACCTGTTTCAGATATTCGCGGGCTGTTGCAACATTTTTTCTGTTTTGCTTTGACCAGGGGAAAAAAGTTGATCTTATCGGCTGCCTGCTTTCAAGCGCAAGAATAATATTTTCCCCGACTGTCATCTCGCGGAAAATTCCGAAATTCTGAAAAACCCTTCCGAGCCCGGCTATTGCTCTTTTATGCGGTTCATATGGAGAAATATCCCGCCCCTTAAGCGCAATACTCCCCTTCTGGGGGCTGTTAAAGCCGCTAAGGCAATTAAACAGAGTGGTTTTGCCGCTACCGTTTGGCCCGATTATGCCGACTGTCTCACCTTCTAATACGTGCAGATGCACATCATTTAGAATCTGAAGATCCCCGACTGCAAATGACAGACTTTCTACTGACAGAATTGTTTCTGTAGTCATCTACACTCTCCTTTGCACCGGAAAGAGTGCTTCTCTTCTAAAATAAACCACAATAAATAAAATTACTGCATAAAGCATCTGCCGCATCGGTCCCAGAACACTTGGTCTGCTGGCATAAAGCAGAAAACTCACAACCGGGGTGATAAGCCATCCTAAAACAGGTATTGCACTTATTTGCGGGTACGGCATACCAAAAAGCCATTCAAGCGCCAGCGGAACATCCCGGGTGAAACGAAGCGGCTCCGGCAGAAGCACTAAAAACACCGTTCCAAATACACAGCCCCAAAAAGAACCGGGCTTACCAACTACTACAACTGTCAGGACAAAAATCATCTCTGTCAGAGAAAAAGATGATGGATCTATATAGTTAATATAATAAGCGTAAAGGCTTCCGGCCAAACCGGCAAAACAGGAGGCGATAAAAAAGCTCATATTGCGCGTTAATCTTGTGTTTTTACCTAAAGCCTTTGTTGCCTGTCTGAACTCCGATTGAGCCCTGAGTGTGCGGGCAAAAAAGTTATTGAAAAACAGGTACAGCATAAAAAAAGTAATAGCCACCAGAACATAAGTCAGTACAAGAAAATTTATGTTGTCATAAAAGTCCACTTTAAGAAATGAAAACTCTGGCCGCGGAATTCCGGGAATCCCAAGCACACCGTGAGTAAGAGACTTCCAGTTAATAAGCAGCGCTGAAATAACGCTACTGAAGGCAAGTGTACCAATTGCAAAGTAATCTTCTTTAAGTTTAATAGAGATAGCACCTAAAATAATTGCAAAGAGTCCGCAGATAAGTACGCTGCAAACCAAACATCCGAAAAAGCCCATTCCAAGTTCAGTAGCCAAGAGCGCTGTAACATAAGCACCCACAGCATAAACTGATACGTGTGCCAGATTAAATAAAAGCCCCAGTCCGAGAGTAAGATTAAAGCTCTGCGCCAGTATCAGGTAAATTCCGATTATAATTATAAGATGGATAAAGTATTCCACTTATGGGTTAAGCCTCCCTTGCTTCTTTATTAAAAAGGCCACGCGGCTTAAAGAGCAGTACCAGCAGTATCATTACGAAGGCAAAGGCGTCTTTATAGCCAGCCGGCAGACTGTAGCCCCAAAAATCAATGCCGATACTTAAGTTCTCTACCAGCCCAAGTACATATGCACCCGCGATAGTGCCCCACAGATTCCCTAGACCACCCAGAATCATAGCCGCAAATGCTTTAATGGTATAAGCATTACCCATAGTAGGCTGAAGATTGGTCTCATAACCGATAAGTATTCCTGCATATGCCGCCAGAACAGCACCACTAATAAATACAAGGTAATTAATCTTCTTTTTACTGACTCCCAGAGCCTGACCGGCATAGTCATCCTGGCTCAGGGCGCGGATTCTGCGTCCCAGCGATGTCGAGTGAATTATAAATGCAATCAGCCCAAGCAGTACCAGGGCGCTTAAAATTATTACGATTTGAACAGGTGTAATAAAAATCCCGGCAAAAGAGAGGCTGTTTATTTCAAATCCGCTGGTAAGACTTTTTACATTAACGTCGAAAATGATTGAAACCGAGGATTCAAAAATTGTTGCCAGTGAAAGTGTTGTTACAAACGGAAGAAAAAAACTGAGCGAGGCAAAAGGCTCAACAAAAATCTTAAACGAAAGCGCAGCCAGTAATACTATAACCAGCAGCGCAAAAGCTGCTGATGCCGGAAGGCCATATGCCTGTTCTACAGCCAGAAAGTAGAAGGCATAGGCCCCCACCATCATAAAGTGGCCGTGCGCAAAATTAAGTACCCTCAGGAGTCCATACACGAGTGCCAGTCCGGCACTTGCCAGCGCATAAATACTCCCGGAAATAAGGGAGTTAACAAGTAGTTGCGGTAAAATTTCCATCCAACACCGGTTTATTGTAGCAGCAACCTAAGTATTTTAAGTTTCCCGGACAGGCTAAGCAACCAACCAATTTTAAGGCCCAGTTATTACTAGTTGTAAAATCTTGAGTTATTAACGAGGATTAGGTTTAAAGATAGATCGAGTAAATTCCTCCTATACTATGAAGAGCTGCGATTACATGAATACGGTTACAGCACGCAACCCCGTGTTGCCGGGTATCCTGGGCTGGCTGCTGATTTTTTCCTGCAGTGTGGCCGGTGTTATTCCGTTTCTTAACCAGGGATATATGTCAGTAGATGTCGGGGAAACAATTTATCATGCCCGGGAAATAGCATCCGGCCGGGTTCTTTATAGAGATATTTTTACTCATCATTTCGGTGGACATATTCTTCCATATTTAACTATAGAACTTTTTTGTGATATTACTCCTGAGCTTTTATGGTGCATTACTGCCCTGGTTAATTTTATTAACGCCATTTTGTTCTTCTTTTGGGTAAGCACCACTGCAAACCGAAAAACGGGATGGCTGGCAGCCCTGGCAACTTCAACCATGGGCTGGCTGTGGCACTGGGAAGGCATGATGGCTAATGTTCAGTTCATGCTAATGCCGTTTTTAATTTTCTTTAATCTCTGTATTTCCAGAGCAATAATATACCGTTCGGGCCATTACTGGGTAGCTGCAGCCGCATGTTTAGGTTATCTGCTTATTTCAGACCAGAGATCTGTTTTTTTCCTGCCTTTACTTTGTCTTCCTTTCTTTCGACGAGATTGGGGTTCCGCACGAAATTATTTAATTAAGGTACTGTTTGCTCTATTCACTCTTCCGCTGGCCGCATGCATATACCTTTATGCCAACGATGCTCTTAGGGATGCATTTAACGCAACTATCTTATTCCCAGTGTATTACCGCAATCATGGAGCTTTAACATCATACCCGAATACACTTTATCAACTGTTTATTGAGAGTGGTATACAGGCAGAACCAATTTTTATTGCCTTAGCTTTGTGTGGTTTTATTGTATTTATTTCAAAAGAAAAACGAAAGCTGTTAGTGCTCCAGATTGTATTGGGATTATTTGGCGCAGTTTTATATGCCGCTACTGGCGGAAGAGTTTTCCCTCATTATCTTCTGTTCCTTATGCCGCCAATGATATTTCTAATTGCCAGCATACCTTATTAT
>RFHI01000087.1 GCA_003696425.1 Candidatus Dadabacteria bacterium | reverse complement strand
GTTTTCCCCTTTTTCTTTCCCTTTTTATTTCTCACTTTCTGCTTTTTTCCCTCCTGGAAGCCCTCTTCCACCGGAGAGCTTCTGGAGCCCCCCTCCAGGACAAAGGGCTCCGCAAAAAATGCTTATAAGATAACCATCCCTTCCAGCTATCACTCCACACGCAGCAATAAGTATTTAATCTAATATGTACCAATTAGCTCCAATCTGTATGGCACTGTAGTTGCATGTAATTATCTTAGCGTCCGGGTTCGTTTTGATGGCGGAAAAGATATGCAAAAACTACCTAAAACTCTGCATCTCTATCAGACTGGATTTACCATGATTGAACTCCTGGTAACCATGTCCATAGTCGGAATCCTCTCAGCTATCGCCTTCCCAGTATTTGCCCAATACCGTAACAACGGCTTCGATGCCCAGGCTAAAGCAGACCTGCGCCATATCGCAATGGCAGAAGAAGCCTACTTTATCGACAATAATACCTATAAAAGCTGTAGCGGTAAAACTTGCGAGAATGCCTTTCCCTCTGTATTCGCCCTATCCAACGGGGTATTACTCCAGGTAACCGCTACCACAACCGGATTCATAGCTACAGCCAGCCACTCAAAAGGAAGCGGAACTTCTTGCACATGGGATAGCTCAAAAGAAGGCTTTCTGGGGTGTGGCTAAATTACCATCTTACAAATGGTAAGCATAAAGCAAAGAGCATGCAGTCTTACACACGCCATACCCAATATAGCTGGTCATCGCGAAAGAATTCGCTTCTAAAAACTTCAAAGACGACTACTCTAACTTGCTAAATGTTGCTGCCCCAGGGATAGCTAAATTCAGGTACAATCCAGATACTTTTATGTTAACAGTATAGTCATCGCATCCTTTAGCATCACATCGAGAATACCTGTATTTGTCAAAATCAATTAACATATCATCAGGATGGGGGCTTTTATCTGACAAAACACATCGATTCGGGTTACACACATACATTGTGGTAATAATACACTTATACCGCCCGGCCAAAGAGCTCGGATTAAGAGCAAAAGTTTCTCCCACACACAAAAAATTTAAAAAAACGATTATGTAAACAGCTAAGCTAACTAAACGGCGTCATATGCCTACCAAAACGTAGCTACCACGCCTCACTCCTGCACAAATGCGACTACTAGGGTACTCAAACAATTTCGGCATCATAATCAAAGAGCTCTCTTACGCCCTGTCAACTGCCCCTTTTTTAGCTTGCGCTAATACCGTTAACTGCTTCTCCGCCCAATAATATCAGAGTCAAAAAATTTACTTTAATTTACTTTACTGTCCTGCATTCTCTTCGCTTTTTATGCGCTCAAGGTCCGCATCAACCATCATGCGCACCATCTCCTCAAAACTTACCGTAGGCTCCCAGCCAAGCTGCTCGCGCGCCTTAGAAGCATCACCTACCAGAAGATCCACCTCGGCCGGACGAAGCAGCGCCTTGTCAACCTTAACATATTTTTCCCAATCCAAATCAACGTGACTAAATGCCGCCTTACAGAGATCCCGAACCGAATGAGTCTCTCCCGTAGCTATTACATAATCATCAGGCTGCGGCTGCTGCAACATGAGCCACATGGCTCTCACATAATCACCTGCATAACCCCAGTCACGCTTGGCATCAAGATTACCCAGCCTAAGCTCATCAGCCAATCCTAGCTTTATTCTCGCCACTCCATCCGTAACCTTACGGGTTACAAACTCTAGACCTCGCCGCGGCGATTCATGATTAAAAAGAATTCCGGCAACTGCAAAAAGCCCATAACTTTCACGATAATTAACAGTAATATAATGCCCGTAAACCTTCGAGACGCCATAGGGTGAACGCGGATAAAAAGGCGTTAATTCGTTCTGAGGCGTTTCTCTCACTTTTCCAAACATCTCAGAACTTGAAGCCTGATAAAATCGAATATTACGATCAACAAGCCTGATAGACTCCAAAAGCTTGGTAACTCCAATAGCAGTAAACTCAGAGGTCAAAACCGGTTGCTCCCAACTGGTTGGAACAAAACTCTGCGCAGCGAGATTGTAAACTTCATCGGGTCGGGTTTTCTTAAGGATTGATATAAGTGAGAACTGATCAAGCAGATCCCCCTGTACAAGTTCAATCTCATTTCGGATATGATTTATACGCTCGAATTTCTCAACCGAGGCCCTGCGCACCATGCCATAAACCTTATATCCCTGCTCAAGCAGAAACTCAGCAAGATATGAGCCGTCCTGGCCTGTAATACCGGTAATCAATGCAACTCGTCTGGACATTATATTTCTCTCCTTAAAGTTAGCGTTGTATCAGCTTAGCGCCTACAGCAGATCAAGTCTAACCACCTGATTTTAAAGAGGCCTGTCAGGCACAGCATGATACCCATGAAACGATACACAAAATCAGGATAAATTAAAACTGAGCAAGCAGTTTATAACAATTCACCTAGACACCTAGCAAGCAACAAATAACCTCTTTCACAATGTGTTTTTATCTGTCATGAATAACCAACTTGCTAGTTATTTCGTCAAATCTTATTATTTCAAGCACCGTTAACTAACTATATTGTAAAATGACTTGCAACGCTCTCAAGAATCCCAAACAAGTCAAAGCAAAACCATTCATAAAATGGGCTGGCGGTAAAAGCCAGTTACTGGAAGAACTGATTAATCGCGTGCCCAAGCATTTCAACAGATACTTTGAACCGTTTCTTGGGGGGGGCGCATTATTTTTCGCACTCAGGCCAGTTATAGCTCACTTGTCCGACATCAACCCTGAACTGATAAACGTCTATCAGGTAGTCAGGGATAACCCTGACTTACTTATTGAAGAACTTTCAAAGCATAAATATGAAAAAATATATTACTATAAGATTCGCAACGTTGATCGCTATGAAACATTTAACAACTGGTCAAACACTAAAAGAGCTGCCCGGCTTATTTATCTTAACAAAACCTGCTTTAACGGCCTTTATCGGGTAAATTCACGCGGTGAGTTTAACGTACCGTTTGGACGCCACAAAAATCCTACAATCTGTGATACTGAAAATTTAATTGCCTGTAGCGAATTATTACAGTCTGCTGAAATATCGGTTAAATCATTTGAATTAGCTGTAAAAGACGCGCGCGCAGATGACTTTGTATATTTCGATCCTCCCTATGCCCCCCTTAACAAAACTTCCAATTTTACTGGCTACTCAAAGAACGGCTTTGATGAAGCCATGCAAGTTAAACTTAAGGAAACGTGCGTTGAACTCAACAGAAAAGGGGTAAAATTTATGCTGTCTAACTCATCGGCGGCAATAGTACTTGAGCTGTACAAAGACTTTAATGTGGAATTTGTAAAAGCATCGCGCGCTATTAACTCAAATGCCGCAAAGCGTGGTAAAATTAACGAAATAATTGTAAGAAACTACAGCTAAAGCAAGTTCTTTTTATTCTCCGCCCTTAACTGTTCAACAATCTTTTTGACTTCCTGCACCCGGTCGCGTGGACAGACCATAATGGCATCATCGGACTCAATTACAATTAAATCTTTACAGCCTAAAAGAGCTGTAAAACGTCCGGGGGAATGCACGACACAGTTTTCAGAATCAATACACAGTCCTTCACCATAAATAACATTTCCGTTTTGATCACTTTGAAAATGGTCTGCCCAAACATCCCACGAACCAACATCACTCCAGCCAAAATCTTTTGCCAGGACAATAGCTCGATTTTGAGCTTTTTCCATTATGCCCACATCTATTGACACGGGCTCAAATCCGGAAAACTCCTCCTCGATTACCTGACCTGAACTGTCACCTTCAAGTGAGTCTGCTATACGCATCAGTTTGCTGTAGTGCCCTGGCAAAAACTCCTTAATGGCATTAAGAAAAACACTGGCCCGCCAGATAAACATGCCGCTATTCCAGTAATAGTCCCCTGCCTGTAAATATTCTTCAGCCTTTTTAAGATTGGGCTTTTCAAAAAATCCGGCAACTGAAAAACCACCTGCCTCAAGTTTTTCCCCACGCTTAATATATCCATAGCCAGTATGAGCAAATGTTGGTTCTATTCCTACAGTAACAAGCAGGTCACCGCTAAGCGCCACGTTAACAGCTTCGCTAAGCGTATCTCTTAATCCCTGCTCATCCCTCACCGCATGATCAGCAGGAAGCAAAATCATAACTGCATCCGGATTCTCGCGGGCTATATGAACGGCAGCCAGCCCGGCCGCAGCAGCCGTATTCCTTGCTACCGGCTCAGTCAATATATGGGCATCAGGAACATGCTCTTTAACCAGCCCCTCGTGCAGTACATTAGTGACTATCCAGACATTACCATCACCACAAAGAGGTCGGTTTCTTCTTGCCGTAGCGGCGATTAGACTTTCGCCATCTTCCCTTATAGAGAGAAACTGTTTGGGATAATTCATACGACTTACCGGCCAGAAACGTGAGCCATGGCCACCAGCCATGATAACAATTTTTATGTCCACAGACGCATCAGTGGCCACTAATTCACCCTCCCTAACATTCAAATTTTAAGTCCCGTAAATGAGCCCTGAGGCCCTCCTGCCAGCTTAGCGGTTCTCTACCGAGCACAGCTACCAATCTTGATGTGTCGAGCACGGAATAAGCGGGCCGTCTGGCCGGACGAGGAAAATCACTCGACGGAACAGGCTCAATTCTTACCTTCCTATCCGGATCTACCTGAGCTCCTATACACTTATAAATTTCACTGGCAAAGTCATACCAGCTTATCTCTCCACGACAACATGCATGCAAAATACCTTTTTCTCCTGTTCGAACCAAATCAAGCAACACATCGGCCAGCCAGCCAGCATATGTGGGAGACATAATCTGATCTGCAACAACATTAACCTCTTTCCCGGCCTTAAATAACTCAATCATGGTATGCACAAAATTTGCACCAAACTGGCCGTGCAGAGATGAAGTCCTAACAATTAGACCCTCGCCACCTAATATAGTATTAACCAACTTCTCTCCAGCAAGTTTTGATTCACCGTACACATTTAAAGGAGAGGTTTCAGCATCCTCTTTAATAGGCGAGCTATGACCATCACCAAAAACATAGTCAGTAGAAACCAGAATATAACGGGCTGACACTTCCTTCGCAGCCTGAGCTCCAAAACCTGCGCCGTCACAATTTATTTTAAAGGCTTCTTCACGATTATTTTCAGCATCATCAACTGCCGTATAGGCAGCACAATTAACAATGACATCTGGCTTAACCTTACGTGAGAGTAATAACACCTCCTCTCTGTCTGTAATATCAAGCTCAGACAATACTGGACAAAAAAGCTCAAAGTTTAAATCATTAACCCGAGCTCTAACTTCGCTTCCCAGCTGACCTGTGCCGCCAAAGAGCAATATTTTCATTAATACTTACCTTCTCTCGCACCGTAATTTTTTTTGTAATATTCCAAGTACTCGCCAGACTTTATCCTCTTCCACCAGTCAGAATTAGCCAGGTACCAATCAATTGTCCGCTTGAGGCCGTCAGCAAACGATATGGTAGGTTGCCAACCTACTTCTTCTCTAATTTTCTGACAGCTAAGTGCATAGCGTCGATCATGTCCCGGCCGATCAGCTACTTTTTTAATAAGATCTTCAGGCTTTCCAAGCTCCTTTAAAATCAGCCGGGTAACTTCTAAATTAGCCACCTCCGCCTCTTCTTCACCTCCGATATTGTACACTTCGCCTACTCGACCTGACTCAGCTAGCTTAACAAGCGCCTCACAATGGTCGGTTACATACAACCAGCTCCTTACATTCATTCCATCGCCATAAAGCGGAAGCTCACGATCTTCAAGCGCATTGGTAATAAAAAGCGGAATTAGCTTTTCCGGAAACTGATAGGGCCCATAATTATTGGTGCAGCGAGTAACTATTACCGGAAATCCATGTGTTTTAAAGGCTGCCAGGCAAAGTAGATCAGAACCAGCTTTCGAAGCTGAATATGCACTTGAAGGATTAAGCGGTGAGTTCTCACTAAAGCGTCCCTTAGAGTCCAGCGAGCCATAAACCTCATCAGTTGATATATGCATAAACCGTTCAACTTTGCCTGCACGAGCAGCATCAATTAAAATTTGAGTGCCCAACACATTGGTCTTTACAAAGGCATCAGCCCCCAGAATTGAACGATCAACGTGACTCTCAGCAGCAAAGTGAAAAACGATATCAAACTGTTCACTCTTAAAAAGATCCTCAATCGCTTCTCGATCAGTAATATCAATTTTCAAAAATTCCACTTTCCCGGATTCAACTAGTGAAGCGATATTTTCGAAATTACCTGCATACGTTAGTACATCCAGAGCCGAAACTTGCCAGTCAGGCCTTTCTGAGACCAGGTAATGCACAAAATTACTGCCAATGAAGCCAGCTGCTCCTGTAATCAGTGTTTTCATAATCTAATCAACAAATCCCCTATGCCTTACACAACCTTTAACTGAGGAGAATTACCTCTGAAAATCTTCCATACCAATTCCCTGGGTAATATCCCCAAGTCCCGCCAGAGTAAGTCTGAACTCTACCCTTTTGCGATCCGGATTAATGCGATCGCTATAACCCACATCAAAATGCCAGCAGTTACAAGCGCTGGAAAGCCTGAGCGCCAAACGATTTTCAATAAATTCGCCATCAATATCATCGTAACGCGTATATGCTCCAAATTTCAGCCGATCATTCAAGACCACCACCAAATTTCCTTCTAACTGGCTGACCCGATTGTCTATAAACGTATATCGCCCTATCAATGCATCCCCACGATCACGTCGTACATGTGTTGCAAGCGACCACGAGGAAAATTGGCGATCTTCAAGATCAATATTACTTAAAAAACTCATTCCAAAGTTAGCGACTGGGAAAAATCCGGCATCAAAAGCCAGATCTGACCAGGAATTTCGTCTAGGATCGTTATTTTCAACATCTTCCTTGTAGTCGTAACTCTGCCTTAGCGAAAGATACGCAAGCTGACGAATCGGCCCCTTTCTAATTGGAATATTACCAGTAAGCTCACCAAAGCTCTCCACCTCACCGGGCACAGCTAGTGGCTTACCCGCCTCAATTATCGGTAAGTCAGTAACCCGCGGAGTAAGCTCTGGGATAGTATCAGCAGACCCGCTAATAGGGTCAAAACGGCCAAATAATCTGGTGGTTAAGCCAAAGCTGAATAAACTACGCTCGCGTATCCTATCAAGTGAATCGTAAAGCGGCAAATCGTCCTGAGTAGTATCAGGAATAAACCTGTAGGTAAAAGATGGCTCAATTGTATGCTTAATGCGCTTTAAAATATAAGGACTATCCCTCCGGCCCATGCGAGTCAGGTGTGTAAACCAGTTATTTTCATCAACTGAGTACACACGTTCAAGCCCAGTGGAAGCTCGATAAGATGCAATCACAACTGAGCGGGAATTAGATTTTTCAAGATCACTGCCTCCTCCAATGGCACTAACGTCACGTTGATCGTAAGCAGTATAGTGATAGTTTAATGCTATTACATTGTTCAAGTAGTTTTTGAAGTGGAACGGCACCGCAACTGACGGATTTACATCGTAACGCAGGCCATCAAAGCCTTTATCGCGCACAAAATCAGTGATAAGGACCTTATTACGGGCCTTCACTTTCAAGCCATATGGATTAAACCCAAACGGCCGAAAGCTCTTAAAGCTATTAATCGATACTTCCGGAAGCCTCTGCAGCACAAAATCATCATCAGTTAAAATCGACTGGTTGTATTCGCCTTCTACATCTACAGAAAACAGCGGACTAAATGGCATGCGCATCAATATTTTTGAAGTCGTATAACGCGCATTATAAAGTCCGATATCCTCATCCTCAATTTCCCGAAGAAAGAGATCGTCACTAACAAGGTGAAGATCCGTGATCATACTGAAGGGGATAAAGGAATCATTAGCAGTTCTAAAACTATGCTTTAAAAACCCTCCAAAGCGGTTCTCGTCAAATGTCGGATCGCTCAAACCAGCCACATTAGTGCCCCTTAGATCTCCATTGCGTGGACTTTCATCTGAATAAATTATTCTACCTTCAAAATTATGCCGCCTTGAAAAAGCTGCCCTCAAATCGAATCCTGAACCTCTGCGAGTTCTGGTCTCAATAAAGGGAGACAACATAAAATCCGCGCTATCATTAATTACCAGAAAAAATGGCTGTTTAAGCTGAAAACCATCACGACTGCCATATCCAAATGTAGGAGCAAGAAGCCCTGTAGAGCGCTCAGTTTTTACAGGAAATCCCAAATAAGGACTGAAAAAAGCTGGAACACCATGAAACTTAAGTGCTGTATTATATGTATGTGCGTAACCTTCCTGGGTAATATCAGCCTCTGAACTTGTTATTATCCAGGGCAGCGAGCCATCCGCGCAATCACATGTTGTAAGGCCACAGTCAAAAAGCTTATAGCGGGTGTCACTTAATTTCTGAGCCTCTTTAGCCCTGATATGGTAGTTGCCTTCTTCTATAGTAAATTCGGTGTCACTAAAACTTCCGCGCTCACTATCCAAATTAAATTTGGCCGAACTGGCTTTCAAAGTACTACGAGGTTGGGTAATTACAACATCACCTTTAAGCTCAACATCATTGGTTTTTAAATCGACAAGAGCCTCATCAGCTTGAGCCTGAATATCACCTTTTGAAACCAACACACCGCCACTGCCCTTCATTTTCTTTTCCTTCTCAAGGTATTCTACTGTGGGGGCCTTGAAATCGAGATCCTGACTTGCAGGCTTATCAGTACTCAAAATGGTTTTTTGGTAGCGCTTCAAAACCTTCTTATAGTTTTCACTATCTTCTCTAAAAAGATATTTTCTATTTGGACTTTCTACCTGCGCCCTTAACAGAGACGGGGAAACCAGGACAATCAAAAGCAGAATGCTATAATATATTTTCTTTTTATTAACCCGATATCTAATCATAAAATTCTTATCAACATTTCTAAGTGCTTATAT
>RFHI01000086.1 GCA_003696425.1 Candidatus Dadabacteria bacterium | reverse complement strand
CAGCCTTATTATGAGGCCAAACGAGATTTATATGAAGTCTTTGGCCATAAACGCTCTTGAAGACATAGCTTCTGAGAAATCTCCACCAGTACTTATCGAATTAGCAAAAAATGTTATTGCAAATTATGAAAGAGAGGAGATCGGACCTTATATCGAAATTATCAGGGACGCCCTTGGTGCTGCTGTTCAAATCGACCCGTATTATTCTGTTCCTGAACTCATGTCGTTACTTAAGACGAATAAAACAGATGACAACTCGGGAAAATCTGCCATTATAAGACAAACCATTGTAGAAGCAGCAGGAGGCACCTTTTCCCCAGTGGCCACACCAGTTATTGTGGAAGGGCTTAAGGATCCGCATTTCTATGTATTGGCTTCTGCGGCTGCAGTAGCCAGAAATTTTCAATCGGAAGAACTGACTGAACAGCTTATTAAAATTGCATCTGATAAACACGAGTTCAGCCAGGTAAAAAGAGACGCAATTCGTGCACTGGGTAACGTGCATACTGCTGAAGTATTTTCGTGCCTTGTAGAAAATCTTCGTGAAAGTCCTTCTTCTGCCGTACGTGCTGCAGCAGCTGAAGCCCTGGGCCGGGCAGGGTTTCAGGAGGCCGTGCCGTATTTAAAGCGTAGCGCCAAAAAGGATTCGGAGGCCAGTGTGCGTACCTCAGCACTTCAATCCCTGAAAGAACTCGGCCATGTGAGTAGGCTTGATTTATGGCTTGAGCGGCTGAAAAGCCTGTTGTCATGGTAAGAGGATAAAGCCTTGCGGTGTCTGCATCCGGCCGGTTTATGCAGGTTAACGGGCATTTTTTCATGGAAAATTCGGGGACAAGCCAGGGGCGACAGCTGGCCGGTCTTACGCTTTAATTAAGACCGGGAACTGCAACCGTAAACCCGGAGCCCCACCCTGCTACTGATTAGCCGCCCTGTCTGCGCCGAACTCAAGCCGTCCCTGGCGCTCCCTTGCACGCCTGAGTTCCCTGCGGTAGCAGCTATAGCAGGCAGGAAAGTATTTTTCATCAGCACCGAGGTCGATACTGGGTCCGTCATCAACTGCCAGGCCGTTAATGTGCTTAAGGTTCATAATGCCCTTGCGGTTACAGAAAGCGCAGGTAGTTTTTACCTCTTCAATGGAATCAGCAAGCTCCATTATCCGTTTTGAGCCTTCAAAGAGGCGGGTTTTAAAATCTGCCCTAAGCCCGTAACAGATAACCGGAATATCAAGGTCAATTGTAATATCCCTTAGCTGCTCAATCAGGGCTTCGCTTAAAAACTGGGCCTCGTCTACCAACACGCAGTGCACCCCCTGAAACTGTTGCGGCTCAAGACGGGTATTTGCCTGCACCAGCAGATCGGCTTTAGCAGTAAGCCCTGCGCGCGAAGCAATCTCACGCTCTCCAAAGCGGATATCCATTGCAGGCTTAATAAGCAGTACGCGCTTTCCCTGTTTGCGGTAATTGTGTGCTACTGCAAGAAGGTTAAGAGTCTTGGCGCTGTTTACAGCACCGTAACGAAAATACAGCTTGGCCATTTAAAAACTCCCTAAGTTAAGTGATAATGAGTTTTGCGGAATCATTCCTAAAAATCCAGTATATTCTCAAGCTTGCTGGCTACCAGATATCAATAAGTTAGCAAGCTTACAACACATTCCCGGCCGGATAAGCATAACAGATCTGAGATACCGGTCTTAACCAATCCATGCGAATTTAAAGATTATGTCCGTAAAACTTGTTAATAATCCTACAAGCAGCAAAGCAGCCGAGGCTGCTACCGAACCGATTTCAGGTCTTACTACTACCAGACCCCAGGCCCCTAACCCGGCATTTGAAAAATATATTGAGCTTTTTCAACACGCCCGGCAGGAGACTCCCACAGTCCAAGAGAACCGCTATCCCTGGGAACAGATGCAGGCTATTCAGGCTCTTTCACCGGATAAACGTAGAAAGCGGTTTCTTGAGCTTGCCGGCGAGGCGGGCGCACTCTACGAGCTTGATGGCATGTTTATAGAAGTGGAATCAGTAAAGAGCGGTCGAAACGATGTGCTTAAGATTAGAAGCTTTGATCCTGAAAACCCCGGGCGCGAAGCTGAGATGATTTATTTAAACGGCAAGTTTTTTACTTCAGTAGCTTACGAGTACGTAATTTCTTCGGGCAGCGCCAGCACACTTGAGAAAAAGATCACACCGCCGCCACCACCGCAGGAATTTGGCGATTATATTCTTCAGAATCTCAGTGAAGATAATAAGCTTGAGGTTAAAGCTGCGGCTTGAAACTGAGTTTCAGGTTTTCTGATGCTGAAGCTGTATAGGAAAGCTGAAATCGTGGGGCGTATTACGTCGACGCCTATGTTGCCGTAGACGTAAAACCGTCGACGTAGACGGCTACGAGTTTTATTCTTCACGGCTATAACTGGCTGCGGGGAGCCGAGAGCGGAAAATCACAACCAGCCTCCGGCATCCTGCAGTCTGCTTTCAGCAAATCAGCTTCTGCTTTTCGGCTACTTTCAATGTCCGAAAGTATAAGTTCACTCACTTACCCGCTGCTCTTAGTGCATCCTCCAGAATTGGCACTACCAGTCTGTCCTTCTTACGGTTTGCGGCTTTTTTACTGGCAATAATTCTACTTAACGACAGAACTGGAACTGCTATTCCTTCAAGATCTATTGTCAAGGCGTGTTCTTTCTCCTGGTCGAAATCCGCTAAGCCACTCATGTTGAGCACCAAGTCAAAGAGCTCGGCCCCTTGGCCGGCCAGGCCGGGAGGATTAAATCCTATGCTCGGAACAAAAGTTATGCCCGCCGATTTTAATGCTTTGTGAAAACGCGGGTCTCCCAGATCTTTTACCCACAGATCTACATCCTGAGTTACTACCGGAGCACCCTGAAGCGCTGCTGCACTGAGTCCTACCAGCATAAATTCTACGCCATTATCTACCAGCGATTTTAAAACCTTTAATTCTGCTTCTGAAAAAATAGAACTGGTTTTACCTTGTGGCACGCCGCAATGCTCCTCTTAGCCGTTCTATTGGCGGCATATCCAGTAGAACCAGAGTATGCCATACATTCTCTCTGTCTGCCCCGGGGTATTTGCGTAAAATATTTTCCAGCCGCACAAGTCTGCTGCGGTACTTTGCTTCTTCAAGCGGACGGGTTGACACTATCCGGTCAGCGGGAACACCCAGCGCTGCCGCCAGTTTATGAACCGAGAGCGGAACAAGCGTAGCTGAACGAACCAGCGAATAATAGGCAGTACGGCTTATATTAGCCTTATCAAGCAGCCTGCGAAGACTAAGGCCCCTTGATTTTGCAAGCGTTTTAATTGTGTTATGGTCAAGCCACATACAGTTATATGGTACTATATTTTAGTACCAATCACCAGATCCTTATGATCACTTAATCAATTTATATTGTTGGTTAAATTACGGTTAAACATCCGCCTGCTACTGCCCGGCCGGCTCTTTCTTCCTGTGGCTGCCTCTAAGCTCTTCCTCCAGCTTAGCTACAGCGTTTTCTGCCTGGTAAATATACTCGTTCCAGGCTTCACCGTTATTGGCTACCCGCAGGAACTCACGGTAAAGCGTAAGCGCCTCGTCAAGCCTGCCAAGCATGTGATTGGCAAGCGCCAGGTTAAAATAAAGCTCGGGATCATTTGGATCAATTCCGACCGCTGTTGAGAGATGCTTGACTGCTTCGGCAGGCTTTCCCTGAATCACAAGAATATTTCCGAGATTTGTACGGGCCTCAAGGTCGTAAGGACTCTTTTTTATAACTTTCCGGTAAATCTCGGCAGCCTTATCTAATTTTCCAAGCTCAACATAGGTTGCTGCAAGATTATTGTTGGCAGCAATAAGTTCAGGATTATTTTTTACT
>RFHI01000085.1 GCA_003696425.1 Candidatus Dadabacteria bacterium | reverse complement strand
GACTCAGGTCTTGATATTGATGCTCTGCAGACCGTAGCCAGGGGGGTTAATAAGCTAAAAGAGCTTAACCCTGAGCGATCATTTCTGGTAATTACCCACTATCAGCGTCTTCTGAATTTTATTGTGCCTGATTATGTGCATGTTCTTTACAATGGAGAGATTATCAAATCCGGTGATAAATCTCTTGCTCTTGAGCTTGAAGACAAAGGCTATAGCTGGCTGACTGGGGATGCTGCGGCATAGGAGTTTTAATGGAAAAAGGAAACACATCGTCCTGGATTGAGAGCGCCTTTTCGGACCTTGCAGGCAGCCTGAACGGAGCTGCAACAGGTGCGGCGCAGAGCGTGCGTAAAAAGGCGCTTGAAATTTTTAAAAAACACGGCCTTCCGCAGCCGGGTGATGAAGCCTGGAAATATACGGTAAGAGAAGGTTTCCTCTCTGAAGGCTTTAAGTTTGTAAGTGCGCCTGAAAGTGAAGTCAGTAAAGCTGAAATAGAAAAATATCTGCCTGATGGCGTCCAGCACCTGGTAGTATTTTGTAACGGTAAATTTTCAGGAGAATTTTCACAAATTAATGCCCTTCCCGATGGTGTCAGCATAAGGCCGCTTGAAGAGGTTTTATCAGACCCGTCATCTCCGGACGCTTCCTTCATTTTAGAACAGGTAAGCGATGAAAAGCTTTACGACCAGGCGCCGCTAGCGGCTTTAAACAGTGCATTTTTATACACCGGTCTGTTTATGCGGATAGCCGGCGGCGTAACGTTTGATGTGCCGCTGTACATATTGTCGCTAACAACTGCCTCACAGTCTAACCTCTTTTGCCCGCAGTTTATTTGTGCAGCAGAGAAAGGATCTAAAGCTACAATTGTAGAAATATCCGCAGGTACGGCCAAAGAAAAATATTTTACAAACTCAGTATCGCGTTATTTTATTGATCAGGAAGCTTCTATTGATAATTACCGCATTCAGCTTGAGTCGGAAGAGGCCATCTGTTACAGCGCGCTGTATGCTGATCAAAAAAGAGAGAGCAACTTTAGAACCCATGCATTTAATTTTGGGGCAAAGATTGCCCGTAATGAAATTTATCCTGTGTTAAATGGGAAGCACAGTGAGGCAACGCTTAACGGTTTAAATCTGGTGGCGGCCGAACAGCATATAGATAATTACACTGTAATTGATCATGCTGTGCCGGAGTGCGAGAGCCATGAACTCTATAAAGGTATCTACGGTGGAAAAGCCCGCGGTGTTTTTAGCGGAACTATCATTGTTCGCCCAGACGCTCAGAAGACCAATGCTTACCAGTCAAATAAAAGTATTCTTCTCTCGGACAAAGCCGCTTCTTATTCGCGTCCTCAGCTTAAAATCTGGGCCGATGATGTGCGCTGCAGTCACGGAGCTACGTGCGGCATGCTCGACCGTGATGCGCTCTTTTATATCAAATCCCGCGGTGTGCCTGATAATAAAGCCAGGGAGATGCTTCTGCACGCATTTGCCAGCGAAGTTATAGCAGGCGTGCGGATTGAGCCGCTCAGGCAATATCTGGAAGAGCAGTTTGAAAATAAGATACAAAAAGCTTAGATTGCCTGCTGATTCTGTAGCGGATTCATTAAAACAGGTGGACTGTAATGGATAGATATTTTGGCTGTCACGTTTCTTCTGCGGGAGGACTTCACAAGGCTCTTGAAAATGCTGATATTTTAAAAGTTAACGCCATACAGATTCACCCATCGCCGCCACAGATCTGGACAAAGCCTTTTAAGGAAGATCATGAAAAAGAATACCTTCAGCGGATAAAAGATTCAGGTGTTAAAAAGGTATTTTTCCACGCAATTTATCTGATTAACCTGGCAACTCCCGATAAACGTAAATTTCATCTCTCAAAGATGTCGCTTGTTTACTATCTCGACCTTTTGGCGCGTATAAAGGGAGATGGCGTGGTAGTACATGTTGGCAGTAACCGCGACCAGAAAACAGAAGAGGAAGGCTTTGAAAGAGCAGCTTACGGAATTAACTGGGTGCTTGAAAACTCCAATCCAAACAGCAAGCTGCTGCTTGAAGTTGCAGCCGGAAGCGGAGCTATTATTGGCGACCGGATGGAGGAACTAAGAACAATTTACGATATGGTAGAGGATAAAAAGCGGGTTGGTTTTGCACTTGATACCCAACATATGTGGGCCAGCGGGTACGATATAAAACGCGATCTTGAGGGAGTAGTAAAAGAGATCAGAAAAAACTTTGGTCTGCGTAAAATAGGTCTTGTGCACTTAAATGACAGCAAAACCGAATTTAACAGTAAACGCGACCGGCACGAGAACCTCGGTCAGGGTACAATTGGAAGTGCGGCGCTTAAGGCTTTTATAAACCACCCTGCCCTTGCTAAGATACCGGTTGTGCTGGAAACTCCTGGTCTTAAGACAATTGATGGCGCAAAGTCTGAAGTCAGCAAGCTAAAGCGAATGATTTCAGGTAAATAGCAAACTGTGCCACTTGCCAATAAGTTTCTGCTGTGTGAAGATTCTGCGAGTGTGAGCTAATAGCTTAGCGATATTTGAAATAGCTGACTGGTGTAAGTTGTAAAGTGTCGTTTAACAAGTTTTTCTCTGAGACAAACCGTAAGAATCTTTTTCAGCTTCTTTTGCTGCTGCTTGCTGCACTGGGGTTTTATGCTGCAGTAAAAAATACCGCGCCTTCCGGTAACAATTCTCTTAATGCCAAGTCGGTAGAAATAAAAAACCGCGATGACAGCCGCGTGCGGGCCAGTTTAAGGCTGTTACGGCAAAAAAAGAGAAGGAAAAATTATGGAGATCCGGCTCAGTATATAACACTGAACACCAGGATGGCCTATAAGGGGTTGACCCTTCTTCCGCTTTCAGGCGCTGAGCAGATCTGGCTGATCAATACTGATGGAAAGCTGATTAACCGCTGGGATATTGACGCTGATAGGGCCCGGCTGCTTCCTAACGGCCACATCCTGGTACTGCATGGAAGTAAATTCGCAGCTAACAGAGAACCGTGGAAGACTCTGCGCCGTACGGTTGCTGAATACGACTGGGAGGGGAACGTGGTCTGGCAGCATAGTGGTGATCACATTCTCCATCACGATACCAGAGTACTTTCAAATGGTAATGTTATTTTCGTTAGCCGTTATCTCTTAAATGGGGCAGCGCTGGGGAGCGTTACGGATCCTCTGCGAAAAGAGGTGAATTTAAAAGCGGACGCGCTGGTAGAGCTTAACAGGAGCGGAGAAATCGTCTGGCAGTGGAATAGCTGGGAGCATTTTGATCTTAATTTCTGCGGTGTATTTAGCTGTGAAAAACGGGTGGCTGAGCATAAACAGGCCTTAAACAATAACGATTACAGGCTGGCAAAGAAGCTGCGTGACTGGACACATACTAATACTGTCTCGGAAATCCCCCCCAACAGGTGGTACCGCCAGGGTGATAAGCGCTTTAAGCCGGGGAATCTGATAGTTATGCCGCGAAACTTCTGGACTCTCTATATTATTGATAAAGAGTCTGGTGACATTGTCTGGCAGTACAGTAAGGGCTATAAAGATGGCCTAGGAGGAGCACACGAGGCATATATGATTCCCGAGGGGCTTCCCGGAGCCGGGAATATACTGCTTTTAGATAACGGCTCCAAGAGACGTCATCCGAAAGAGAGCTATATTCTGGAGATTAATCCGGTTACAAAGAAGCCTGTCTGGGTGTATGACCGCGGTCCTGAGTTCCACTGCCCGGTGCGTGGAGCTGCAATCAGGCTGCCAAACGGAAATACCTTTGTATCAAATGATCCTAATGGAGTACTTTTTGAAATTACCCCTGAAGGAGAAAAAGTCTGGGAGATGAAGCCACCTTCGCATATAAGCCGTGCCCACAAATATCCGTATTCCTATTGTAAGGTTTGTAAAGAATCTTCCGGCTCATGAGGTTTGATTAATATGTTCACTAAGAGGTCTAATTTCAATATTGCCTGTGGTTTGATAGTTGCAGCCTACCTCTGGATGGTGTGGCGCTTCTGGTTTGTAACCGATGATGCTTTTATTTCTTTCAGGTACTCTAAAAACCTGGCGCGCGGATTTGGCCTTCGTTACAACCTGACAGAAGCAGTACCGGTTGAGGGCTTCAGTAATATGCTCTGGACGGTGCTTATGGGGGTTTTTGAGTTTTTTGGAATTGCTGCGCCGCAGATTGCACCGATATTGAGCACGCTCTTTGGCCTGCTTTTACTTTATCGCATTAACCTGGCAGCACGTGACTACTTTAAAATTCCGGCTGGAAGACGCCTCTGGATGCTTTTAATTCTGGCGTTCTTTCCGGCCTATGCTGTCTGGTCAACCAGCGGACTGGCAGCTATGCCGTATACGTTCTTTCTCTTTCTGGCCTTTGAAAAATTATCCCTTAACCGTGAGCCTGATGTACGTGTAGCTGCAGCTTCAGCTGTATGCGCAGTGCTGCTCCGCTTTGAGGCTATAGCCTGGGTGCTGTTTATTGGTGTTGTGGCCTGGTTGTTCAGGCCGGACATGTCGCGCGAGCGCAGAAGGCAAATTGGCAATTACCTGGTTATAACTGTTTTTGCATTCATAGTTTATGAAGCCTGGCGCTACTGGTACTTTAAGGAACTTATGCCCAATACTGCCTATGCCAAGGGCTCTGTGCGGCCGGACGTGTTAAGGCGCGGATTGAACTACGTAGTAAGCTACCTGCTGACGTTCCCCGGTTTTATAATTGTTGTGCCGGCTGCTTTGGCTTATCTGAAAAAGAATGGCAAAACAGCTCTTGCTATAACAGGTATGTTTTTGAGTTTTTATGCCTATGCAGTTTTTGTGGGCGGTGATTTTATGACCATGGGCCGCTTTCTCTTTCCGTCAGTTCCTTATTTTATACTGTTAATTGGGTGGTACTGCAGCGGTAAAAAGGTGGTTTTACTTCCGCTGGTTTTTTTCACTTTTGTTCTGCCGGGGTTTGATTTGCATATAGTTCCTGAAAAGGTCAGGAAAAAATTTCATTTCAGATATAACACAACAGTTCACCGCAGCGAGTACCAGCAGTGGGCCTTTCAGAAGGATAATGCCACGCGCTGGGCTGAGCTTGGGAAGATTCTTAAAAAGAAATACACACCGGCTGATTCGATTGTAAGGACTGCTTTTGGGGCAACCGGTTACTATTCAGATCTTATCGTCCTGGACCGCTCCGGACTTATTAATAAAGAGATTGCAAGACGCAGACTTCCAAGGAAGCTTAAGTCAGCAGGCCATGATAAGAGTGTTACTTATGAGTACTTTCTGAAAGATCGGCCGACAATTTTACGGGCAGTAATAAAACGTGATAAGCCTTCTGCCCGTAAGGAAATTGAGCGTCTTGCCAGGTGGGCCCACCGCAGGGTTGCAAAATACGGTTATATCCCGGAGATATCTGAAATTAACTCAAGCTTCGGTCCGGCGCTGCTTTATATATTGCATAGGGTGGAGAAAGCTAAGGGGGAAGAGGCTGTGGAGGGCAGGGAAAACGGTAATCAGAAAACAGTAAATCGGTAATCGGTAACCAGAAAGTCAGAATCAGCCCCCCGGCATTCTGCTATCTGCTGTTAGCAAATCAGCTTCTGATTTTCGGCATTACAGCTTGCTGTGTTTCAGATTTTCTGGTTCAGGAGCTGCGGCCGTAAGCTGATCTCGTTGGGCGTATTACGTCAGGTTTGATCGGTTAACATACTGT
>RFHI01000084.1 GCA_003696425.1 Candidatus Dadabacteria bacterium | reverse complement strand
GGGTGTTTTACTCTTTCTTCTACTTTCATTTATAAGCATTGAAGAGGGTAATTCCCCTTTTAAACTTCTTCTCGCTGGTCTTTTTGCCGGAATAGCATGTTCGCTTAAGCTGATAGCAATCGTTATTTTCCCAGCTTTATTTATTTACTTTGCCATGCGGCCAGGCCGCAGGTTTTACCTGTATTTTTTTTCAGGGCTTTTAATAGGACTCTCTCCGTACCTGTTTACACTGGCTACACTTAGCATTAGTGACCTGCTGCCAACTTTTATAGCACTTGCATCGTATCACAGGAAAAGCGGATTTTTTATTGATTCTTTCAGTATTAACTACTTCTGGCTTTCACCGCTTGTAAAACCTTACCTGTTCTGGCTTCTGCCGGGTGTTGCATGCTGTATGTATTTTTCAGTTAAACACCGCAGGCTTAGTTGGGAAGAAATCTGGATGTTTTCAGTTTTAATCATTTTCTCGCTGTTTAAGTACCAGAGCTTTGCCCGCCATATGCTTTTTATTTTTCCTGTAATTATGATTACCTCGCTGGGACTTTCGGAGTTTGTTTATACAATAGGTTCGAAAAATCGTCGCCACACAGTTGCCACTCTTATTACGGCAGGAATTTTACTGCACGCATCAGTTGCAACAGCAACAATAGGCAAAAACGTTTATCTGAAACCAAAATACACATACCTGAATGCTGCCAGGCAACTTTCGGCCATAACTGATAAAAGCGACAGAGTTGCCGGCCCGCATGCACATATTTTCAGTATAGCTTCAAAGTATAAACCACGCATGAAGATAAGGTCGCGTTACTGGCGTGATATTGATCGAAACTCCAGTGAAAGACCTAATATCGTACTTATTTCCCGGCAGTTTAACGGTCGCCATCCGGCTCCACGTGCATTCCCCCGCAGGGGAGATTTTAAATACCTGGCAAAGCTTGAAAGGCTAAATTATCTTGACCGTTTTGAGGTCGATGTTTACAGGGTATTTTATGATAAGGAGGCTTTTGAGGATTTTCTTTCCTTTAGAAGCACGCGCCCTTCACGCTATGACAGCCTTATCTATAATACCTTTAAAGACAACCGCCCGCTGGGCTGTATGGTGAAAGCGGTGCAGGTGGCTGAATCGCGTGGTGATAAAGAAATTTCGCATCTTAAAGTTTCAAAAACCGGCTGCGTAGGCATGTTTGGCTTCTGCTATAAAACAGCCCGCGATCCGATTTTTAAGGGGATTTTTAAAAGACTGAAAAAGCCCGCATATGCCAATCCGCAAAACGACGATCGCTTCTCGCCGCTACTGTCAATTAAGGCTGCAGCCCTTTACATTAACAGACTTAAGCAGAATTTCAGTGGGCTCGATCGGGACTTTGTCTTTGCAGCTTATAACAGTGGTCCTGCTTTTGTTAAATACCTTATAAAATTATCCGGTTTGCCAAAACCAAGCTGGGATAGCGAAATTTTACCTCTCCTAAAAAGCGGCGCTGCCGATAATTTTCCATATTATAATAAATGGCCGCCCAAAAAACGCGACCATAAACTTCAGTATGAGCTTCCGCTCTATGTAAGTGATGCAGTTAAGAGTTA
The DNA here is from genome assembly GCA_003696425.1 of Candidatus Dadabacteria bacterium. Lineage (GTDB taxonomy): Bacteria > Bdellovibrionota_C > UBA2361 > UBA2361 > J046 > J046. The sequence continues at coordinate 5,621 of RFHI01000084.1, read as the reverse complement.
CAACGTTTGTATTGCGACAGACAAACCGGGCTAGCTAGTTCTAAGAAACTCTTCCAATCTCCGCCTAAACTCGGCTGTTGCCCTTGAAGATACACCTAAAAATGATGCCAGATCACTGTCTCGGACTGCCTCTTCTATGCTGTTGTAGTGCATATTAAAATATTTTCTGGCGTTATCGGCTGCAAGCTTATTACCGACTACATTTCTATCAAGATAATAAGATAATTTAACTCTGGAGTTTTTATGGTCATAAGGTATAGCTCCATCAATTATACCCTGCCTTACAAGTTCTTTGGCAAAAGCACGCGCACCAACCGGCCACTTAAGTCCAATTAACGTTGCCATGCCACGCACCAGCTTATCCTGAGTAACATCATCAAGGGTAGAAAAGACTGCTCTTAAAAACTCCCTCCGGTTTGTCTGTGCCCTTTTACCGCCTACAATTTCAGGCTTAAAAACCGGGTGAAGGTTCTTTCCAAGTGAAATTTTCTGCTGCGAATCGAGATCGCCTGATACCAGCTGATGTTTTACAGCATAAGCTGCAAGGGCAGTGGCTCTATTGGGAAGTCCAAGCTGGCGGGTAAAGATCTGCACTGCCACTTTATTATTGAAAAAATCTTCCAGGGTATTAAAATTATCTCTCAGGCTCTGGTGCAGGTTTCTTATCTTCTGCCTTTCACTTAAAAGATATGAACTATTAAAGTATGCTGTAGCCCATCCTCCCGATTTGCCGGTCCTGTGGCCAGCGGGAATCCTTGGACTAAGATACCCGCGCCTTATACACTCTCTGCTTATAGCGCCTGCTGATGCTTCTACCCCAAGCGCTTTGGCAAGTAAGTCGCTGCGTGTAATATCATCCAGGGTTTTAAATTTCTCTCGTACATATTTTCGCAGATTGCGTCCGGCAAGTTTTTTACCAACCACACGCTCATCAAAGTAAAAGCCCGGAGAATATCGCGACGCCTGATACCTATCCGGAAGATTGCCGTCAAGCACGCCGAGCTTAACCAGCTTGTGAGCAACCAGCCAGTTAGGGGATCTGCGTGGCAAATTTAAAAGCGATTTAACTGCTGGCGTGGCGCTTTCATTGTTTACTTCATCAAGAGTTTTAATCTGCTCCCTTAATGCCTTAATCAGGTTTTGCCGTGCAGATTTTTCGCCAACAAAATTACCGTCAAAATAATAGCTCGGATGGCCACCGCCACGGGTAAGATTCAGGCCATCGGGGCGCACTGGATCAATTACCCCAAAATAGACAAGAAATTTAACCAGCTCTCCGGGCCTCACACCGATCCCAAGCTCACTCATCACTCTCTTTACAGCGGGGTTTCTCTTTTCAATGTCATCAAGAGTGTTTATGCCTGCTGAGTTAAGCTCAGTTCGTATGTTTTCAAAGAGCGGTGAGAGTTTTTCAACCTGTGCTTTTTTAAATCTACTAACTTCCTCTAGAGCCTGCCTGTATTCCCTTCTCAGTTTCCAGGGCAGTTTTTCCGGATCTACACCGCCCTCTGTTTGTTCCAGTTCCTGCCTGTATGCCTTAACTCTCGGATCAGTGCTTGATAAAAAATATTTAAAAAACTCTTTATCAGCAATCGAAGCCAGATATTCCGTGCTCACCTCCGGCTGCGGGTGCATATAAAGGGAGCGCACAAAGTCTCTAAACAGAAACGACTCCTGATACGGTTCGGTAATTTCGCCAAGTATTTTTTCAAAGAGGCTTAAAGCAGACCCTGGCCTCCTCTGTGGCTGTACACCAAACTTGTCTTTAACAGCCTCCTGTATAGTCTCCCTGACTTCACTTCGATCCAGGCTGAATCTCTCGCTCAGTTCATAAAGATCAAACACGTCGGCGGCAATAACTTCAGGCAAGGCATCCAGCCTCTCAGCCAGGTAACGTTCAAGCCTTACACGGTTAATACTTAATACTCTGGTATCTTCAGATGTAACCAGTTCGTTAAGTGGCTGCGTCTCAGGTACTGATTTTTGCGCTAACGGGTCGGGCACAGCGTAACTACTAAATACAGATAAATACTACACCTGAAATATTATTAATTATACTGGGGTGATAGTCAAAGGATTGCGGACATTTTCAGCCCTTCTCAACATCACTCAGGCCATATTCTTTCAGTTTATATAAGAGTGCCCTGTGGCTTATCTCCAGTACCTTGGCGGCATGAGTACGGTTTCCGCCAGTTTTTTTAAGAGCCCGTAAAATCAGATCTATCTCAAGCGCTCTGGTGCGCTGCTTAATAGAGAGATTATCATCGGATAGCGGCTCCGGCAGATAGTTACCCCGTTCGGAGGCAGCTTTTAAAATCTGTGGCGGCAGCGAATCAACCGTAATAGAATCCGACTCGCTTAAAACCATAGCGCGCTCAATACAGTTTTCAAGCTCTCTGACATTACCCTTCCAGTGGTAATTTAAGAGACACTTCATGGCAGCCGGCTCAATAGCTTTAATAGAAAGCCCCAGTTTCTTATTGTGCTTTTTCATAAAATGTTCAGCCAGAACCTGAATATCATCAGGCCGCTCGCGAAGTGGAGGAATTTTAATTGAAACCACATTAAGCCTGTAAAAAAGATCGTCCCGAAAGCGTCCCTCCTGTACGTCCTTTTCCAGGTTGCGCAGGGTTGCAGCAATAACCCGAACATCAATATCAATTAATCTCTCGTCTCCGATTCTTCGTATTTTCTGCTCCTGCAGTGCTCTTAAAAGTTTAACCTGAAGATGAAGTGGCATTTCGCCGATCTCGTCCAGAAATATCGTCCCCTCGCTGGCCTCTTCAAAGAGCCCGGGTTTATCACGCGACGCATCCGTAAAGGCGCCCTGCTTATGGCCGAAAAGTTCACTTTCCATTAAATGTTCCGGAATAGCGCCACAGTTTATGGCCACAAAAGGTTTGCCGCGCCGCGGTGAATTATGATGAATAGCTCTGGCCAGAAGCTCCTTACCGGTTCCTGATTCACCAACAATCAGTACAGTGGTGTTAAATGAAGCGAGTCTTTTAATGGTTTCAAAGATCTCTTTCATCTGCTCGCTTCGCGCTACAATATTTGAAAAATTATAGCGCTGGTTAATGGCAGATTTTAATGCAGCATTTTCAGCTTTAAGATTTTCTTTCTCCTGTATTTTTCTTAAAGTGAATACAAGTTCCTCTATCTCAAACGGTTTGGAGATGTAGTCGTACGCTCCGGCTCGCAGGGCCTCAAGCGCCAGATCGTGACTGCCAAAGGCAGTCATAAGCACAATTGCGGCAGAGACTTTTTGCTCTCTGCATTTCTTAATAAAGCTTAGCCCGTCCATATCGGGCATTCTGAGATCGCAGAGGACAATATCGAAGTTTTCTTTCTCAAGCTTATCTAATGCTTCTTTAGGACTTGTAAGGGAAGCAGTACTGAACCCGGCTGCCTCCAGGTTAAGGCAGATTGAGCTGCGCAGATTATTGTCATCGTCAATTACCAGAACTGACAGTGGTTGTGTGTTAGCGAATTCGCTCATAGCACTAAAAACCAAAAACAACTTAAAGACAGCCTGCTTTACAGCTAATGCTTAACCTTTAAAACCCTCCGACTAGCCAAGCCGGAATATTGCTGCTATCAGATTTACTCCTCCAAACAGATATAAAATGTTACCGGCTGCCAGATACGGCCCAAACGGCAACTGATGCGACATTGATTTGCCTCCAAGTAAAATTATCAGCACTCCCAGAACAGAACCGAGCAGTGAGCCAACAAAAATCGTATAAAGCGCTGCCTGCGGGCCAAAAAAAGCTCCGGTCATAGCAAGCAGCTTGACGTCTCCCATGCCAAGCCCCTCTTTTTTTCTGAGCCTTAAATAAACTTCAGAAATAAGGAGCAAAAAGCCGGCACCGAAAAGTACCCCCAGCAGCGCATCTTTAATACCCGGCACAACAGGAAAGCTTAAAAAGTGAAAGTACTGATTTAAGAGTGCCAAAATCAGCCCCAGAAAAAATCCGGGAATTGAGATAACATTTGGTATTATATAGTAATCAATATCAATAAAGCTGATTACAATTAAAGCAGCAACAAAGGCGTAAACTATAAAAGCTGTAAGTGTGAGGCCGTAAAAATAATATGCACCACAGCAGGCAAGTGCACTTAAAATCTCTACCAGCGGGTAACGAAAAGGTATAGGGTTCTTACAGTAGTGGCATCTTCCTCGAAGAGCAATCCAGCTGAAAAGTGGAATATTGCAGTACCAGGCCAGCTGATGTCTGCATTCAGGACAAAAGGATCTGATCGGTCTGCCGATACCAACCTCTTTCGGCAGTTCCTCTTCTTCAACGATATCCTGTTCGTCTGCGTTTAAGACGCCTTTTTCGCGGCCATAGGGGATCCGGTAAATGCAGACAGTAAGAAAGCTGCCGATAATCAGTCCAAAGACAAAAAGGAAAATATACGTAAGCATAAAGTAAGTTAAACCTTTAAAGTCTATACTGCCTGCCTGCGGCAAAAGCTCAGCAGATCCGGCCTGTACAGCATATAAGATTCAGCCCGTGCAGCAAGCTGTGCTAATTTTTGCATAGTAAATTTATTACGTAATCACAATATATTAGCGCACTTCCGCAATACTTTGCATAGCTGACAGGTAACAGCACGAAAATTTTTTCTGCTTTTTTTGAATCTTCGGAGTATTTGTTGCATCCCGACTGTAGGCCGCCGGGTGATTTTTCTTACGCGGCTTTGGCCTGATACGGCAGCACATCGCAGTATTCCCATGGGAGTTTGATGTGACTGTCGCCCCATATATACCTGGCACGCTACGGCATAACAACGATTCGACTCTTCAAACGTTACCTGATCTCGCAAAACTATCAGCGTCGAAGAATATACGCTGTGGTACATGCGATCCTCTACGGCGAACCAGGGCTGATCGCAGAAATCCCCGTAACGTAACTGCAAGTGGTCACCTTTATTACCGCGGTACTTATTACTGTTCACGCTCTGAAGCTGCCGCTGCCACCTTAATGGAGCGCTATATTCCGGGCTTTAGAGTTAAAGAGGGAGAAACCTTTCAGGTACCTGCAGCAAGAGCAAAAAATGGTCAGATTCAAACCATTGATTTTATGGTAAACGGTGTGCTGCTTGAGTATCACCCGGTGCGTCTTAAGCCGCGCGGGTATAAAAAAGGAGGTTTTCAGAACATAAGGGAGCTACGCGAGTACCGCAAAAAATTAAAATCACTTCCGCCTGGTGAGGCTCGAAAAAAATTCACCAGAGAAACCAAAGAATATCTTAAAGAAAAATACTACCAGCACAGACGCGCTCTGGCCGATAAAAACCCGGCTCTGCGGGATAAAGAACTGCTAGTTGTAAGCTCGCCGGAAGAGCTCTATGACCAAATTATAACCCGCTTTGGCAGTGGTCCACTGCCATCCAGAGAGATGTTTAAGGCCATGTTTAGAGCGCTTTTAAAAGAGCCGCGAGATATGTCCAAACGGGCCAGAGCCCGGAGAAAAGAAAAAGCCCGCAGAAAAGAGCGCCGCCGGAACAGGCGCAATTATAAGCGGGAGGTGAGAAAAGCAGCTTAAATCTGAAAGTATCCGGAGCGCCCCTCATGATCCCGGGCCGAGAGACCTCTTATCGATCATTACAGAAGC
>RFHI01000083.1 GCA_003696425.1 Candidatus Dadabacteria bacterium | reverse complement strand
TAATGACGTTACTGGTGTCTCCGGGTTGTTCAAATAAAATTCTTAGACGTAGCCGTCTACGTCGACGGTTTTACGTTTACGGCTACGTTGCCGTCGACGTAATACGCCCTACGAGCCCAGCTTGCCTTTGCATCTGCGTCCCCAGAAAACTTGAAACTCAGTAAGCCGAAAAGCCGAAAGCTGAAGCTGACCTGCTGAAAGCTGGCTGCAGGATGCCGGGGGCTGGTTCAGATTTCTGTCTTTCTGATTTCTGGTTACTGTTTTACTGATTACTGACTTTCTGTTTTTCCGCTATCTGCCTCCAGCCCCCCCCGCAGCCAGCAACAGCAACAGCTATAACGAATAAAACTCATAGCCATAGGCGTCGACGTACTACCTCACCCTTCTCGGCCCATTATGCCGCGGGGTTCCCCGCCCGCGGTTTCTAATGCTGCGTTTGGCTTTATCAACAAAACCTTTAATGCCGCGTTTAAGTTGACCGGGGGCATGCTTCATAAGCCAGGCCGGATCAACTGCTGTTGCCATTAAGACAAGCGGTATCGTTTTCGGCTCAGCGTGCTCTCCCAGCATCACTATATCAAATGGCTTTCCGATAATGAGTTCAGCGTCTCTAACTACCGAAGAACGCGCCAGTTCACGCTCGCCCCTGCCCTGCACCCCTTTCCAGAAGGAAGTGCGTCCCGCGTCTCCAGTATGACGAAAGAGTGAATCCATATGACCTGTCCAGACACTTTCAAGCAGCGCTTCGCGGATGGATTCGTTATAAGGCTCAGGCTCACCCGGCATAGCACGATCTGTTACCCCCATTCGCCTGTCCAGCATATAGCGAAGCTCCATGGCACGTCGGAACGAAGTTTTATCTACTCCTTTAACCTCAAGCAGAAGATCGTCGAGCTCCTGTGCAGCCCTAAAGACCTTTAACTGGGCAATATGATCGGACTTTGTCTCATTGTCGGTAAAACGGATCCACTTTCTCCTTTTTTCGTGGATTGTTATCCCCTCTGATTCAATAATTGCCGCCAAGTCAATTGCTGCCTTTAAAACTCCCGGTACTTTCCGTTCCATATCAGCGGCCCGCACCAGCATTTTGCCGGTTCTTACATCAACAGGAAGCTCCGCTACACGTTCGCCCTCGTTAGTTACATGCTTGCGCGGCCCAAGCAGGTTCAGTTTGTACAGGTTACTGTAAGCCTCTTTTACGTGAGCCTCCGGCGGTTTATCAAGAAAGTCCAGTGTCTCAATTTCTTCACCGGCTGCTTTTAACGTCAATACAAGCCTTTCAAGCGGCACTCTCGTTATTTCAGGTGCAGGAGTTGGCTCAAGATCCTTTATGGCTTTCTCACCGTGATAAATATAAATGCCTGGGCCGGTCCGGCCACAGCGGCCCTTACGCTGCTCAACATTAAAGCGGCTAATCGGGCCAATAACCAGGCTCTCTACCCCGTCAATCAGTTCGCTGCGCCGCTCCATTCCGGAATCAATAACTGCATCAATATCATCTATGGTAATACTGGTTTCAGCTATATTAGTTGCCAGTATAATCTTGGGCCGCTCATACTTTCTGAATGCCAGCTCCTGCTCTTCGGCAGTAAGTTGCGAATGAAGCGGGATTATCTCAGCGTCAACACCTTCGTTTCGAAGTTTCTCCTCGAGCTGGCGGATTTCACCTTTACCCGGTAAAAACACCAGCGTATTTTTACCGAGCTCTGCCATGTGAATGGCATCATCCAGTATTGAATCACCGGCTCTTCTAAGCTCAATCGGGTAATTCCGCCCGCGTGCTTTTACTACCGGCGCTCCAAAACGCTCTGACAGTTCGTCACTTTTTAGTGTAGCCGACATGATAATAAGCTTTGGCGGCTTTGGCCCCCTGCCAGCCTCATATTCAGCCTGGCGCTTTTCCCAGAGTGCCAGAAGAGCATCCATCGATTCGCGCCGCTCGTGAAATTCATCAATTATCAGAACATCACTGTTCCTTTCGGGATTATTTAACATACGATGCAGCTCATAGCCGTCCGTTGTTACAATGAGTCTGCTGTCCCGGCTTACTCTGTTTTGAAGCGAGTGCCGGAACCCGACCTCGCTTCCCAACATCACTTCGCGCTCTTCAGCAATCCTGGAAGAAACAGCAGAGGCTGCCAGTCGTCTCGGCTGTGTAAGTGTTACGCTGTATCCTTCATCAAGCAGGTACTGCGGCACCTGGGTACTTTTCCCCGCGCCGGTTTCAGCGGTAACAATTACAACATCGCTTTTTTCAAGCGCTCTTAAGAGCCTCTTTCGGGCGCGATGAATCGGCAGTTTTCCAGGAATAGTTTCAGGAGCAAGCTCTTCGCGTCTTACTTCCGGGCCACTTAAAGTATCAAGAGCAAGGTTACTATCCGTTTCAACAGGATGCTCTCTTCTTGGAATATATGCAGCAGGTTTTCTCGGCGGTGAAGAACTACCTCCCGATGGCCTGGAGGGCGGCGGCTTGCGGCTAAAATGAAAGGCCCGTCCCTGCGGGCTTGACATCACGGACATACAGCACTCAAAAACTACACGATACTTCCAGGGTAAATAATATAGTGCGGGAGTTTATTATCAAAGGAAAAAATTGGTTATTTCCGGATTAATCCGGTCGACAGCAGCTGAGTCGGCTGGCACTGCAGTTTATTTTCAGTAGTTTAAAGTAAGTTCCCACAGGCCGAAAGCAGCGTGGGGGAATCCCGCATAAAAATACTATCTAGTATGCCGGATTACTGAAACAGGAGCTTTTGCAGCTTCACCGAGAAGTTTGGGAGTAACCTTGACCTTATCAAGCTCTCTGATTTTAAAACCCTTTCGGGCATTGCTGTTAAAATTTTCCTTTACATAATCCAGATAGCTGCGGGCACGTCTAATATTGCCTTCCGGGTTATTAAGCTCCCAGTTGCTTTGCCACTGAAGTCCATCACCGCCTACAAAGCGTCCCTCCTCACCAGGAACAGGTTTAAGCCCCAGCTTTGAGGTGCGCGAGCGCGGTTTTTTCGCCGTAGCACTGTTTTCATCAAAGAGGTATTCTCCGCGGGCAGCACTACGCGGTGTATCATAATACACAAACTGCCTTCCGGATGTATCAATGCTGATCTTTTCAATCTGCTGCATCAGGTTAAATTCAGATTCGGGTTTTTCAGCCTGACGCGCTGCGATAATAGCTGCTGCGGTTTTGGTATTAGCCCCTTGTTGTGTACTCGGATCAGCAGCGCTTACAGTGATTTCAGCAGGCTCTTCAATATTATTTGCAACTGCCTGCTGCGGTGGATTTGCCGGTGCTATCGAATTATCAGGACTATCTGAAAGTACTGTTTTTTCAACTGCCGGAAGTTTAAGTGAAGCCTTAGCTTCTGTCACAGTTTTATCTGCAGGGATAACGCTGGCAGCAAATTTCTTCTCATGCGACAGAGATGCCATCAGGCTACGGGCCTGATCTTTTAAGCGCTTATCAAGATTGTACGTTAAGATAACGTAAATTGCAGAAACTGTGAGCACACAGGTAAGAAGAAAGATTAAAACCATGCGCTTCATGCGTGTCAGCCAGAGCCTTTTCCGATCATTTCTAAGCGTTGCAATACGCTCTCTTATTTCAGTCGGAAGACTTGCTGAAGGACTTTCCACAAGCTTAAGGTCAGGATTTTTTCTGCGCTGAAAGCGTGCGCGATGCTCCTTAAAGGCCGGATCGTCGTGCTTAAAAACTACAGTCGTACCGTCTGTTAAATCGTTCAGGTGCTTTGGATTACTCACCTTAAATTACCTCTCTACGAAAACCTGTCCGTGTAAATGCTTGCCGGGGCACACTTTACGGGCTCACTATCTGATCGTACTTCGGGGGATATTTGCTTCAGGTTAACTTGTAAGATAACCCCGCGATTTTATGGATTTTTTAGACACTCCCGCTCGCCGGAAAATTCCCCCCGGCGCTATCTTAAGATTATATCCTCTGGTAAGATTACCTTTAGAATAAGGGCATCTGGTTTAGTCCTGGTGCTACGACTTGTTGTTGGGGGGAGGTATGGTTTGTTTTGATGGTCCTGAAGAAGGAAGTCGTCCTGAAGAACCTGTTTCAGACAGTAACCTTAAAGTTCCTAAGGATACTCTCTTAACTGAGATTCTGAATAAACTGAACAATGGCACCAGAGAGGAAAAGCTGGAAGCAGTGTATGCGCTTAAAGAGCATTTTTCCCGTGACGATGCGATTATTCTAAACCTGGCAGATCATATTATAGACAGTGAAAATGACCCGCAGGTTAGAGAATACGCACTAAGACAGCTGCGGCTGCCGGATTCGGAAAAGTCGGTAGAGCTTCTGCTGCACGTGTTTATGGAGCCAAACGAAGCTTCTATGGTTAGAAGCGCTGCAGCCCGCCGTCTCATTGAGATCAATCCCGAAGTTGCCCTGGCTGCTTTCGAGGAGATTTCCCTGGAAGACCCGCGTGATTCTGTGCTTACCGGCATAGACGAATATACAAGGGCAGTAAACTCGCGCAGCGCTGTTCCCAAACTATCTGAAATTCTTTTTAACGAAAAACTCCCGCCAGCATTCAGGGCTGCTGCTGCGGAAGCCCTAGGACGAATAGACGGAAACGATGCTGTATATGATTTGTCCGATGCAATATCTGACGCAGATTTTGAGGTAAGCCGTGCTGCAGTTACTGCATTAGCCGGGATTCACTCGTCAGAATCCGCAGAAGCTCTCTTAAAAGGGCTGGACTCGCTTTACTCGGAGGTGGTTAAAACAGCTGCCTATGGCCTTGGCCAGATGGAACATGAAGATGCCCGCCCGCGGCTTGAAGAATTATCACAAAATGCTGCCACCCATCAGCACGAACTCAAGAAAGCATTAATTTTTGCGCTGGGAAAAATTGGTTCTGAGGAATCACTGCCCCTCCTTATGGACGCTGCGACACAAGTTGCCAGCCCGGAATATAATGACAAACTTTCAGTAAGAGAAGAGGCAATTAAGGCAATTGGGAGAATAGCAAAACGCACCGGCTCCCGGGAAGCCATTCGCTTCCTAAGAGAGGTATTTTCTTCGGCCCAGGGAAAAGATACCCGCTATTACAGGCTGTTCAACCAGGTTATTGACGCACTGGGTGAAGCCGGTGACATTGAATCAGGTGGAGAGCTTTTAAAAATAGCACAGAACCGTTGGGCGGATCCTGACACCAGGATGCGTGCAGTTTATGCTCTCGGCAAGATGCGCTACCAGGCTGCTTTTGATTTTGTTGTTGAACTCTCCAGGCAGGATGAACAACTAGGTACTACTGTTTGGGCGATCAGGGCCCTTGGAGAGTTTAAATCTGACCAAGCCGCTGAGCAATTAATTGAGCTGCTTGGTACCTGCCGGTACGATAGTACCAGGAGGGAAGTAGTCAGAGCGTTAGGGAAAACCGGCTCGATTAAAGCTGTGCCTGTCCTGGGGCCGTTAATGGACGACCCTGTCGTAGGAGAGCTTGCAAGAGCCGGATTAAGACAGTTTTCGTAATAACCTCAATGTTTATTTGACTTAAAAAAATATGGCGGAAAGAGAACTACCACCAGAAGATAGAACGGTTAGCAGGCCACCTGAGGTACATGACCTGGGCAGGGAAAGAATAGCTGCCGGTGAAAAGATCAGCGTACCCCCCGACCCGGAGAGAGTGGCTGAAATTAAGCGGCATATCACCGCTGGATTTCCTTCCTGGCCCCAGGATATTGTGCCAACGGCGCAATATTTTTTGTCTACCGAACGGGAAGCGGCACTTTTAGCACTAAGGGAACTGGTTAGTGATCCCGATACGGATGTCCTTATAAAGGAGGAAATAATTTGGCTGATTGGTGAAGACAGGATTAAAGAGCTTTTGCCGCTAATAAATAACATTCTGCAGCAGGAAATAGAAAGTCGTGATGATGAAGGTTTGGTTAGTGCTGCCCTGAAAGTTGCTTCTAAAATAGGATCTGAAGATTCAGCGAACGCTATTCACAGCCTTATTATGAGGCCAAACGAGATTTATATGAAGTCTTTGGCCATAAACGCTCTTGAAGAGATAGGTTCTGAGAAATCTCCACCAGTACTTATCGAATTAGCAAAAAATGTTATTGCAAATTATGACAGAGAGGAGATCGGACCTTATATCGAAATTATCAGGGACGCCCTGGGTGCTGCTGTTCAAATCGACCCGTATTATTC
>RFHI01000082.1 GCA_003696425.1 Candidatus Dadabacteria bacterium | reverse complement strand
GCACGAAAAACTATGCTCTTTCCCTGGTATGCGGCACTGTTCGCGCTGCCCATATTTTTAACCTGGCTGCTTGCAGCCCATAGGGCAAATTCTAAAACACTAATGATAAGCTTTTTGTGCTGTCTAGCCCCATTCCTTGTGCAACTGCCCGTTACAGTTCTGGGCGCTGTGGGATACCAGCAGTTTTCACCGACATTTATTCAGGGAGCAAGAACCAGGCTGTATGCAAAAATTGCGCGGGAATTATCAAAACAGCTTCCTGATAAAACCCTGCTCAGCTCGGAAGTTGGTGCGTTAGGATACTATTACCAGGGCAGAGTTATTGACGCTGCTGGAGTTACCGGTTCTGGCGCCTTAAAGTACCACCCAATGAGTATTCCTGATCAGCGTGCGCACGGGCTTCTTGGCGCCATTCCCGTTGGGTTTGTAGAAGAGGCTTCACCAGATATAATTGTCAGCTACGACATTTTTGATCAGGCTCTGATAAACTCCGAGGCTGCATCAAACTATAAAATTACTTTTCATCCTATACTGCTTGCATCAGACCTGCGTAAACTTAAGGGTAAAGCAAATATGTGGGGTGCAAAGAGCTTGCATATAATGTATAAGCTTGACGATGTGTCTCAATCAGTGCCCAGGAAGTAATTACACGACCACTTCCCTGTTAACCAGGGAGCCAGTCCGGATGTGGATAATCGGTACTGTTACAAGCTCTTTGAATCCCACCTAACGCCTTCGGCCGTTAACAGATCCAGTTCGTATCACCTGATCCGGGATGGCGTTTTTGCCGGACGCAGATGCAGCTCTCTCTGCCAGCTCAAATTCGTTTAGAAGTATCTGCCACGCGTCCCGTCTAATAGTGGAAAAATCAGCATAAACTCCGGCGCGGGCCATTTTGCCCAGTTCGGCAAGCATAGATTCTGTAGTGCCCGATACAATCTGATAGCGCTCAAAACGCATAAGTAATTCACGGCGGGCAAGTAATCCGCTATGCTCACTGGAAGACGATTCCAACATATCAGAGTTGATACCTAAATAGTTATCTATCAAAGCAATGGTCTCCTGTGGCAGTACAGTCTCTTCCGGATCATACATTCCGGCACGAATCCTTTCTCTCAGACGACTAAGAAATCTGCCAGCATGTTCCCTGAGTGTGCTTCTGTCAGTTGTTCTAAGATTAGGAGGGAAATCAGAAGCTGCTTTATGATAGGCGGGTCGTTCTTTTTCTTTAATATCTGAAGTGGTGCTGTCTACTGCATGATCACCTCGCCAGATCTCTATTAAATATGGATTAGAGTCATGTCGATTAGTGGTAGCACCCAGAATAAACAGATGATCCTTCGCGGAAATATCAGGCCCGGACCCATTAGTTACAACCCGGTGAAGTCTCATTGCTACTGGGCCTGGTAGAATAAAAGTCAATTCACCGCCATTCTTCCTGGAATCGGTTACTACTACCTGAATTTCATTCAGCGTGCTGCTATCAGGAATATACATGCTGGCCGGCTCTCTGGAAGCTTGCTCGGGGTCACTTAAAAGTTTGGTTAGACGATCCATTTCAGCTACTCTGACATGGCCTGATTTTATCACCAGCGATCGTTTAGTGTAACTTGCATTTGGCTCAGCTCCAAGCGGCATTCCCAGGCCAGTAAGAACTGATTTCTCACCTGTTCCTATACTGAGTTCAATATGGCGGTCAGCCGTACGGGTGTAATTAGCTGTACGAATGGTTTCCCGGATTTTTTTGCCGCTTACATCCAGTAAGGAAGCCTTCCCCTTGTCAGCTGGCTCAGGACTGCCCGAAACAAACACAAAGGCCTCTGTGTTTAATGAGCGTAATTCAGGATGTAATGTATTGCTGGCATAAAGTTCTGCCAATGCAGCGAGGCGCAAGTTCTTTAGCTTCCCGCTGTTTTTACCTGATAGTAAAACTACCCCTAAAAGCCTTAAGTCAGGGGTGCTGCTTCTAATAAGTTTACTTGCAAATTTGCGAACACTTTCCGGTTGGTCTGTCTGGTTGCGCAGCAATTCTTTTATAAACTTATGAGCCTCAGGACCTCCCCAGTTTAAATCATCTCTAAATAACGCAAGGCAGCCGGCAGCCCGAGTTTCAGGCGGCCCTTCTTTTATGAGCGCTGCAATAACCTCTTTATCCTGCGAGTTTAAGAACATATGTAAATCTAGCGCATTTTCAAGCCGGTAAAATGGTTCAGGATCATTCAGTAAGGCTTTTATTGCGACTGTTCTTATGGGGCGCGGCAGGGTCTTATCGACTATAAGATCTGTCAGGGACTCACGGGCTATATTTCTATTGCCGCTGTTTTTTTCATGATGCAAAAGCAGAATCGCTGCTACAGTTTTTCCCCGTGCACCGCTTTCACGTATAGCAGTTTTTAACTCATTAGCCAGTTCTGAGTCGACCACTATAGAATTAGAATAACTAACAGTCTCAATTTGATCTAGGAGCACTCGATCACTCTTACCTCTTTCAGAATTTGCCAACGCAAGAGCAGCAAATGCAAACTCGCGGGGATTGCTGCTTTCCAGGCTACTATGCAGTAGAGGGATGTCGCTTTTTCTCATGGTGGCAGCAACTGTTTTAGAATGTTCTGCTAATGACTCAGGCGAGTTCAAACTTAAGAGTGCTTTAAGGACTAATCCTCTGGCCGTATCCGACAATTTGCTGTTACGGAGAGCTTCTCCCATTAGTTTAGAGCGAGTTGCCTGGAGCTCAGCCGGCCACGAGCTTTGATGAAGTAAAAGTGAAGATGCTAGTGCAAGATCGGTGTCGCCGGAATGCAAAAGCTTTTTAAGCTTTGATGTAAGCAGCGAGTCTTTTTCTAGCTCAGGAAGTTTTCTTTCAACTGCTCTTGCAAGTAGTGTGTCATCTGGATTGGCAGCGGCATAAGAATTGGGGTTAAAGCTGAGTAGCGCTTTAACTACTTGGGAGCGAAAATTAACATCATTTATGTTCTGAATCAGCCTGTCTCGGGCAGCGTTGTTAAGACTGGCCCTAATTTTCGGTATGGACTCCAGAGTGCTCATAACGTCCGGAAGGTTGAGCAGTGCTTTGGCTGTCATCAGTCTAATATGATTTGGTGCTTTGAGATTATCACGCAAAATTTCTATTCGGGTGCGATCTGCGTCACTGTCAAGTTTTTCATTATGCAAAAGCAAGGCAGCTGCCAGGCGTATTAAAGGCTTTTCTGACGGATCTTTTAAGATCTCAAGAATCCTGTCTTTAAATACATGATTATTTGAAAACGGTTTTTCAGAACCGGCAAATATTGCGGAACAATAATCTTCAATGGCACTAAGCTCGTTAGGTGAGCGGGAAGGCAGGAGTGCAATAAATGCCAATGCGCGTTCCTCCGCTTGTGGAGAATCAAAAAGTGCACGAACAACAGGTATTTCTTCCGGACGCAAAAGCCCTTGAAGCGTGCGAGCAGCAAATAATCTCTCAGCTAAATCAGGTTTATTGTATGTAGGTACAGCTTTAAGCAAGCTCTGGTATTCAAGGTCATTGGGATCAATGTCTTCTGGTATGTAACTTTCCGATTCTTCTGTGACACCACTCAATATTTCCACAAGGCGACTGCGGTCACGGATAAACTTGAAATTTTCTGCTGATGGCACTCTGACACCAGTAAAATCCGCTATTGGAGTAAGCAGAATGGCCGGATCAATGAGCTGCACCGAATTGTAACTGGCAGATGACGCGTTACGTGGTTCTTTATCGGTTCTTTCTACTAGTTTAAGATCCGGCTTAACTTCAGCACCCATAACATTATTTACTGCTTAGATTGCGGCAAACTGAATATGACGTAAAACGGGAGTATATACCTGAGCCCAGGATTTTTCAAACCCAGTTTTACCACCAGGGATTTTAATGTGTTAACAGCAGATTAGAGGCGTTTTTGAAATCTGCCGGCGTTTATATCCAGGCAGATAAAAAATGGGGACGCACACATAAGTGCGTCCCGGGTGAGGCGATGTGCTGGTTTCACTGTGCTGGTAAACTGAAAGCGAAAAAAGATAATGCTATTTAGGGTAACAGCTACAAGCGAGTTTTGAAGTAATAAAAGTAGATTTAATGTGACTAAACAGGCAGGAAGAGCTGACTGTAATTCCGGGAGTAACGGTAAATGTAGAAGCGGTAAAACCATAAAAGACCTCGATAATCAGTCAAATAAAATCTGACCTGAGGCCACCTGTAAAAAACCGCTCTGTAAAAGACCTGAAAAAACACGTAAAAACCGGAAAGTGGCTTTTAAATCTTACGGGAACTTTTCTACCCCGTATTTTCTATTTTATCGTTTTAGGGGAGCTATTCAAATTTTTCTGCCATTTAAGAATGGCTGTTCTGCCTGTTTTTAACAGGGTAATTCGGGTTGTATTTTAAAGGATTCTAAAATGTATCGGATAGTATTATTTGACATCGATGCAACACTTATTAAGTGTGGTGATGCTGCCAGAAGAGCAGTAAGAGCGGCTGTGGAGGAGAGTTTTGGCGTTGATTCTGAATCGTGCTGGAGTGATGTGCCAAAACATGGACGGACAGATCCTCTGATAATAAAGGATCTATGTGAGCTTTTGTTGTGCCGCAGGCTGACTCAAACAGAGCTTAACGGGATTTGTAATGCCTATCTTGAAAAACTTGAGAAGCTTATTGACGATACCAACGGATACAAAGTGCTGCCGGGTGCGGCAGCACTTCTTAATAAGTTGGCCAAAAATGATAGCATTCTTCTGGGACTTCAGACCGGAAACCTTGAAAAAGGCGCCTTTCTTAAGCTGAAGCCCTCGGGGTTTGGTGTGTATTTCAGTTTTGGAGGCTACGGCTCGGATTCAACTGATCGCGCTGAAATAGTACGTACAGCCTTAAGGCGTGGAGAACAGCGTGTGAAGAAGCATAAAGACTTACTCCGCCCGGTCTTAATAGGCGATACCATCCATGATATTGACGCCGGTAGAGTTAATTCTGTTTTTACAATCGGAGTTGCAACCGGCATTTATTCAGCAGGCGAGCTTAAAAAAGCAGGTGCAGATCTTGTAGTAGATAATCTTTCGGATACTGATAAAATAACCGGTTTGATTACCCAGCTATAATTTTACAGCCACCACTTAAAAAATCCTGGACAAACTGTCCCTTTAGAAAATCATGCGGAAAGCCGGGCTCTATAGCACTTACTTCTTCAAGCCTCTGAATCTGGTTTTGATCCAGCCTAAATTCAAGCGAAGCCAGGTTATCCTTTAGCTGCTCAGGAGTTCGGGCTCCAATTATGGGAGACACTACAGCTGGATTAAGAAGCAGCCAGTTAAGGGCCACCTGAGCCGGTGTGCGGCCAATTTCAGAGGCTATATCTTTTACAGTATCTGCAACTTTCAGCCGCTTTTCAGTAAGCTTTACCAGCCGCCTCTCCTGCCCGAATGGAGTGGCCGGTGGAGCAGCAGTTTGCTGTCGTTTTAAATCTTCCATGCTGTATTTTCCGGTTAGCACCCCACCCGCCAGTGGCGACCAGGGTAATACCCCAAGTCCTAGCTCCTGTGCCATTGGAATAAGGTCCCGCTCAGCGTCGCGCCTAACCAGATTGTACTCAATCTGCAGCGCAATAAAGCGGCTTAAGCCTCTAAGTTCGGCCAGAGTGTTCATACGCGCTATCTGCCAGGCAGGTGTATCAGATATGGCGATATAGAGCACTTTGCCTGCTCTAACCAGGTCATCCAGCCCGCGCATTATTTCATCAATAGGAGTAGTATTGTCCCAGACGTGCAGCCAGTAGAGATCGATATAGTCTGTTCCAAGCCGCCGTAAGCTTGCTTCAACAGACTGAACCATGTTTTTTCGGTGATTGCCGCCGGCATTCGGATCGCCGCGTCTGGTAGATAAGGAGTACTTGGTTGCTACAACAAAGCGCTCACGCTCTGAGGCTATAAATTTTCCTAAAAGCTTTTCGCTTGTACCGCCGGTATAAAAATCCGCTGTATCAAAAAAGTTCCCACCGGCTTCTGTGTAGATATCAAAGATCTCCTTAGCCTCCTCCGGTGTCGAGCCCCAGCCCCATTCTTTACCGAATGTCATTGTGCCAAGGCAGAGAGGGGATACTCTGAGGCCGCTTTTTCCAAGCAGCCGGTAGCTGTCAAGCGTTGCAGGAAGTGTAAATTTCATATTGTCTCCTGTTATTTCAAGTTAACTTGAGCAGGTTCTATGGTGTGTGATCATAGCTTTATTTTAGTAGTCAGGGAATAAGAGCTGCTAACCTGTTAAAATTTAATACGAATAGAGTTGCTGCGTAGATAATAGCGTGAGCTGCATCTAAGAATGATATGCAAATGAAAATTATATGGCCCGTAATTTTAATAAGCTTGTTATTGCCTTCCGTCGGGTACGGACAGTTTACTATTACTGCCAGGCCCTCCGGCCGCCGCGTACGCTTTATCAAATTCACGATTATCCCTCCATTTGATATAGGCAATTGCAGTTACCGCGTGATGTCATCAGATCGAAAAGTTACTCTTAACCCGCAAAGCCCCAGAGGAGTGTCGATAGCCACTTTTAGACGTGCGGGAAGTGAGGTTTATTTACTTGGTGGGCCTTTAAAAACTCCGCGTCTTGGGATTAGGGGTCGGAAAAAGAGGTTTAAAGTATTCTTTCGGGCATATATCTATTGTGGATCAGATGTGACCGCTTCTAATATTGTATCTCTTCGGGTTTCCAAACGAAGGGGTACTCATGGGCCGTCGGGTGCTATTGCCTGGTTAAAACGTGAGCTTAAGTATCATATGGATTATGATCATGAGCGATACGGTGATACAGGTAGCAGCATTAACCTTAATAGCTAACGTTTATTGATTGCTCGCTCTGCAGCAGTAGTAACTGTAAGGCCCATTACTCAGCCCCGAGATCATTACAGGCTTTGGATTAGTACTGAATCTGTATGGAGGGCCTGTACAGGTGTTGCCCCGTCTGATAAATACTCCGTAGGCCACCTTAAAACGGTTATCATTCCACCAGACCCAGTCAG
Organism: Candidatus Dadabacteria bacterium; assembly: GCA_003696425.1. Classification (GTDB taxonomy): domain Bacteria; phylum Bdellovibrionota_C; class UBA2361; order UBA2361; family J046; genus J046. The sequence continues at coordinate 6,558 of RFHI01000082.1, read as the reverse complement.
CATCTCCGGTCCAGAGCCCCAGAGAATCGGGAAAATCAAAGGAGAGCTCCGTTCGATTAAGACAGGCAAAGGTAAGATCCTGTTCGCTGCAAATACGTGCTTTTCTGGCATAGCAGTCGTTGATTGCATAACCAATTGAAGCCGGACTGCCTCTTTGTGGGTCAAGGCAGGATGGACCGAGATTAAGCCAGCCATCAGGGCAGGCTGATCTCTCCTGTGACGCAGAGTCGCTTTGCAGCTCATTAAGCATGGTTGATAAAACGGCAACCGAGACAGGATCTGAATAACGGATTTCCCCTTTAAAGTTCCCATCTTTATCTTTAAAGACAGCTGCCTGAAAAAGCAGATTTTTCGGAAAAGGTGCGCTTAAAAAGACCTCAACTTCGGCAGTCCCTTCTTTTGAAATTGTGCCACGCGAGACAATTTCTGCATTTTGATCAATTTGAAGTTCCCTTTTGTTGGCTGAAAACGGCGGAGTTTCAAAAGATTTTGCGATGATAAATTCATGTTTTGGTTTGCCATATAAAGTAAGTATAAGCGATTCTCCTTCAGCAGATCCCGTAATTACACTACTTTCTGATTTCAACCAGACCTTTTTGGATCTGAACTCTTCTGCCGCTGATTCTGTTGAAATAGAAATAACCGGTAAGATAAATAAGAAAATAAAAGCGATGAAACGCTTTAAATGAAGTTTGCTAATCATGGGCCGCCTCGCATTAAAACCAGGCATGACCATGCGGTTATAAGATCGGCTTCAAAAGTCTTTTACTAAACAAATGACGCTTAAAATTAGTTATGCTGGAAGTTTTTCCTAGCTGTTTCTGGTAGAATGCCGCAGCTATTTAATGTCCAGCGCCACCTTCTTAGGCTTTTGCCAGGCAACCCCCTGCAATAGTACTCACGCTACTTCTCTTCAGTCAGGCTCATGATTTAGCAGCTCCTGACCTCAAGCGCATGGGAGCGGCTAACATAACGCTGTATCGTCTTACGGTGCACTTTTAAAAATACGGGCCTAATTCAGCTCTTTCAGAAATAATACTTTTACAGATTTAACTGGGGTGTAATAGAACGGGGGATTTTGAACGCTTACGTCGCAGAGAAAAAAATGAAGTCTACTTGTCCGAATATCACGACTATAACACGAAGTTACCAACTGTTTGTTCTTTTTTGCTTGCTATACATATGCCCCATATTAGTGCTCAGTTGGGACACGTACTTGGACATGAGGTCGGAAGATAATCCTGAAAACATTCAATTACGCCCTGACCAACGCATTCACATTTTACTATGAAGCCACCTGTAGGGGCATTGCTGCCACAATCCAGTGTACAATCACACTGTCCCTCAAGTGGGGCGGGCAGAGTGATGCCGGTTGGTCCATCTGCAGTGTTTCCATTTGCTGCGAAGCTGAGCGTTCCAGCCGAGGCAGTGCTAAGCAACAAATTCCCGGTACCATCATTTGATAGTTGGATAGAACCCATCCCACAGGCACCAGAATCATTCACGCATGAACCAAATCCATCACCGCTTACAAATTCCTGAGTCTGCAAATCTGCACATGAACTCACACCAATCAAAAGTTGCTCGGACTTAACATTACAGGAACTACACACAGAACCTGCTGAACTTGGCTTTCCGTCTATTGCACTCGTTTTGCCAGCAGCTCCTAGGGCGATGGCCACTCCAAAATTTCCAGCTGCTCCGCCTCTGACCTTTCCCGAACCGCCGGGGCCTGCCAATCCACCCTGAGCGGTAGCACTTGCTCTCAGGTTGCCTTTACTGCCCAAAAAACAAGCCGAGCAGCTTGCGTCTGCCTTAGCCTTTCCCCCATTGCCGCCCATACCGCCTGTGTCTTTCACATTGTTAGGACAATCGCCACCACCAAATCCGCCTTTCCCGGCATACGCTTCGGCATTTCCGCATGAGGCAAAAATGGCGGAGGACTCAACACCTGGTGTTATTCCTCCACAACCGCCTTGGGCTGTTGCAGATCCTCCGTTTCCACCTTCAAAGGCGGGGTTAAATCCCTTTGTGCCACTACTAGCTGTAGCTTTGGCATTACCACCCGGTTGTGGTGTGCAGCTCTTTGAAAAAACGAGGAATAGTTTATCAACAACATCGCGCTTATAACAGTCTCCTCCTCTACCACCAAACGCTCTCACTGAAATTCCGTCCTGGCCTCTACCAGATCTACTATTTGCCTTAAACACTGCATTTTGACCTTTAGTTGGGTTTATCAAGGCACTCGCTCCATCAGCGCCTTTTACTGTTATAGTTCCACCTTTCCGGCTTACTTTTTGTGCCCTAAGCAGCAGTCCCTTCGATTCAACCACCTTAAATTGGCCAGCCTCACCGCCACTTCCCCCGGTTATTCCCGACAAGCTATTGAGCCTCCAGGCATTGATGCTGACTTCCTGGTTCTGTTCATCAAGAAGTGTTGCTGAAACCTTCTCAATATCAAGGCCTTTTATGCCCTCAGCCTGAATGTATAGAAAGCCGCTGTCTCCCCCACCGTTTTTCAGCTCTATAGTTTGAGTACTGTTTTTGATCACTGAATCCGAAATGGAAATATCGGCACCATCTCCACCATTTCCAATATGTATTGTTGCCCCCGGATCGACTATTAATTCACCTTGTGGGGCTTTAAATGTAATATTGCCACCGGACATTCCAGCACCAGTAGATATATCATTGAGTTCTGATACTAGAGTCGACGTAGCAGCATTTTCACCATCTCCCGCGGCAACAACAGCCCCATTGGCCAACGTAATATCCCCACTCAATGCCTCAAGCGTTATGCTCGATCCAGTTCCATCATAGTTTGTTTTTCCACTGATTTCGCCATTTATTGTGATAGCTTCAAGAGAGCGAATAGTTAAATCATTATTGGTAGAAAACTTCTCCCCCTTTGCCAGAGAGAACTGTTGGTACTCCCGAATAACGGGGAAATATTGAGAAATTTTCCCATTACGGCACTCTCTCAGAAGCTTGAGCACACGAGAAAGAAAGGAGAGTTTGTCTTTAAGATTAATGATTTTTGATCTGAACCTGGTAACTTTTTTCTTTTGCTTTGTTTTTGACAAATTGCCTTTCTTAATTCTCCTTATAAGCGATTTAACGGCTTTGAGACGCACCTTTATTCTATTTTTCTTTTTTAGTACCGCTGATTTTGTTTTTGCCTGCTTTAGTTTCTTTTCTGTCTGATCAGTTATTTTTATCGGGAAGCTATCTGTATCAGTTTGAAAACAGGCATATTCAACAGCTTGAGCTTGTGTAGCAAATAGTACAATTGCAGTAGAAAGAGTCAGAATTATAAATCGGGAAATGGACATCACGTTTCCTTACCAAATCGTAAGCAATAAAGCAAAGCCAGTCTAAAATATCTTGCGTAAATATTAAAAAATATAGACTAAAACCTTTGAATTAATTTTTCAGTTAATTTTCAGTTAAATAATAAATGGGATATTAATGATTCTAAACGTCAATACCTGCAACCTGCCTGAGGCAGCTTGTAGCTTTAACGGCAGGCAGGGATTTCCCTAATAGCCAGGGGCAAATTCCCGCAGCTATTTAATACCCAGCTCTTTAAGCCTTTTGTCCCGCCCGCAGCTATAGCGGTAGAACTTGTAGCGCAGCGGATTTTTTTTGTAATAGCTCTGGTGATATTCCTCTGCAGGATAAAACTTCCCGGCCGGCAAGATTTCAGTTGCTATTTCTCCGGTGATATTATTGCGGCTGATAAGATCTCTAAGCGATTTTTCAGCGGCCTGTTTTTCGCTGTCGTTACTGTAGAAAATCGCCGAACGGTACTGCGAACCTCGGTCGCAAAACTGCCCGCCACTGTCCAGCGGATCTATATTTTTCCAGAAGATATTTAATAGTTCACTGTAAGACACCTTCTCCGGGTCATAGATAACTTTGATTGCTTCCACATGACCGGTAGTGCCGGAAGAGACCTCTTCATAAGTAGGATTATCTTTGTGGCCGCCGGTATAACCAACTATGGTTTTAATTACTCCTGGCGTATGATCAAAGGGTTTTTGCATACACCAGAAGCAGCCACCGGCGAAGATAGCTTCAGCTTTATGTTCATTAGCCATGGATATTGATGCTGTAAAAAAAGCTATTATAAAAATTATTGCTCTTAGTATCATACAAATCCTGAGCGAGCCAGTTCTAAACAAAGAGAAAGCTTGATCTGCGTCGGATTTAGTCCGCTCTTTAAAAAACAGCACAAAGTTACCGTTACACGGCAGGACTATCATCGTCGCTGAGCTTCCTCACTTAAATACACCGCTGTAATTCCCCAGACGAAGTTAAAGAAAATAACAAAAAGAGGCGTTAATAAGCCGAGCTCAAGTCCTGCCAGACCTTTTCCGGCCTTAAGCGGAAAGACTATTAGCAGTTGGACAAGGGTTGGCCCCAGACTCAAAAGAAATGAACGCAGCACCAAACTCTGCTTTGCCCACGGAAGAAAAAGTAACACACCCCAGATTCCTCCCCAGACTATCCGCGGGTACAGCCACTGCGGAGTTATTGCTGGTGCTATCTGAACGCCAAAAAACATTGTAATTCCGAGGGCTCCAAAAACCCAGACTGCAATGCTGTTTAGAAGGCCGCCGGCAGCTCCTGCTCCAAAGAATAGTAAGCCTTTTTTAGTCATAAAACCCTCGTCGGGATTTATCCCTTTATTCCTGCATCAGGTAATTTTGGCCAGGGTAGTTTAACATAGCCTGGTATCTTAAGACCACCGATTTAGTGTACAGCTATCTTGTAATTAATAGCGATGCGGCTATACTGAATATAGTCGATCCGGTGAAGGTTAACTTACTAATATGAACAATAAACAACACGCACAAGCAGAGAGTAGAGAGGCTGCGGAAGTCGGCAGTGATTTCATCCGTAAAATTATCCAGGAAGATCTGGCTGCCGGTAAAAACGGTGGACGGGTACACACCAGGTTTCCCCCTGAGCCTAACGGGTATCTCCATATAGGTCATGCCAAATCAATCTGCCTTAATTTTGGTATTCAGGAGGAATTTCCGGGCGCGCTCTGTAATTTGCGCTTTGATGATACCAATCCCTGTAAAGAAGAGCAGGAGTACGTTGATTCAATCCAGGAAGATGTTCACTGGCTTGGGTTTGACTGGGGCGATAGAATGTATTTTGCCTCGGACTATTTTGATAGGCTCTATGAATACGCAATTGATCTGATTAAACAGGGTAAGGCTTATGTCGACAGTCAGAGTGCAGAGGAAATTCGCCTATCCCGTGGGACACTAACCGAGCCCGGAAAGGAAAGTCCCTATAGAAACCGCAGCATTGAAGAGAATCTTGACCTTTTTGAGAGAATGCGTGCCGGTGAGTTTAAGGACGGCGAGCATGTTTTAAGAGCCAAAATTGATATGGCTTCGCCCAATCTTAATATGCGCGATCCTGTAATTTACCGTATAAGACACGCTTCTCACCACCGTACGGGAGACAAGTGGTGCATCTATCCGATGTACGACTATACTCACTGCATATCTGATGCTCTGGAAGGAATTACCCACTCTCTTTGCACGCTTGAATTTGAGGACCACAGGCCACTTTATGACTGGGTGCTTGATCAGCTTGATGTGCCCTGTCATCCGCGCCAGATAGAGTTTGCAAGGCTTAACCTTAGTTATACTGTTTTGAGCAAACGCAAACTGCTTGAGCTGGTGCAGGATGGCCATGTAAACGGCTGGGACGACCCGCGTATGCCGACGCTATCCGGCATGCGCCGGCGCGGCTATACGCCTGATGCTATAAGGGAGTTCTGCAGGAGGGTTGGAGTTGCCAAGGCTAATAGCATTGTTGACATTGAGCTTTTAAATTTCTGCCAGCGCGAAGTGCTGAATAGACGGGCGCTAAGGGTTATGGCGGTACTTAATCCTCTTAAAGTTGTAATAGAGAATTATCCGGAAGATAAAGAAGAAGAGCTTGAGGCTGATAACAATCCGGAAGATCCTGCTGCCGGGAAAAGAATGCTGCCGTTTTGCCGCGAGATTTATATTGAGCGCGATGATTTTATGGAGGATCCTCCTAAAAAGTTTTTCAGATTGTCTCCTGGAAAAGAAGTGCGGCTTAAACACGCTTATTATATCACTTGTAAAGAAGTCATTAAGGATTCAAGTGGCAAGGTTACAGAGCTTCGCTGCACTTATGATCCGGAAAGCCGTGGTGGTGGTACGCCTGATGGCCGCAAAGTAAAAGGCACTCTTCACTGGGTATCAGCAAGGCACGCTAAAAAGGTTGAGGTCAGGCTCTATGATCACCTTTTTATGCGCGAGAATCCGGATGATCTTAAAGAGGGAGAAAAGTTTACTGATTTATTAAATCCCGAATCGTTAAAGGTAATTCCTGAGGCTCTGGTTGAGCCGGGTCTTGTAGATGCCAGGCCGGGAACTCACTACCAGTTTTTGCGGCTGGGATATTTTACGCCTGACTCAGTTGACTCGAAACCCGGACAGCCGGTCTTTAACAGGGTGCTGACTCTACGGGATACCTGGGCGAAGATAAAGAAAAAGGGGTAGG
>RFHI01000081.1 GCA_003696425.1 Candidatus Dadabacteria bacterium | reverse complement strand
GCGGTGAATAGCTCAAACGCTACCAAAGTTGACTAACTCATTCAAATATAAACGCTAAAAAAGCGGGCCTTTGGGACTAATTGTAAGAACCACAGCTTCGATAACTGTATAAAGCTTCAGCCTTTTTCTGATAAAATAGCCAGAATTTCCTGATGAACCTCTCCATTTGATGCCACAAGATAGTCAATATCCAGTCCAGGTTTATCAAAGACCAGAGTCTTACCCTCCCCGTCACTTATGGCCCCTCCGCTCTCTTTTAAGATGGCAGCAGGCGCTACCAGATCCCACTCCCGGTGGGTTACAATTTTCATAAGCATGCCATCAAACTTGCCACTACAGATATTAAGAAAGGCTGCACCTGAATCCATCCAGCGCGGATAAACCCGATTGTCGCCTTCCAGTTTAACGCGCCGGACATAAAGCGAGTGCTCTCTAATAACTTTACTACCAGACACCTTAAGGCGTTCTCCATTAAGAAAGGCTCCCCTGCCCTGCTGACCCAATACATACTGCCCGCGACCAGGAAAGTACATCACGCCAAAAACGGGCACTCCCTTTTCACACAAACCAACCAGAATGGAAAAATCGTCGTTACCCTGCAAAAACGACTTTGTTCCATCAAGCGGGTCAATTATCCAGACGCGATCTTTTTTATAGACATCAGCGTCCACTTTAAGTTCTTCTGATACAATGCCGTCGTGCGGATAAAGCTCCTGCAAACCGGATACAAGCAGCTCACTTGCTTTAAGATCAGCGTCGCTTACGGGAGAGCCATCCGCTTTGATCTCCACCTGTGGCCTGGCGGCCCCTTCCGTTTTCTCCCAGTATCCAAGGATTATATCTCCGGCTTTACGGATAAGATCTTCTATCCGCTTTAATTCTTTATCATTGATATCTGCTCTCATAGGATCTAGCTTATAGGAACGGAAGTATAAACCCAAGTGGAAATTAGTAGCGCTTCCATAAGTCGGAAACTGTAATTTATGACTGGCAAATTCTTTGCAAAGAGATGCTATAAGGCACTTCTAGAAGTTCCTGCCGGAAAAGTGACTACCTACCGCGAGATAGCACATTTTCTTGGAACCCGTGCATACCGCGCCGTAGGAAATGCTATGAATAAGAACCCCTGTGCCCCGGTTGTGCCGTGCCACCGGGTTGTAAAAAGTGACGGTTTAGTTGGCGGATATGCTGGCGGGGTAGCACAAAAAATAAAGCTGCTAAAAGATGAAGGTATACAAGTAAGAAACGGCCGGGTAGTAGACTTTCAGGAAAAACTTTATACGTTCAAGCGGAAATAAAAGGATCCTCACGGGCCACACTGCTAATCAGAACATATCGCGTATAAATCTTACTAAGATATTCACCTGTTCTATTTAACTTTATATCAGCACCTGTAAAAGACCTCTCAAGCTCACTTAATAGCTCATCCACTCTCTTTAACGCTCGCCTTATCGCCACTTTTCCTTCTTTAACGGAACCACTGTTAAAGAGCGTCTGTTTCTTGTTTCTACTGTCACTACCCGCAGGCCTGCCGCACTCTTCAGCCGAACCGAACTGGTCTAAATAATCGTCTATTAGCTGATAAAGCTCCCCTATTGCCAGCCCAAGCTCTTCTGCCTGACTGACCACAAAGCTATTTGCGCCGGAGGCAAGTGCAGCAAAAACCGTTGTAGCAGAAAATAACGCGCCGGTTTTTAAAAGATGAATCTTTTTTAAATTAACTTCCCGTTCAGCTGGAATAAGATCGAGCGCCTGACCGTTACAGAGATCAATAAAACTCTTTGAGAGAACATCTATCATCTTTAACTTTACCGGATCACTGAAGCCGCTTGAAGTTACAAGTGTGTGGGCAAAAGCAACCATAAGATCCCCGGTAAGAATTGCAGTAGCCTCGCCACAGGCCACATGGCAGCTAGGCCTGCCACGCCGCACAGAATCATTATCGATAGCAGGAAGATCGTCATGAATAAGCGAGGCACAGTGTATAATTTCAAGCGCCGAGGCTGGTTTTGCAAGTCTTAAGACATCGCCACCAAGGTCTTTACAGAGAAGAAGTGAAAGAACTGGCCTAATGCGCTTTCCACCGGGAAAAAGAGCATAGTTAAACGCTCTTTTAAGATCCCGCTGTAGCGGCGCATCACTTATGGCTTTTTTTAGGGTTTTATCAATAATTTGCCGGCATTCCTGAACATCTCCACCGGTCAAAACATTCTTGACAGCCAGATTAGTCAATTAAAAAGCCTCCAAAATTACCAAAAATATTCTACTTCTCCCCTGATACGTCGCCTCAGTACCCCAACAAGATAAATTGAGCCGAAAATAACAAGTGGTTTATCGGAGCTGGCCTTAACCACCTGTTCCATAAAGCTATCATAATCGCTGTCGAAATTCACAACTTTTACGCCGTTTCCCGATAAAATTTCTGTCACTTCACGAGTATCCGCCGCCATTATTGAGTCCGGACGGAGAACATACCATCTGGTCGCTAACTTATTAAATTTACTAATGATTTGCTTCCAATCCTTGGTGTTTAAAACCCCCACGGCCAGCTCAAAAGTCTCTTCCGGTCTGTTCTTTAAATAGTTTGCAAGAGCCCTGGCACCAGCAGGATTATGGGCACAGTCCATTATTACAGTGCGACTGTATCCCTCTATAACCTCAAGCCTTCCCGGCCAGCGAACATTTTTAACCCCCTCCTGGCAGCCCTTAACTGATGCCCCCGCCTGGAGAGCAGCCCTTACGGCCAGCGCACAATTTTCAAACTGATGCCCACCGGAAAGAGCCGGTTCAACCTTGAACTCCCTTCCCTGCTTATCCCAATACACGAATTCCTTTATACCGAAATCCCTGCCACAGACTTCAACCTCGCAACTTTTAGTCTCTGAAACCCTCCTGATAGCACTCAAAACTTCATCCGGGCCCGCTGCCGAAAAGACCGGAGAGCCGGTTTTAATAATTCCGGCCTTTTCAGAAGCAATATCTGCCAGGGTGCTGCCCAGTATATGTC
>RFHI01000080.1 GCA_003696425.1 Candidatus Dadabacteria bacterium | reverse complement strand
TTGCAAATGCGCTGTTAATAGCTGCCGGCTTTTTAACTGTATCCTCATCACTGTTTTGGAAAACAACGCCGCAGCCCCACTGACAAATAACAGAAACAAAGAGTAACACCTGCAGTACCTTCTTACCCGTTTTCATATTTTACTCCTTAAAGTTCAGCTGATCATTACCTGCTGAAAGCAAAAATTGCCAGAAAATTATTCGATCTGAAACGATTGCAGTCTGTTTATTATCTTATCAGCACTGTCAGCGCTAAACACCACCGATTTTTCGCGCGAGGACTGGCCGCTTATGATTGCAATATCTTTTTTAGTAATGCCAAAATAATCCGCCAGATAAGCAATTAAAGCCTTATTGGCCTTACCATCTGCCGGTGGAGCCTTAAGAGCTATCTTAAGCCTGTTTCCGTGTTGCCCCACAATCTTATTTGCTTTTGACCTTGGACTTACCAGCACATCCAGAACAAGCTTACCTTTTGACTCGCGAAGAAAGGGGGCACTAGCCAATTATTATCTCCCGCTTAAGCTAACCATCAGCAAAGCCAGGTAAACATAGCGCTGGTATCAAGTGTAAGATTTCCTGGAATCTGAAAGGGAAGCGGCCTGAGTGCACGTGCGTAATATCTAATTGTATCCACCAGAAAAATTCTTAAAAAACCGAGAAGCAAAATAGCCACTATCGGGCTAACATCAATCGCTCCAAGCGGCGGAATATACCGCTGCAGGGGTCTTAAAAGCGGATCAGTAGAGGAGTTTAAAAACCTTACTATCGGATTATACGGATCGGGATTAACCCAGGAGATAATTGCCCGCGCAATTATCAGGATTATCATCATAAAGAGCAGCGCATCAAGAATGTATGCAATGCCTGCCAAAAAGTTAGCTATAATAATCACGGCCCGGTTCTCTCCAGTATAAATCAACCAGCTACGTTTTCATTTATGAGATTAGCGCAGATCAGGAATTTGGGCAAAGCCGAACTGGCGATTCTGCAGTAACAGTCAGAGCAGCCTAAAAGACTCTTTAAATAGATATAAAAATCGTGGAACCGGTATACTCAAATCAGCGGCTGACTTGCAGCCGGCAGGCTGGGTGCACTTATTTACTCGCCCATCAGCCCGTCAAGACCTTCGGGATCCATAATCTGGGTAACGCGAATGCCGTACTTGTCGTTGACCACAACTATTTCACCGCGTGCGATAAGTTTGCCGTTAACCCGGATATCAAGCGGCTCATTAGCAAGTTTTTCAAGTTCAATGACAGAGCCTCTGTCAAGCTGAAGCAGCCTGCGAATATTAAGCTCATTTCTGCCAAACTCAACTGAGATCCCAAGCGGCACATCATTTAAAAATTCAAGGGTATATCCCTTACCCTCAGTTGTTTCGGCGTTATCCTGCTGACTGTTATCGCTGTCGGGCATTCTAAAACCTGAAAAACCAGTTAACTAATAAACTCGCAAAAGCCGCTGCTGCTTGCAGAACAACTCGAAATAATTAGATGTAACGCAGGTTAACAGGGGTTCAGCGGACAAAATCTTCATATAAACCTACCACATAACGCTGTTTTGGCGGTAGTTTGCTATAACCATCTGAAGTTATGGCTATTTTCTTTCTCCAAAAATAGCACTTCCTACCCTTACCAGCGTAGCTCCCTCTTCAATTGCAATCTGATAGTCGCGCGACATGCCCATACTGATTTCACGCCCTTTAAAGAGCTCCTTAAAGCTGTCGAAAAGTTCAAATGCCAATTCGCGCATTCTTATAAAATCTGGGCGCACATCCTCTGGCGTATCATAGTAGCGCGTTATGGTCATTAGCCCACAGTAAGAGAGATTATCCAGCCTGCAGGCTTCTTCAGATAAAAAACACTTAAGCTCTTCCGGCTTAAAACCGCTCTTGGCTCGATCGCCTGAAATATTTACCTGAAGCAGCACTTCCTGCCTTTTATTAATTTTTTGTGCGGCTGTATTAACAGCCTGCGCAGTCTTTAAGCTGTGAATCGACTCAATAACATCAAAAAGTTTTACAGCTGCTGGGGCTTTATTACTTTGAAGGACGCCAATTAAATGCACCCGAAAGCCTCCCTCTAGCTCCGGTTTTTTTTGCTGGAACTCCTGTACATAATTTTCACCAAAGATGGCCTGTTTATCTCCGCAGAACTTCTGGTAAGCCTTCATCTTCCAGGGTGGCTGCCGCTTTGATACCGCCACAAGCTTTACAGCATCAGCGCTTCTGCCGCTACGCTCAAGAGAAGCCTCAATTTTACTAAAAACATCTGCTGCTCTTTTTATTATCTCCTCTTCAGTCATGCTGTAACAATCCGGCACCATCAAGAAGCTCAATTAGTAGCGGCATATCAAGCCCGATTACTCCCGTAAGAGAACCATCAAGTTTTTTTACAAAATTTCGCGCCTGCCCCTGAATCGCGTATCCGCCGGCTTTTCCTAGGGGTTCGCCGCTTTCAGCATATCTTTCGATAGCACTACTGCTTAACTTCATAAATGTTACCCTGCTGGCGGAAACTGCAGTTTCACAGATGTTTAAACCAGCTGAACAGAGCGCTATACCCGTCCAGACCGTATGCGTTCTACCTGAAAGTTTCTTAAGCATCACAGCAGCTTCACCTGCATCTTTCGGCTTATCAAAGATCTCACCGTTTAAATCAACAATCGTGTCAGCCCCAATAACAACAGACTGGGGGTGTTTCTCTGAAACTGCGCCGGCTTTCAGCAGCGCAAGCCGCTCAGCAGCCGCTCTTCCACTTTCAGCCGGCAAAAGCGTCTCATCAACATCTGCCGGGACAACTTTGAACTCAAAGCCGCTCTCTTTAAGTAATTCCCTCCTCCTTGGCGAAGAGGATGCCAGTGCCAGCGTGATATCGTTTTTTAGCTTAAACATTAAAGAACCTGCATAAGTAAACTAAAGAGCGCTTCCCAGAGGGTATTATTTCTGGCATGCAATACTCCTTTGCCGGTAATTTCCACGCTTACAGAAAACCACCCCTCTGTTGTAAGCTCCATTCTTAAGCCGGAAGCCCCCCGTACTAAGAGCTCTTCAGTAAGCATATCACAGTCAGGTACAGCGAAAAAATTATCCCGCTCTTCACTACTAAGCCTGCTCTTATCTCCTGTTAAGAGCGAAATAATAAAGTCAGACGGCAAAACAGTAAAACTCTCAAAGCCAAAATCGGCAAAGCCACGCCCGATTATCATCCCGGGAGTAAAATCCGGATTATAACCTTTAAGCTTAAGCTGGTAACATTTTTCAAGGAAGCTGTTAGAACTCCAGATCATTACTCCTCTGTTTTTTCCGGCGGAATAAGTTTGGTTCTATCGTAACTTATAAACATTTTTTGTTCTTTTATTACTCCGACACAATAGCCTGGCGGCATAGTAATCTTGCCCTTTTCACGCATAGCTTCCAGCGTATACTTAAACTCCAGCGGTGAGACCTTAGCAATACTTCTAAGTGAAGTAACCCGATGGTATCCTGCTGAATTATGCAGTTCAAGAATAGCCTCAACAGCACCGACAGAACTTCCATCCTGTTCAAGCGCTGTGTTCACCTCTTCCTCACTGGCAAGATATTCAAGCGCAACATATGGATCTTTGGCGAATGCCTGATCAAAAACCGGGTAACCAGCCGGAATATTCGGAGTGGTACGGATAACTGCGCGGGCAAGACCATTCCCCAGGCCGCTTAAAAGTTCTCCGCCGGCACTCCCAGAGACTTTATAACTTACCGCAGCAAGTCTATAGCCTGTATCTCTTAGTTCCGGGCTTAAGGCGCCGCTTTCAGGATCAACTGCAAAATCACGAGGACAAATTAAAAGCCCGCGCACAGGGCTTCTTCCAATCCGCAAAACTGAAAAAACTATGCCGCTTTCTCTGCGCCCACGGTAAAAAATAGTTGTGCTTTTATATGGACTCGGCTTAACCCGAATCCCGCCAATATATTTTCTGTAGGCAGGCCTGGTGTTGATCACAACAACCCTGCCTTCCTGAAAAAGAATTTTGACCTGATAGGACTCTGGTTCTTGTCCTTCAACCTCCGGTTCACGCTTAAAATTTAAACTTACTTCTACTACGTCAGCACTTAATCTGGGACGGTTCCCCTTCCAAACTGTTCGTACCAGGCCTTCTGGTCCTATGATTTCTGGTTTGGAGTCCAGCACAAATGGATCACCGTTATGCAAATCTTTTATAAGCTTTTCAAGCTCACTTTTATCTTTCCATTCAAACTCAAAATGCCCCTCGATAGCATCTGCCAGGATAACAGGAGCATTAAAAACATTAAAAACTAAAAACAGAAAAATGACTTGAACTGTCCTGAGCCTCAAAAACCACATCTGTTAGCCTATTTTCCCGATAAAAGTCAGCCTGCGCATACTTATCCCAAGCACCAGACCGATAGCAAACATTACAGTAAGCATTGAAGAGCCTCCATAACTAAATAGAGGAAGTGGCAAACCAACTACAGGTAACATTCCAAGTACCATACCAATATTAACTGCCATATGAAAAAAGACAAGAAAAGCCACACCAAAAGCAACAAGCGCCGGAAATAAATCGTAGCTCTTAAGCGTTACACGTAAAATCCGGTATATAAGCAGAAAATATAGCGCCAGCACGCAAACCGACCCCAGAAAGCCCCACTCCTCAGCCAACACTGCAAATACGAAGTCAGTTGTGTGTTCCGGCAAAAACTCAAGCTGCGTTTGCGTACCCTTCAGAAACCCCTTACCACTAAAACCTCCCGATCCAATTGCAATCTTGGATTGATTTACATGATAGCCGCTGCCACGAGCGTCACTCTCTGAATCCAGTAGCGCCATAATCCGCCTCTGCTGATACGGCTTAAGGCTCTCCCAGAGCGGTACAGCTGCAATTAAAACTGCAGCTGCTAATATAGCCAGAACCTTCGGTTTGATTCCGGCAAAAAGAGTCATGGCCGCGCCAATTGCCCCTACAGCAAGGGCGGTTCCAAGATCAGGTTGTCTTACAATCAAAGCCATCGGAAGTCCAATAATAATTGCAAGTGGTATGAGATTCTTAAATCCGTAGCCACCGACAGGCGGAGGGTGTTTTGAAATATAGCGGGCAACCGCCAAAATAAGAGCAACCTTAACAAACTCAGAGGGCTGTATTCTTATCCCACCGAGTAAAAGCCAGCGGCGCGAACCGTGCGAGCTCTGCCCAAACAGCAATACTGCCACCAGACTAAGCAGAGCCATAAAATAAATCAGATAACTGTAGCGCTCCCATTTCTGGGTGGGTATCGCTATCGTAATTAATGCCACTATAATACCGGCTATCAGAAAAACCCCCTGCCTGACGAACGTTGCACTATAGTACTCCCCAGGAAGCCAGCTAAAGGCTTTTCTTAGCGCACCCGGATCATAACCGGCGCTATATAAAACCGTAAGCCCGGCCAGCGGAATTAAAAGAGATACCGCAAAGAGCCACCAGTCAAACTGACTTAAATAACGTCTATCAAGTGTCATATAACCATAACCTGCTACTTCTCATTATCCGTCTGCAATTGTCTTCTAAAATACGCCTCCATTACCTCTTTTACTGCCGGTGCTGCAACTGCACCACCGTGCCCTGCATTTTCGATAAGCGCTCCAACCACCAGTTGCGGCCTGTCAGCAGGTGCATATCCAACAAACCAGGCGTGATCCTTTAGGTCTTCGCGTCCAACACTTAAATGTTCAGCCACAACCTGTGAGGTGCCGGTCTTCCCGGCTACTTTTACGCCATATTTGGGATCCAGTGCTGCTCTTCTTCCTGTTCCGCCGGGTTTGTTAACAACTGCCTCCATTGCTTTGCGTATTAACCGTAAATATTTTTCCGGAACCGGCAGGGTATGCTTTACAACAGGCTCTCTTTCAGAAAGTATAACTCTTCCGTCTGCAGTTTTTACCTGCTTTAAGATATACGGCTCAAGCACGCGGCCTCCATTTACTACTGCAGCAATTGCCCGCACCATTTGAAGCGGCGTTACCACAAGCGCCCCCTGGCCAATTGCCACTGAAGGGGTCTCTCCAGGATACCATTTTTTCTGCTCCGGATCCTTAAAATAGCGGCGCTTCCACTCTGTTGATGGGACAGTTCCCCGTAATTCTTCGACCAGATTCAATCCGGTCTTCTCACCAAGCCCGAACTCCCTGGCATAGTTATGAATCCGGTCTATTCCAAGACGCTGTCCGACAGTATAAAAATACACATCACACGACTTCTGTATGGCCGGGATCAGTGAAACAGGTCCATGCCCATCACGTTTATGACAGCGAAAGACTCTCGATCCAAGCCTCCAGAAGCCCGGACACTTAATTTGCTCTCCTGCAGTTACAACTCCTTCAGATAGCCCGGCTGCAGCCATAATAATTTTAAATACCGACCCTGGCGGATAACCCCCCTGCACAGCCCGGTTTGTAAGTTTTTTATCAGGGCCAGTTACAAGATCCCGCCAGGTATCAGGGTCAAGATCTCCGGTAAAAATATTAGGATTAAAGGACGGAGAAGACTCAAGCGCCAGAATCGCTCCTGTAGAAGGATCCATTGCTACTATAGCACCACGCTTCCCCTTTAAAGCTCCGTGGGCAGCCTCCTGTAAATTAAGATCTATTGTAAGAACTACATCATTTCCACTTAGCTCCGGCGTATATGAGTATTCAGCAATTCTTACTCCCACGGCATTTACAATAACCTTGCGTATGCCCCGTTCTCCTTTAAGAAACCTTTCCTGGCGCGCCTCTATACCATACTGTCCCACAATATCACCCATCATATACCCGGAAAATTTCGGTTCATTTAATTGCCTGCGAGAGATCTCTCCGATATACCCTACAATATGTGCCGCCAGGCTCCCGTAAATATACTCTCTGGCCGGAACTACACTGATACTGATACCGGGCAACCGATACCGATTAGCAGAGACACGCGCGACCGTTTCGTAATCAACATCTTTGAGAACCAGCCGCGGCTGAAACCTGCGTCTTTTTCTCTGATCTTTGACACGCTCTGTTAGCAGTTCAACACTGAGTCCTAAAATATCTGCAAGCTGTCCAATCGTCGCCTGAGGATCGGGAGTATCCTCCATTACCAGCTCAATATTAAATGACGGACGGTTACGCACGATTACATTACCGAAACGATCCAGAATTTTTCCGCGTGGTGCCGGTATGTAAATTGTTCTAAGCCGGTTGTTTTCGGATGCCCTGCGGAAATCAGCCCCCTTTACAATCTGTAAATACCAGAGCCGTACAATTATTACTGCCAGCACCAGCAGGGAAACCCATAGCGATACCAGCACCCTTGTATTTAAATCAAGGCTAAGCTTCTCCATGCGGGCCATCAGATCAAAACCTCACCAACTTGCCGTTTTCCGCTCTTCTCTACCAGCCCGTAGCAGTCTATCAAAAAAAACCATAAAGGGTGCTGCAAACACTCCTGTTACAATTGCCTCCTGAGTTAATTTCCAGAGAATATTTTCCGGAAGCGGTAAAAAACTCCAAATCAGTAGAAAATAAACCAAGGTGGCCAAACAGGTCGCTACTACTGCTGCCAGGGTTGAGGTAATATAGGACTCAACGAAAAGCCGACGCGCCACCAGTGCATATATGCTGTAAACGGTGACAAAAGAGCCGGCCCAGGGGCCAAGCAACACACCAGAATACAGATCAACTTCAAGCCCAAGTAAAAATGCTAAAAAAGCTCCGAGCACATCAGAGCTCTTAAACGCCAGATAGATTACAAGTAAAAGCGCCAGATTTGGAGCAGGAAATGCCGGTAAAAGCGCCTTAAATAATGTTGCCTGCACAAAAATAGCTGCAAGCCCTAGTAATATGACCCTTGTTGCTGTATGCCAGCTACTCATGTCCTTCCCCACTTAATACAGTAGAAAAATCGACTCTGCTAATATCTCCGGTGAGTACCATTACAGTCTCAAGCCTGTTGAAATTAAGTGCGAGTCGCACACGAATATCCTGAAAGAGCCCTTCGCTGTCACGGTTAACACTGTCTATTGTGCCAATAAACAGGCCTTTTGGAAAAACACCATCAAGACCGGAAGTGATAATACGGTCACCAACTCTGACTCTATCCTGTTTAACTACATACTTTAATCTTGCCAGTGCTGTCCCGCTCCCCTCCAATATTCCACGCGCTCTCGACTTTTGGACAAGAGCAGCGATTCCGCTGGTATGATCAGATGCCAGCAGCACCTTGGCAGACCCTGGGCCGACAATACTCAGCTGCCCCACAACAATATGGCCCATTACTACCGGCATACCAACTTTCAGGCCATCGCGGTAACCCCTGTTGACAGATATCTGAGCGGTCCAGTTTGTAGCATCAAAGCCGATCACATCTGCCGTGACAGTATCTATTTTTACACTATTTTTGAAGTCCAGCAGTTCACGTAGGCGTTTGTTTTCAATTTTAAACTCATTCAGCAGCAGGTTCTCCCGTTCGAGGGCTGCCAGGCGAGCGCGCAGTTTGCGATTCTCTGCCCTTACCCCCCAGAGCGCTATATAACCCTTCCACACCCCACTGACAAAGTTACTGACTGCGCGGGCACCCGATTGAAGCGGGGCAACAACTTCGTTTATTGCTGCACTACCCAGGCGAGTCAACGCCGGATTACGAGAACTGTATTCGGTCAGAAACAGGGAGATACAGAGAAGCGCAAAAGATACGCCTATTACTCTTACCCTGTTATCTGCTGGCACAGCCATTCCACATAAGAATCAAGCTTTTAATGTACGACAACATCCTTCAGCAGATCGAGATGATCCAGCACAGCGCCCGAGCCTACTACTACTGCAGAGAGGGGATCGTCAACTAACATTACCGGCAGGCCTGTTTCACGTGATATAAGCTTATCAAGGTTGCGTAAAAGTGATCCGCCACCTGCCATGGTAATACCGCGATCTACTATATCAGAAGAGAGTTCGGGAGGTGTTTTCTCAAGCGCCATTTTGACAACTTCAATAATTTGCCCAATCGGTTCTACCAGCGCCTCGCGAATCTCTTCTTCGGTGACAACTACAGCCTTGGGAACACCGTGTACAAGATCGCGTCCCTTGATTTCAAGCGAAAGATTTTCACCGGTATCCATAGCAGTCCCAATAGAGATCTTTACTTGCTCTGCAGTACGCTCGCCGATAAGCATATTGTAACGTCTCTTAATGTAGTTTTGTATAGCCTCATCCATCTTATCACCGCCGACGCGTACAGAGCGCGAATATACAATACCCTTAAGAGAGATGATTGCTATTTCAGTAGTGCCGCCGCCGATATCCAGGATCATACTGCCGCAGGCTTCAGTGACCGGAAGTCCTGCCCCAATTGCAGCAGCCATCGGTTCTTCAATCAGGTACACCTCTCGTGCGCCGGCCGACTCAGCCGACTCACGCACTGCCCGTTTTTCAACCTCGGTAATACCATGCGGCACACAAATGATTATTCGTGGCCTTACCAGAGAACGCCGGTTGTTGGCTTTACGGATTAAGCGCCGAAGCATCTCTTCGGTGACCTCAAAATCAGCAATAACACCGTCTTTCATCGGACGAATCGCGCTAATACTTTCAGGGGTTCGCCCAAGCATATTTTTGGCTTCTGCTCCAACAGCTAAAACCTTCTTTCTGCCCGTACTGCTGTCACGTGATACTGCAACCACAGACGGTTCATTACAGACTATCCCCTGACCTTTAAGGTAAATAAGGGTATTGGCAGTACCCAAATCTATAGCAAGGTCGTTAGAAAAGAGTCAAAAAAAAGAATCAAAAATCATAATCTGTTCACTGCAAAATTAAACGTTATACAATCTTAAAACTACACTGAGGGAAGCACAAATACAATAAGAAGTAACCTACTTTGAACAGCTTCAACGCGTATCACGTATACGTAAACGTCACCGTAAAACGTTGATGTCAACGTGGCCGTACACGTGAGTCCCCAGGCGTAGAATTATATAATCCTTGCCTCCTGGCCACCTTAGACATATTGTATAACTATTATTACTAACAGGTTATGTTGGTTTTATTGTGACACAAGCCCGTTAAAACTCTATTCCGCAGCTGTAGCCTGCGCCCGCTCAAGCAGATGCCCCACAAGAGCTGTGGGAAATTTTTTAAGGCGACTCAAATCAACCTGAATATTTAACGCTGTAATTCTTGATACAAGAAAAGCGAGTTGGTCATCGAGGGACAGCCTGCGGTCTACAAAAATCATTCTGTTTTCTTCGGCCCTGCAGCAGCCGCTAAGAACGCGCCAGCCGTGACCCTGTTTAAGTTTTTCACGCCTGACTGTGTAGCCGGCATCAGTAATTATCTGGCTAAGCTCCTTTAAAAGGGCCTCCTTTTTCGGATCTCTTTTATATCTAGCTGTTTTTACTTTCTTTTTTACTCTGGTATTTACTGCTGCCATTTTACTGCGGTATCTCCGGTTGCTTGATTTCCATTGTTTTTCTGATACTATACGCCATTCCGGGCCGGCTTAAAAGGGCAGTTTCGGGTAGCTTATCCGAACCTGCAGCAATACAGGGTCCTGGTTTTTCCGGTGTTTAAGTGCCCGATTTTAACAGGCAACTCTACCGGTTAAAATGAATTTCTGGGTTACGATTTTAGCGGAGTAATAAAATGGCTTCCAGTGCAGCTGATATAATGAATGCAGTTTCGCGGGACTATCTTAGAAAAGATATTCCTGAGTTTAGAACCGGCGATACCGTACGGGTACACGCAAAAATTGTTGAGGGCAATAAAGAACGTATTCAGGTTTTTGAGGGGGTGGTCATAAAACGTCACAAAGGCAATAAGCCCAATGCGACTTTTACGGTAAGAAAGATATCTTACAACATCGGAGTAGAGAGAACTTTCTTTCTGCACAGTCCGCGTATAGATAAAATTGAAGTAGTAACACGCGGCCGTGTAAGGCGTGCAAGGCTGTTTTACTTACGTCCGCTGCGCGGCAAGGCTGCCCGTATTAAAGCGCGCCATATAGGTGCCAGCAGTTATGCAGAGTCAGTGCTTGAACCTGAGGAAATTGAATCCCCCGAAACAGTCGA
Source organism: Candidatus Dadabacteria bacterium (assembly GCA_003696425.1). GTDB lineage: Bacteria > Bdellovibrionota_C > UBA2361 > UBA2361 > J046 > J046. The sequence goes on along the minus strand of RFHI01000080.1, from coordinate 7,138 downwards.
ACCGGTTCAGGAAGTTCCCGGTGAAGAGCCGGAAGCCCAGGAACCGGACTCAGGTGCAGCTGACACTACGGTTAAACAAGAGTAGTCATCGACCACAAGTTAACTCTAATGTACCCGCACCTCCTGTGCCTTCTCGCCCGCCTTATCAGCAGATGATGAAGCCTTGGCTTTTTTATCTTTTAATGCTTTGGCCTCCTGTTCAATCTCCTTTTTGGGCTGCGGAGCAGGTATTTTCGGCGCACTGTTCATCCTGCAGTCACCGGAGAGCCTGGCACCCTCCTCAACCACCAGCACGGGAGCTGTAAGATCACCTTCCAGTGAGCCGCCGGCTAAAAGCTCAACCCGCTCTTTTGCCTTAACACTGCCTTTTACAGAGCCAAGCACAATCAGCGAATCAACTTCTATATTGGCATCAATACTGCCGCTCTTTCCGACGATTAATGCGCTGGTGGAAAAAACCTCGCCACTTAGTTTTCCGTCAATTCTTACAGCTGTATCAAAGCTGAGTTTTCCCTGTATGACCGTACCTGCACCAAGCGCTGAACGGAGCTTACCGTAACGTGACGCTATTAACTCCTCCCGGCTAAGGGGTTCTTTTTCTGGCTCTCTGACTGTTAAAGCCTCACTTTTATGGCTCTCCCCGTCCTCCTTACCGGAAATGCTTATATCTTCAGAACTCTTTGTCTTCTCTTCTTCTTTGGTCCAAAACGCCACGTTTCCTCCTTAGATAATCAGGGTTTAAGCAAAAATAATCCTTTCTAAAAGAGCCTCTCCTTTATGATAACTTGAGTAGCAAAAAATATCCATAAATTTGCCGCTCATGAACCTGAGCGTAATATATGTGGCAGTATCAACACTAAACACTGATTTACTTTAACTGCTGACAAGTCTCTGCCACTCGCCCTACTCTCAAGATTTATCGGAAAGGAAAGTACTAATACCCTGCAGAGCCTTTCACACAGGAAATGCCCTGGAGCTTAAGCGCTTAATTGCCCATGATACTGATAACTAACAGGAATTTTACCTGTCGGGGTTTTTACCACCTCAGGGCAACTGAAGACGCACAAAGACATACTGCAAACCCGGTACCAGTCTATCCAGCGCACCTGCAATGCCTAAAATTTACCTGCTTGTTACAGCCGTCCCTCCCTGTTAATTTTAATTTCTAAAGTAAGTCATGAGTGAAGCTGGCCGGTTACATGCTAGCGCGTTGGATTTTCAGGTTTAGCTTCAGTGTAACACAGCTCTATTAAATTTCGCTGTGCTCCTGGCAATTTTACAGCATCAAAAAAACATGCAGGATTTGTTAAACCGACGCAGCAAGCGCGCTCTGTATAATCAAAGGGTTAATAAAAAACAGAGACTAACTGCTCCGGCAGTTGCCGCTTTTTTAATTCTGTCAGCTCTTCTAACTATAGGATTTTCCCCGCTATTTCCCTTAAAGGCCACTACGGCTGCACTGATATCACAGACCGCTGATCTCCCTGGTGACAGAGCCGCTTTAAAAAGCAGGCAAATAAAATCCTTACAGCTCAAAAGAACGGTGCTTATGCCTGTTTTGCCCGAGGGTCTTAAGCCGGAAGTGTCACTTATCGAAAGAGCTTCCGGCCGGCCCACACTTCAAAACTTACCGGCATTTAAGAAAGTGTTTGCAGGGCGCTCGGTCGGGCTTACCAGAGATCAGCATGTGCTTTTTTACACTGTTGATCCCGAATTTCAGCAGGCTATTGAAAGAATAGTTGCCGGCACCAGAGCCTCCCACCTGGCCATTACAGCAATTGATCCAAAAAGCGGCAGAATTCTGGCCATAAGTGGAAAGTCACGCACCATTAGAAATATAGAATTGCATGCCGAATTCCCGGCAGCTTCGCTTTTTAAACTTGTGACTGCCAGCGCTGCGCTCGAAAAAGGCGTCCTTAATCCTGAAAGTGAAATAAAGTTCAGGGGCGGGATCTATACCTTAAACAGTTACAACTACAGGCCCAGCAAAAGATATGATCGCCGCAGGATGACTTTGCGTGAAGCGCTGGCACATTCATGTAATCCGGTTTTTGGCAGAGTGGCTCTGAATTATCTCTCCTCAGATGAGCTGCGTTACTATGCAAATCGCTTTTATTTTAACCGCAGCCTTGGTTTTGACGTCTCAATGGATATGAGTACCGCCTCAGTACCCGACCAGCCATACGGTCTGAGCAGAACAGCTGCAGGTTTTGGTAAAGTCACAATCAGTCCTGTTCATGCTGCTTCAATTATGGCAGCCATTGCTAATAAAGGCGTACTAAAGCGCCCCTACCTGATTGATAATATTTTTGCTGCTGACGGAAATTCTATATATCAGACCGAACCTGAACAGCTTGGCCAGATGATCAGCCCTTTAACGGCTAAAACTCTCCTTGATATGATGACTGAAACCACAATCAGCGGCACATCCAGTAAAGAGTTTGCCCGTTATAAACGGCCAGTCCTTCCGGGAATTCAGGTTGCCGCCAAGACCGGTACCCTCAGGGGCAGCAATCCGCCCGGCTTAAATCGCTGGTTTATTGCTGCTGCTCCTGCCGAAAACCCCCGCATAGCGATTTCAGTTATTGTGGTTAATCCATACCGAAGCAAAACCAGAGCATCAGCAGTCGGCCGCAGGGTTTTAGAAACATTCTTCTCCTTGCAAAAAGATAGAAAAACTCAGCCTGGGACCTCCGGCATTTGATATTTACCGCACTGCTGTGTAATCATTAAAATAGCCTAAAAAAACCTCAAGTGAATGAAAAACAAGACTCTTAAATTTTACAATACCCTTACAAGAAAAGTTGAGCCTTTTGAGCCGCTCGATCCTGAATGCGTTAAAGTTTACTGCTGCGGCCCAACCGTCTATGACTACCAGCATATCGGCAATATGCGCACTTACATCTTTGAGGATGTGCTTGTCCGCACGCTTCGTCTGGCCGGCTATAAGGTACGCCATGTTATGAACATTACAGATGTGGGCCACCTGGTATCAGACGCCGATGAGGGTGAAGACAAGATGTTGGTGGCCATGAAGCGTGAAAAAAAGAAGTCTTATGAAATAGCCGAGTATTATACCGCTGTGTTTTTTGAGGACTGCAAAAAGCTTCATATTCAAAAGCCCGATGTAGTCTGCAAGGCTACAGATCATATAAACGATATGATTGAGCTTATTAAGCGTATTGAAAAAAAAGGCCTGACCTATATTTCCGGCGGAAATGTTTATTTTGATGTAAGCAAGCTCAAGGACTACGGTAAACTCGCCAGGCTTGACCTTGAAAAGCTTAAAGCCGGCGCGCGGATTGAAGTTGATCATAACAAGCGTCATCCGGCTGATTTTGTACTATGGTTTACAAAGTCCAAGTTTGAAAACCAGGAGCTCCAGTGGGACTCTCCCTGGGGGCGCGGCTATCCAGGCTGGCATATTGAATGCAGTGCCATGTCGATGAAGTATCTGGGGGATCAGTTTGATATTCACTGTGGCGGAATAGATCATATTCCGGTGCATCACACCAACGAGATTGCGCAGTCTGAAGGTGCTACCGGAAAGCCGTGGGTTAAGTACTGGATGCACGGAGAGTTTCTGGTATTAAACAAAGAGAAGATGTCAAAATCAGCCGGCGGATTTTTAACGCTTAAATCGCTTGAAGAGAAAGGAATTGATCCGCTTGCCTACCGCTATTTCTGTTTCAGCGCCCACTACCGCGCGCAGCTTAATTTCAGCTGGGAGGCCTTAAACAATGCTGCACGGAGTCTTGAACGCTTAAAAAATGCTGTAATTGCTCTTAAAAACGATCCCGACCATTCAGCTGAAGTTACACTCTCTGATACGGCGCTTAGCTACAGGGAGCAGTTTGAAGAGGCGCTCTGTAATGACCTTAATATGCCGCAGGCAGTCTCAGTTATTCACAGCAGTATTTCCGACAGTAACCTCTCACCGGCTGAAAAGTGGCAGCTTCTTCTGTATTTTGACCGAGTAGCAGGCTTTGATTTTAACAGCTGGCAGAGTGAATCGCTTGATATCCCGCAGGAGCTTCAGGACTTACTAAACCAGCGCGAAGCTGCCCGCCGTGAGAAGGATTGGGAGCTTGCTGACACTCTGCGCGATAAAATAGCTGAAGCTGGTTATATTATTGAAGACTCGCCAGAGGGTGCGCGGCTTAAGCGAAAGTAGTTGATTACAGGCTGCTCCGGCCATCGCCCGCAGCTATGTTCCTTAAGTCAGTGAGATGCAAGCGAGCTTATTCCCCGGGTTAGCTGATCCCGCAAACTTTTAGCTGATTCCCCCATTAATGCCAGACGAATTGCTGTATGAAAATTTACATCTTTCTGGTAAACTACTGTTGGTTTTGTACTTGTAGTAAAAGGGGGATCAAATTCAGCAAACCGCCAACGTTTAACTGCTCCCTCATCAAAAACCAGCCGGGTATATTCTGTTACAGTATAATCTCTTGCCCCTGCAACAGTATGACTGCTTGTACGAACTCCCATTCTCGGGCCAAAGACAACAGGTCTGTCCACTCTTCCAGTAATATCAGGACTCTTCAAAAACTTATTAAGACCCAGAACTTTACGGACTAGATCCAGTCTGCGGCTTCCGATGCTTTCCCGAGCAAGCTGCGCTCCTTCTTTTGTAGCCTGCGGCGAGGCTTCAGGAAGATTCACCCTATCATTCATAATTTTGTTCCATTACAAACTTCCGGTTCAGTGTCATATGCTGAACTCAAGTGTTTCAACCCTAGTTATTGTATATATAACCTGTTTTGTATCCTTATAAGTACTTAAGCTGGCCGAAGCCCTCACTTACCCCTCTTTCTTGCCCCTTAATTCATCATATAATCAATTACATACGCCCTAATCGCACAAACAGCTATTTCTCTCTCATAACACCAAACAGCGCCAGAGGAAATTGTCCAAAAGTGTTCTGTAAAGGAAGTTAGGAATAAATGTTCGGGACAGGCCCACGAAACGATGAGCCTCGAAGCAGGCCAAGTGATGCAGGCAGTAACGGGCCGGGGCATAGTAAAGGGCACCAGCCAACGGAGGACGAGCTACTGAATCTCCAAAAGCAAGGCGACTGGAACCGCATCATAGAGCTCTGCAAGCCGTGTCTTAATGCCTCCACAGACGACCCTATCGATTTATCAAAAAAATCTCTTGAAATCTATATTGTCGCACTAAACAAGACCCGTGATTATCTAGGCGCTCTTGAGATGACTCAAGACTATATAAGACGTTATGCTGAAAAACTGCCTGATATTAAACTGTCGGAAATAGATGCTCTCGACCCTTCTATCCGTAACACTGGTCTTAGTGCCGAAGTTCTGGCCGCAGCTGGAAAAGCCTTGCGGGAGCTATCGAATCCTTCTGTCCCACTAGCCGATAAAAAGCGTGCCCTTGAAATATTTTCAGTAGACGCTGATGTAAGTGGCGACATAGACAGGCGCTTAATGGAGCTTTCCACTAAAATGTATGAACACGGGTTTTTCCTGGATCGTAGTCACTACTCGGCCATTAATGCTGCACATAACAATAAACGGCTGGGAAATGATGCGCGCGCAGAGCGTTTCGCATGGATGGCTGCAGCATCGTTTAAAGATGGTAAGCACGCCGGTACTGATTACTGGGAAACAGCCACTCGGTTAGAGGCTGCAATTATTAGCAGAGATAGGGAACGCCTGCCAGAACTTCTCCGGAAATATTTAGAGAAATGTGCTGATCCTGAAACCAGTGAGTGGATGGTAGCAAGTACCCTTACAACATTAAGAGATACTTTCGGCATACAATTCGAATCCCCAGATCCCGAACTGCCGTCTGAGCTTCGCATAACATTCTCAATTCTTCATCAACTCGAGAAAGGCGCCTCTCCCACTTCTCTCGTAACAATTATTGAAGGCCTGCAACTGCAATCCGGCAGTAGACCAAAAACCAACCTCGAGAAATGGCAGGAAGAGCTATCCTGCTCCATACTTGAGCGCACATTAGACCGCGATTGGAGACAAGGAAATAATTCTTTTGAGGGGTTATACGCAGACGCTGCTCGGACAGCACCCGTCTTTTTTGAAAAACTTGGACTTATATCAAGAGTAACAGGAACAGAGCTACAGCTTCCACCGACCACGGAAAGTAACCCGTACGGCCTTAAGGGCCGTGAAAGAGCGAGACAACGGCTGGAGGACTTTGCCGGCGACACCACCCAGCTTACAGATATATTAAGAGCAAGTATTGCCTGTGAAAGCCTGGAGCAGGTTTACCAAGTGCTGCAAGTGATAACCAATGATCAGGATATGGAGATAGTTGCAATAAAAGACAGGTTTTTGGAGCCTCTTGATACAGGCTACCGTGACATTCTGTTAAAGATTAGAATTGAGGGGCATGTAGCAGAATTGCAGCTACATCTTAACTCAATTCTTGAGGTAAAAAACGGTGAGGGGCACAGGCTCTATGAAGATATGCGGGCAATTTTCACAAAAGCTAATGATGAGGGACGAACGTTAACAGAAGAGGAGGAAAAGAGGGTTAAAAAACTAAGCATAAAAATGAGAGGATTATATGATAATGCAGTACAAGAATAATGATTTTGGCTTGTGGTTAAATTGTCGCAACCAAATTTTCAAAAAATTCTTTAATAGCGTTAATTGAGATGTTATTTTTTAATCAATTATAATTGTTACTTTAAAAAGGAGGCAAAAATGACTGGCTTTGAAGACAGAGGACGCGGAGGGCCCAAAGGGGGCGAAGGGCCTAAAGGTAATGGGCCCGAAGGGGGCGACATTTCTGAACTTACTGCAGAAACTGCTAGGAAGAGTATGGATATTGTTTTAGTTAGACCAGAGGAAGTACTCGAGAGGTTGGGGGAAGTCTTAGGTAAAAAGATAAGCAGAACCAACGAGGACTTCACACAACTGGTAGAAACCGGAGGACCTGGTGTAGTCGTATCTCTTGCCCCCAAAATGGTAATACCTGTGGGTAAAATAGCTGATGGAACAGAACCAATTGATCCGGAAAGTGGCAAACCCGTACTTGACTGGCAGGGCAACCCCCGTGAGGGCACTGGTGTAGTTTGGAAAAATCCAGTTGATAACAAACCTCAGTTCGTTGCCGGTGATGGCAATGGGGTTATCATTATCAATGAAGC
>RFHI01000079.1 GCA_003696425.1 Candidatus Dadabacteria bacterium | reverse complement strand
CACCTCTATAAATTGTTAAAGAATATGAACTAAAATGATTCACTTCCTGCGGCATAAATCTATTCGCTGCCTTTTGGCTGCTGCTGATGCTGTGGCAGTAGCAGGAGCTGATCAGCCGAATGCGGGCAGCTGGCTGCAGGTCCATTCCGAAATCAGAAAAACAGTAATCAGCAAACAGAACCTGAACAGGAACTCAGCATCCAGCTGTCCGCTGAACAGCTCTCAGCTCCAGCTTTCGGCTTTACAGCTTTCTGATTTTCAGATGCAGCAGCAGTAGCTGATCTGCTGCGTGTCTTTTTACTCCTCTGCCCGCATAAACACAAAGCGCTGAATCCCACGCGATTCAATAATCATGCGGATACCTTTCTTAAGGTTTGCTTTCTTGAGTGCCGCTCTGAACTGATCGGCATCTGAAACTTTTTTCCCATTGACCTTAAGAATAATATCACGTGGCCTGATTCCAGCCTGTGCGGCAATGCTTCCGGGGAGAACACGGGTTACTACCACCCCTTCTTTGGCGTCCGTACCCAGGCGGTCGGCCATATCTTCTGTCAGATCATCAACACTAATTCCAAGCTCATTCTCTTCAGTCTGGCTTTCTCTCTGGCCTAAACCGGGCATTTTATCTTCTGAAGGCAACTCACCGATTTTAACCTTAAGGGTTTTTTTGCGGCCGTTTCGTATTACGTCTACTGATACTCTGGTTCCTGGCCGCACAGCAGCAACTTCGTTTCTAAGCTGATTAACACTTTTAATCTTCCGGCCGTTAAAGCGGATGATAATGTCCCCCTGCTTTAACCCTGCCTTCTGGGCCGGACCATTTTTCTGCACATCACCCACCAGCGCACCTTCTGTACTCGGATAATTAAATGATTTTGCCAGATTTTCATCGAGATCCTGAATAATTACCCCAAGCCAGCCACGTACCACACGGCCCTCTTTAATAAGGCTCTGCATTACGGATTTAGCCATATTAACTGGAATTGCAAAGCCGATTCCCATATATCCTCCGCTTTTAGAATATATGGCAGTATTAATGCCAACCACTTCACCGTGAAGGTTTACCAGCGGGCCTCCACTGTTCCCCGGGTTAATGGCAGCATCGGTCTGGATATAATCTTCGTAGCGTCCACCACCCATAAGGGAGCGTCCTTTAGCGCTTACAATACCGGCTGTAATAGTATTGCTGAGGCCGAAAGGATTGCCGGCAGCAATAACCCACTCTCCGATTTTCAGCTTGTCAGAGTCACCCAAAACAGCCGGTTTAAGGTTTTTGGCCTCGATTTTTATGACTGCCAGATCAGTTCGGGGATCAGTGCCGATTATTTTGGCTTTAACTGTGCGCTTATCATAAAGAGTAACCTTTACCTCATCAGCTTCGCCAACAACATGGTTGTTGGTTAAAATGTGACCCTGCCTGTCAACAATCACCCCTGTTCCCATACTGTATGGCTGCAGTCCACGAGGGGCTGGTCGACGCCGGTAACGATCAAAAAAGTCTTCACCAAAAAAATCACGAAAATATTCAAAAAACGGATCAGAAGGGAGATCAGGCGGTTGAATACCACGGCGTACTTTCACACGTGTACTGATATTTACAACGGCGGGAGTGATCTGGTTGGCAACCCATTCAAATGTCTCTGAGAGATCCTCGGCGTACTTGCGGCCAATCTCTGAAGAATCAGCTTCTGCGACTGGCGTATAGAGGGTGAGCATTAGAGAGCAAAGTATTAAACTCTTTACTATAATATCCCTGACCATAACATTCCCTGTAATAAAATCGTAAAACTTCAGCCAAAACGCTACAGTAACAGGCTGCCAGTTGGCAAGTCCTGATGGCAGGTAATAGCCGGCCAGCCAGTTGCCTGTCTGGATCAAGGCGTGGGCAGCCTATAAACGACGATAAGAGCAGTAAGATATTCAAAGCCGCACCGTGCGGATATATTGATCCGGCCGGCTGCTATATGCCAGAATCACTAACTGCCTGGAATCATGGTATAGAGGAGCATGGCCGGTAATCATAATCTTATTGAAGAATTTAATTTCCCCGAGGGGCTAATTTTGGCCGGTAAGTACGTTGTGCGCTCGAAGTTGGGCGAAGGCTGGGAAGGGGAGGTCTATATCGTTGAAGAGAAGTGGACCGGTATAGAACGCGCAGCCAAGTTTTTTTATCCGCATCGTAATCCCAATAACAAAAACGTTAAGTTTTATGCCAAGAAACTGCATAAGCTCAGAGAATGTCCCATAGTTATTCAGTACCATACCCTTGACAGTATAACCTTCAAACATCAGGAAGTGCCCTTTTTAGTTTCAGAGTATGTAGAGGGCGAGCTTTTAAGCGAGTTTTTAAAGCGTCAGCGTGGAGGGCGTGTGCCGGTATTTCAGGGGCTGCATCTTTTGCACGCTCTGGCTTCCGGAATAGAGAAAATCCATAATTTGCGTGAATACCATGGAGATTTGCATGCTGAAAACATAATAGTACGCAGATACGGCCTCAGCTTTGAATTAAAGCTGCTTGATATGTTCCACTGGCAGACGCCGCGGAAAGAGAACATTGAGGACGATGTATGTGATCTCGTAAGACTCTTTTATGAAGCAATCGGGGGCAGTAAACATTACCACGCACATCCGCCTGAAGTGAAATCAATCTGCTGTGGACTTAAGAGATCTCTTATCTTAAAAAAATTCAGGACGGCCGGGCAGCTGCGGCGTTATATTGAAACTTTAGAGTGGCACTAATTTTTAACGGGGCGAATGCCCCGGGGAGGGGCCCAGTTTTCTGAGTGCTCTGTCACGGATTTCTTTTACCTGCTCAACCGAAATATTCAGTCTTTTTGCAAGATCTTCCAACGGTTCTTCGTAACCCCGAAAGCGATAAACTCCAAAAATGACTTCCTGCTCGAGCTGAGAAAGGTTTCCTATAACAGCTGCAAGCGCGCTTTGCTGCAGATCAAAACCGCGACAGGGAACTTTCGAAAGATTGCCAGCTTTGGTAAGACACTTACGAAGCTTTGCAGCCATACGATAAGAATCAAAGGGGATGATTTTGGCTGAAAAGTCGCGTAGTCCCATAATAATAATTATTCCAAGAGGTTATATATGAAGTTTACCTTATCTTGTGGTTTTAGTCAAAGCAGATAAGTGGCCGGTAAAAAGAGTTAAAAAAGTCTGTAAAAGGGGCTTCATAGCACTGCCTGTCTTAGGATTTATTTGCTTTAAAGACTGCTGCTTATGATGCGGCAGTAGCAGTAGCTGATCAGCTGAATGCGGGAAGCTGGCTGCAGATTTATTCCGAAATCGGAAAAACAGTAATTAGTAAACAGAACCTGAACCGGAAATCAGCATCCGGCTCTCGGCTGAACAGCTTTCAGCTCCGGCTTTCAGCTTTACGGCTCTCTGATTTTCAGTTCTGTAATTCTCTGTAATTTATTGTATTGCATCGTTACTTCCCAAAAATAATATCCCAAAAACTCTTTCTGCGGTGTCGGCGTTTTTTATTTTCGGGTTCTCCTTCGAAGAGCTTTTCTATTCTTCTGATAAAATGTCTGCCCGGCCGTTCATCACAGAATTCGGTTGGTTCAGTACCTGCAACAAAAACCTCCTTGACTGCTCTTGAGCGTGGACAATAATTTGATGCCAGAAGGCCAGTCTTACTGTCTATATCTGCTATAACAACGCCGGGTGGAATAAGAAATTCTTCAGCCGGTTTGTAATCGCGGGCGCATTTCATGAACTCCGCCCAAATCGGGGCGGCTGCACCGCCACCAGTCACACCGAGCACCGAATTGTCATCATAACCAACCCATACTCCTGCCGCTAAATCAGGTGAAAAACCGACAAACCAGGCGTCACGTTTATCACTTGAAGTTCCGGTTTTGCCGGCTGCCGGCCCCCGGTAGCCAAAAGCCCTTACTGTTCTGCCGGTGCCGCGCTCTATAACTCCCTGTAGTATATTTGTAAGAACATAAACAATATTTTCAGGCTCTACACGCCTTTCAACTATTTCACTTGTTAACAAAACTTCCCCGTCTGGTTCTGAAGCAGAGATAAAAAATCTGGGCTCCACGTAAATACCGCCATTTGCCAGCGCTGCGTAAGCCGCGGTAAGCTCCAGTAGACTTGTATCAAGCGCTCCGAGCGAAAGCGCCGGGACTGCAAGTATCTTTTCTTTAAAACCGAAATCTCTCAAGGTCTTAGCCAGATTTTTTACACCAACCTTTTGCCCGACATAGGCAGCCGGTACGTTAAGCGAGTTTTCAAGAGCATAACGCAGGGTAACATTGCCCCGATATTTTCTGTCGTAGTTCTCGGGCTGCCAGGTAGTTCCGTTAGGTAACGTAACACTGTAAGGTTTATCAGGAAGGATACTAATTGGTGTGGCCGCTCGATAATCATTCCGCGCACCATCAAGTGCTGTCAGATATAAGAATGGTTTAATGGTAGAACCGATTTGACGTTTTGCGTCAATTACGTGATCAAATTGTGATTTACTGTAATCCCGAGAGCCGACATAGGCGCGAATTTTTCCGCTGAAGGGTTCAATTGCAACAAGAGAAATTTCAGGTTCAATATTGCGCTTTCTCAGGCGAGGAAAGCGTTTAATTAACTTAAGGCCTCCGGACTTAACGGCTTCGGAAGCACAAAGTTGTAGTTCAGGACTTAGACCCGTGTGTATGGACAGCCTGGTAGCTATGTCTGCGTCGACATAGTAGTTTTCCTGAAGAATACGATAAACAGCTCTGACAAAATGAGGGGCTATTGGTCTGTATGTTCGCTCTGCTTTAATCTTAACACCGGAATTTATAGCGGTCCGATATTGCCGGGAGTTTATATAACCCTGCTCCAGCATTTTCTTAAGTACCAGATTACGGCGCTCTAAAGCGCGTTTTAGATGGCGACGTGGTGAAAACAGAGAAGGAGCTCGGATAAGTCCTGCCAGCAGAGCCGATTCTGACAGGGTAAGCTCAGATACATCTTTATCAAAAAAGGCCCTGGCAGCTTCAGCTACGCCGTGAATAGCTACAACTCCCTCCTGACCGAAGTATACTTCGTTCAGATAGAGCTCCAAAATCTTATCTTTGCTGTACCGTTGTTCAAGATTAAGAGCAGCTACGGCTTCCAGAATTTTTCGGGTAATTGTACGCTGCGGACTGAACAGCAGATTTTTCGCCAGTTGCTGGGTGATTGTACTGCCTCCCTCAACTATTCTGCCTGCACGGATATTCCGATATAGAGCCCGCAAAATCCCTATCAGGTCGAGTCCAAAGTGACTGTAGAAGCGCTGATCTTCAATTGATATGACAGCATTTTTAAGTGATTCGGGTATCTCATTCAGTGGCCGTATGTTTTTAACTGTTATCTCAGGACTCCCAGGACGAGCAAGCACCAGCGGTTCAAGCATAATCGTCTTTAAAGCAGGGGCAGTGAGGTTCTCAATTCGCCCGTTAACAAGTGAGTAGCGGTATTTATGCCCCTGGCGAAGCAAGCCATCTGCCCCAATAAAAGGGTTTGTAAAAATAAGCAGAGTGCTGTCCTCAACAGAAAATTCTCCGGGAGTATTAACTTTACTGACAGGCCGGTAGCCTCTGCGCACAAGCATGGCGGTGAACAGTTTTTTTTCAAGAAAAGTACCGTCCGGTAGCTCTGTCAGATCTGAATATATGGCGGGACGACTTGTTTTTCTGGCAGGATTAAGCCTTTCATTAAGTAAAGTATCTACATAGAAATAAAGGAAAGCCAGAACAGCCAGAGCAACTAAAAAAATATAAAATATTCGGCGCATCAAGTTTTTAGCGATTTAAAAAAGTGCCTTCTGACAGTTCATTCCACTCGGTTTTAATAAGACTTAATACAAACAAATTACAAATGTGCAATTTTTCGCTCGCTTTATTTTTCACCGGCTATATTTTACACTTGCCGCCAGGGCGACTTCAGGATAGTAATTAATATATTGAAAACACTGGTTATTATTCAGTATTAGCCACTCCATCAAAAATTAAATAATGTTATAGTATAACTGGATTTATTCTTACAAAGGCAATATGTCAGGTCATTCAAAATGGTCAACTATTAAGCGAAAGAAGGCGGCCAGCGATGCCAAGCGCAGCAAGATTTTCACGCGGCTGTTAAAAGAGGTGCAGGTAGCGGCAAAGCTCGGTGGGGGTAATCCAGATGGCAATCCGCGCCTTAAGGCAGCCATTCAAACTGCAAAGGCTAATAGCGTACCTGCTGATAATATAGAGCGCGCCATTAAGCGCGGAACAGGAGATCTGGAGGGAGTTGATTATACTGAAATAACTTATGAAGGATATGGACCCGGAGGCGTGGCTATTTTAATTAAGGCGTTAACCGACAACAAGAACCGCACTGTAGCAGAAGTCAGACACGCTCTGACTAAATGTGGAGGTAGTCTCGGAGGCACTAATGCAGTAGCCCATATTTTTACAGATAAGGGTATAATTACCCTGCCCAAGTCGGAGATAAGCGAGGAGAAAATTTTTGATCTTGCACTTGATGCTGGAGCTGAAGATATTGAAGCTGAGGATGAATTTTGGAAAGTAACAACTTCTGTACAGGATTTTGATAATGTGCGTTCTGTGCTAGAGGGGGTCACCAGTAATTTCGAAGCTGAAATTCAACCAATCCCGTCAACAACGGTAAAAGTGTGCGGCAAAGAAGCTCAGCAGCTTCTAAAGCTCTTAGATATGCTGGATGATCTTGATGATGTACAGCAGGTAATAGCCAATTTTGATATTGATGACTCCGAACTTGAAGCGGCGGCTCAGGAGGGCGCACGGTGATTTCAATGTTACGTGGAAAAGTATCCGAGTTGAATGGAAACGCCATTACCGTAGATATCGGTGGGGTTGGATATGATGTAATCTGCTCCAGTGCCTGCCTTGAAAAGGCGCGGCCGGGGAGTAATGTTGAGTTAACTGTTTATACTGATGTACGTCCCGAAAGTATTCAGCTTTTTGGTTTTGCTGATCGACTCGAAAAGCAGGTGTTTCTACTGTTGATAAAAGTAAAAGGCGTGGGGGCCCGTAGCGCTCTCGAAATTATTTCAAATGTAGAGAAAAAGGAGCTGTTGCGTATTATTGGAACAGGCGAGGCAGCCAGGCTGCAGCGGGTTAAAGGCATAGGCAAAAAAACAGCTGAACGTATTATTGTTGAACTGAAAGATAGGGTGGTTGAATATGTTAAAGAAAGTTCGCCACTTGCTGCTGGTATAGAGCGTGAAGTCAGTAGTGCTGCAAATGATGCACTTGAAGCCTTGTGTGCGCTCGGTTTTGCAAGACGCGAGGCAGAGAATGCGCTGCAGGCAGCTATCGATAGTGGTAACGGGTTGGGGAGTGATAGTGGAGAGTTGCTGAAAGCTGCCCTCAGATATATTTAAACAACTACCTTGAAAACGGTGACGGAAATGAATGGAAAGTCCCGCCCAGAAAAGATACTTCCTCGCGGTTCAACTGACGAGATAGAAACGTGGGTTGAGCTCTCTTCAGATCTTGACGGAGACGAGGAAAGGAGGGTCATTACATCACTCAGACCCGATAGTTTTGATAACTATATCGGGCAGGAGAGCGTAAAAGAAAATCTTAAAATTGCATGTAGGGCTGCCAAACAGCGGGGTGAGGCTCTTGATCACGTACTGTTGCATGGACCGCCTGGATTGGGAAAAACTTCATTGGCTTCTATCGTAAGTAATGAGCTGGGTGTAGGATTTAAAGCAACTTCAGGGCCTGTAATTGAACGTCCAGGAGATCTGGCCGCTATCTTAAGCACTATAAGGGAGAACGATGTCCTGTTTATAGATGAGATTCATCGCTTGCCGCGTGTAGTCGAAGAAGTGCTTTATCCTGCCATGGAAGATTTTCATATTGATATATTGATTGGGCAGGGACCTGCCGCGCGTTCAGTTAAACTTGATTTAAAGCCTTTTACTCTTATAGGTGCAACCACACGTGCCAGCATGCTAACATCACCGTTACGGGATCGCTTTGGGCTTGTCTTAAGGTTAAATTATTATAGTGAGAAAGAGCTTGAGGAGATTGTAGTCAGATCAGCTGAGCTTCTAAACATTTCAGTCGCCCGGGAGGCTGCTTGTGAAATTGCAAGGCGCGCTAGAGGTACGCCACGCACCGCCAACCGGCTCTTAAAGCGGGTTAGGGATTATTCGCAGGACAAAGCTGATGGTAGTGTTACTGTTGATACGGCAAAAAAAGCGCTGTCTCTGCTTGAGATTGATGCCGCAGGTCTTGACCAGATGGATAGATTGCTGATTGAAACTATTATAGAGAAATTTAACGGTGGTCCGGTTGGAATAGAAACGATAGCGGCTGCTGTAGGTGAAGATGCTCGCACTCTGGAGGATGTTTATGAGCCATTTCTTGTACAAAAGGGCTATATAGCCCGTACCCGTCGGGGAAGAGAGGTCACAGAGAGTGGATATAATCACTTAGGCTACGATTATAGTAGAGTTAAAAAACCGGCAAATCTTAAACTGTTTTGATGAGAGCGATCTCTTTTCTTTTAATATTTAGCGGACTTATTTTTGCTTTTCCGTCAGTCGATGTGCGCTGGGGTGATTCTACTTCGGAGAACATTAATATATTAACAGCTGGAAAGGCTGACTGGATCCCACGTTGTTTAAACAGTGGGATGGAGGTTCGTTATCGCTTTGAAGCTCAATTGTGTCGACGAAGAAGTGCCTGGTTCGATAGCTGTTTAGGAAAACGTGTTGAAACGCACAGACTGAGCTTTGATCCTATAACGGGTAGTTATAGATTGGTATCCGATCGTTTGCATGATGCTGTCCCACCCGAAGAAAAGACGCTGAAAAGTTATCAGGAGGCCCTTCAGGAGACCGGGGCAGTTAGGTCTATGCCTCTTGCGTTCCTGGCAGCGGGGCATAACAAGTACCTTTCCGCTCGGCGTGCTTATGTTAATGTCAGGGTCCTGGTTGATTGCAAGGGAAGGTACAATGAAACCCTTGCAAAAATATCGCGTGTAATCACTCTAGGGCTTTTAAGGCCGAATGAATATGATTCGGGTTGGGAGAGTTTTATGCTTAAAGCCGAGAAATAAGAACGAGTAACGAATATGGTTTCTCGCCGACTTAGATTTTTATTGTGGTGGCGTCGGGCCGGAATGGGTCTGCGGGTAGTTATATTTTTGCTGGGAGCCATTTCTCTTTCGGCGCTGGTATACTGGCAACGACCAGGAACTGAAAGCGGATACTCAAATAATAATTTGCTGGTTTTTTTACTGGTTAATATCAATATTATTCTGCTGGTATTACTGGCATTTTTAATCGGGCGTAATATTGTCAAGCTTGTATTCGACCGGCGTCGTAAGCTACTGGGCTCCAGCCTGCGACTAAGATTGGTAGTAGCATTTGTCGGGTTAACGCTTATACCGGCAGCGATAATCTTTTTTCTGGCAAGTGGGCTTCTCAGTCAGGCTGTAAGCGGTTGGTTCAATAGTCAGGTTGAAACTGCTATCACTGGCGCCGTGCAGATAGCCCGCATTCATTATGCTACGTTAGAGAATAGTGTTAAAGAGGGTGCTAAGCGCCTGGTAAGCGAACTAGAAAACAATCCAGAGATTTTTAGATTTACATCTGAATTGAAAGATACACTGGAAGCTGAGCGCTTGCGCGGCAGGTATTATACAGTTCGAATATTCAATAAAGATCGCTCACAGTATGTTTTTGCAGCAAATGCTGCCACCAATAATCAGGATTTTAATGATCCGAAACTTGATAATACTGCCTTTGAGAAGGCTTTATCCGGTGAACCTGTCTCGCTGCTTCAAACACATGAAGGCATTCAGTTCGTTAGAGCTTATTGGCCGCTTAGGGTCTTAGGCGACATAAAAGTATTACTTGTAACGACAAGAATTGCTCCAGAACTAACCCGTGCAATTAATACTGTAAATAATTCGTATCGTGAATACCAACAGCTTAAGTTTTTTAAATCACCTCTGCGCTCAGGATATCTTCTAACTCTGGCTATGATCGCTGGTCTGATAGTATTCGCAGCGATTTGGTTTGCTTTTTATATAGCCAGAGAAATTTCAGGCCCTATCCAGCGACTGGCTGAAGGAACCAGGGCAGTTGCTAGAGGCAATTATAATTTTGAAATTCGGGCGAGTGCTGATGATGATATTGGCTTTCTGGTAGACTCTTTTAATAAAATGATAGCTGACTTGAGGAAGTCACGTAGTGAGTCAGAAAAGAGACGTATTTACCTTGAAACCATTTTGTCTCATCTGGCTGTTGGTGTAATTAGTATTAATACCAGAGGTGGCGTTACAGCTATTAATCAGTTCGCAGAAAGATTATTTAGTATTGACGAAAAAGATGGAGCGATAGGCAAAACTTTAGAGCAGATCTTGCCTGCAGAGGTTTATGGACCTGTTTTGTCACTTATTGAAGATATTGGTAGGGATAATCAGACAGCAGCTGAAGTTGCAATTATCACTGATTTAAACGGAAGAGAGCACAGATTGTTATGTAGTGCCGGGCAAATGATTGGAAGCGGGGGTAAGCGGTTTGGGACTGTACTAATATTTGATGATATTACCGAGCTTGCCAGGGCACAGCAACTCGCCGCATGGAGAGAGGTTGCCCGACGGATTGCCCACGAAATAAAAAACCCGTTGACGCCAATTCAACTTTCTGCTCAACGACTTCAAAAACTATTGCGTAACTCACCATTTAGTGACGATGCAGCTGAGGCAGCTCATACTATTGTTGAGCATGTTTCATCGATAAAGCGGCTGGCAAATGAATTCTCACAGTTTGCCCGAATGCCCGCAGCTGATTTTAAAAGCTCTGATGTCAATATTATTATAAGCGATACATTACTGCCGTTTGCAGAAAGCCACCCGAACATTGTGTTCCAGTTCGTAGCCGGCAAAAATCTTCCCGAAGTACTGCTTGATCGTGAACAGATTAGAAGAGTGTTAATCAATTTAATTGATAATTCTATTATGGCTCTGTCTGAGCGGGTTGAGAGGGACACAGCCGATGCCCCCCGAATTGTTATTAGGTCGCTCTACGATGCTGAGCATGGCAATGTTGTTATAGAAGTATCTGATAACGGCCCAGGCATTCCGCCTGAAAATAGGGCGCGCGTTTTTGAGCCTTATTTCACTACCAGACAACGCGGCACCGGTCTCGGCCTCGCGATAGTCTCCTCAGTGATCTCTGAACATCAGGGAGAGGTAAAGATTTTTGATAATACTCCCGCGGGAGTAAAATTTGTTATTGAACTACCAGTTAAACATAAGCCAACAACCAGCCGCAAAATTGCTGCAGCTCCCGGACAGTTGTTATAAAACCTTTGATTTTTAGGCTAGAGCCTAATATATTCAGCGTATCTTTGTAAGTTGCTTATAAGGAGGACCATATGATTCCAACCCAAACGCTTGCTCGTTTCATACACGCTCAGGAAAAACAGGTTCCACAGTCGACAGGCGAGCTATCGGATCTTTTAACTTCAATTGCCTTGGGAGTTAAAATAATTGCCAGGCTGGTGCAGACCGCTGGTTTTAAGGGATTACAGGGATATACCGGTAGAGTTAACGTGCAGGGTGAAAAAACTCACCTGCTCGACGAGGAGGCTGATCAGGTTCTTATGGAGTTGCTTGGCTCTTCCGGACACTTTGGCTTGCTTGTATCTGAAGAGCGTGACAGTGTAGTTGCTGCCAAAGAAGGCCGCCGCGATGCTAAATACGTAGTAGCATTTGATCCGTTGGATGGGTCAAGTAACATAGGAACAAATATACCGGTGGGCACGATCTTCACAATTTTTAGAAAAGTTGACCCTGATAAAGAAGCGCAGCACGATGATTTTCTTCAGAAAGGGCGCAGTATAGTAGCCGCCGGTTATTCCATTTACGGTGCAAAGGTATCCTTTGTTTATTCCTGTGGGGCCGGCGTGCATGGTTTTACGCTTGACCCTGATGTGGGTGAGTTTGTTTTAACGGAAGAAAAGATAGTGATTCCTGACAAAGGAAAAATCTATAGCGTTAATGAAGGGTATTACCCCATCTGGGATGAGCCCACGATCAAGTTTATTGAAAGTATTAAAAAGGAAGATGAAGAGCGTGGCACTCCATACAGTGGGCGCTATGTAGGCTCACTTGTTTCCGATTTTGACAGGACTATAAGAAAAGGAGGTATCTTTCTTCATCCGGCAAATAAGAAGCGTGAGCGCGGTAAACTGCGCTTGCTTTATGAATGTATGCCGCTTGCTTTTATTGCCGAACAGGCCGGGGGCAGGGCTGTTGATGGTACCTGCGATATCCTGGATATAAAGCCACAAAATATTCATGAACGTTGCCCTTTTATAGCCGGAGGAAAGTATGAGATTGACTGGTTTATGAGGGTAATGGCAGAAACACGGGGATAGCTTCTTGGATGCCTGTTTGTCGGCCTGGCTTAATTAAATTGTATTACCTTATGATTATGTAACCAGAGAATGATGCTTATTGTTCCAGCTTATAGTGTTATTTTTGCCAGTACCAGGGGGTAAACAGAATCAGAACTGAGTAAAATTCCAGTCTTCCCATTAGCATGCATGCTGAGAGTGTCAGCTTGGAAGGATCGTCAAGGGCTATGAAATTGCTAAATGGACCAAGACTTCCGAAAGCTGGCCCGACGCCTGAAAGAGCAGTAAACACGGCAGTAGAAGCGGAAACAATGTCCAGACCTCTATATGTCAAAATAACTGTGGCGACAGAAAAATTTATAAAATAGATAAAAATCAAACTCCAAATGCCACGAAGAGTTTCTTCCGGCAGTGAGCGGTTGTCTGTTTTAACTGTTAAAAAAGCAGTCGGATGTAACACATGCGTCAGCTCTAACTTGACTAACTTCAGAGCAGCAACAAATCTAATACATTTTACCCCTCCTGCACTGGATCCGGACATTCCACCCATAACCATCAGCATAATTAAGAGTACGTGGGTATATACGGGCCACTGTAAGTAATGACTGTGTGTATATCCGGTAGTTGATACTGTATCAACAACTTCAAAGAGCGCCCTTCGAAAGGCTTCCAGCAGAGAAGAGTAATCTCGCCCATATATCCCGGCAGTTATTAAAAGTGAACAAGATAAAATAATCAGTACATAGGCTTTCAACTCCGAGTTTTCCAATAGAGCCCTCGGGTTGCCTGTTAATAAGCTGTAGTGAAGACTAAAATTAACCGAAGCTAAGAACATAAAAACAATAAAAATGCAGTCAACAAGTGGGCTGTTAAAGAAAGCAATGCCGTTTGAATGAGTTGAAAATCCACCTGTGGCCATAGTGGTGAAAGCATGATTTACTGCATCAAAAGGGGAAAGGCCGGCAGAAATCAGAGCAATAATCATCACTAGAGTCAGCCCACTATAGATACCCCAGAGGCTCTTGGCCACGTTTTGTACTCGCGGCGTGAGCTTATCTGCCTGTGGCCCGGGAGCTTCAGCCTTAAACAAGTGAATACCGCCAACCCCCAAAAGTGGTAGGATTGCTATAAAAAATACAATAATACCCATTCCTCCCAGCCACTGTGTCATTGATCTCCACAACAAGACTGCTCTGTCAGTATGTTCTACTGATCTAATTACAGATGAGCCAGTACCAGTGAAGCCGGAAGTTGCTTCAAAGAAAGCATCGACAAAAGAGCTTAATGTTCCTGATAGATAGTAAGGTAATGCTCCTATGACACATGCCATTATCCAGGATAAAGCCACAACTGCGCACCCACTACGGATATTAAGCTCCTCGTATTCGCTGCGACATAACAAAAAGGCTAACAACCCAATAACGCATGTACTTCCCCCAATATACAAAAAGCTAAGCGCTGTTGAGTCATTCGTGCATAACGAGTAGATCGCCGGTATCATCACCAGCATGCCGAAAAACACCAGAAATCCCGCGCTGACTCTAATAACTGCTTTTAAATCCATAATGAGGCCCGCCTTACATAAACGAGGGCAACTCTAGAGAAGTAACTCAAGTTTAATTTTCAACATCTTTTCAAGCTTCTTAAAGGCAGAGCGCAATACAAAAATCGCCACTCGATCACCTTCGCAAATCATGTCAGAGCCTTTAGGGATAATAACTCTACCTTTTCTCAGAATAGCAGCCACAATGATGCCATATGGAAATTTTATACTTTTAATAGGCATATCAATAAACGGCAGATCAGCGTTAGCATAAAATTCGACGAATCCAGCCTCCTGGTCAGCTATTGATATCTCCGATATTAGTGATTCGGCATGTATATGATTGAAAATTGCTGTTGCTGCTGCCAATCGCGAACTTACGGCAACGTCTACGCCGACTGCACTGACCAGGGGAAGATATGATACGCTGTTCAAAAGAGCCATACATGTTTTGGCTCCCAGTCGTTTTGCCAGTAAGGCCGCTATAATATTGTCTGCTTCATCGCGTGTAACTGCGATAAAGCTATCAAATTCACCTATATTTTCTTCCAGCAGCAGGCTTTGATCAGTGCCTCTGCCTTTTAAAATAAGGGTCTTCTTTAAGTCGTCAAAAACATCAACTGAGGGGAGGTCTTGGTCAGGATCAACAATGAGTTTAACCTGTACCCCGCGCTGTTCAAGCGCGACAGAAAGGGATCGAGCAACCTGGCCATTGCCCCAAAGCATAACTCTTTTGGGCTTAATTAATTTCTTGCCGGCCAGTTCAAAAAGCCTGGCTGTTTGAGCTGGTGTTGAAATAGCGTAGATAACATCGTTCAGCTTTACCTGATCATTGCCGGTTGGCACTATAAGCCTGTTTCTGCGCTTAATTGCAATCAGTAATACAGGCATGTTTTCGCGATATTCTTTAAGTGAGGCAAGAGATCGGTTAAGTATCGGCGACGCAGGCATTATACGTAGACCTATTAAACGCAGCTGACCATCTCCAAAATCTACCAGTTCTTTGGCCCCGGGAGCTCTAAGAGATTGAAGCATATAGTTAATTGCAGCCTGATCAGGATTAATAATTAAATCAAAATATTCCTTTAAGACGTCCTCGGGGATATCATTATGTACAAGTGAGATGTCCCTGATGCGGGCTATGCGTTTTGCTTCCGGATTCATTAATTTGGAAATAAGGCAAACTGAAATATTAACCTGATCTATGTCAGCTACCGAGACTACGTAGTCAGCCGTGTGAATTCCTGCTTTAGATAGTATCTCCGGGGAGCATCCATTGCCTGGGAGGGGCTGTACATCCAGAGTTGTTGTAATTTTAGAGAGCGTATCATCATTTAAGTCGATTAAAACTACGTCATGACGATTTTTAGCGAGACGACCGCTCAGACTACAACCCACATCTCCGGCGCCAACAACAATAAATTTCATCAGACGGCCACAAAATTTAAAAACATTTTGACATCAGATAGTTAAAAGCATGAATGATTTTAAACCTAACACATGTTTTTTGCCAGTAGCGAACACCCCGGAAATATAAATCATTTTAGCTTTATGCCGAACAATCTGAGAATACAGAACTGAATAAGAAGCACTATAATTAGTTTTACGAGAAAGCGTGGTTTTGCGCTTTTATGCCTGATTATAATAAGGCCTAAGAGTACAGCCGGTGTGCCGCCAGCCACTGACAAAGCCAGAATGAGTTTTTCAGGCACTCTAGCCAGTCTTGACGGCGAAATAAGTTTATCAAATACAAACAGCAGGCCGGTTGTGATATTAATGGCAGCTATATGTGCATTTAAATATGTGGCGCCGCTCAGGATAAGGCCAGCTGCCAGGCAGCAATAGCTCCCGATTGCTGCCAGGAAATATGCTCTAAGCGCATGCTTAACGAACGCTGAACGAAAGAGGGCATATCGCATACGTTTTCGTAAATTAAATCTGGCAGCCAGGATTCAATACCTGTCTTTTCCCCCTGCCGGAGTTATGTTCAAGCCAATGCTAATGCCCTACTTCCAGAAAGTACAGAACTTACTGCACTGTATTAGTTGAACGTGCAATGGTCTTAAGTGCTTTCATGCCAGTACGGGTGATGTGCCAGGTTTTTGATGTAAAGTCCCCCGCAGGCTGAGGAGCAACCAGCTTTTGACCTTCAAGTATGAACAGGTAGCGCTGGATTTCCTTTTCATCATTTACCCCAGATTCCTGAGCGATTTCCGTAATATCTATTGGGGTAGGCTCGTCTGCTCCACGCCACGAACGCGAGAGAGAGCGTAATACAGCTATCTGATTTAAATGAGTTTCATTAAGCCCCTTCCTGGATTTGTTGCCACCGGAGTTTTGCATAGAACAGGTACCTCACAAAAAGATTCAGATGGCCATTACCTCAGCTATGGCCCCTTAAAAACTGCGGCCGGTTCGCGTTTTACGACTCAATTTCGCCAGTAAAGGACTGGTCCCTTTGGTTGTGATAACCCGTTGTAGTTTTTCAAGAATAGTTTTAATGAGCCGGTATGCGCAAACCTCCCGGATGTCACACAATACACCAAAGCTGAAATTTAGGCAACTTCAGGCGGTGGCAGAGAGGCCACTAGCCGGCACTAAATTAGCAGTAGTTTCGCATAGTTAAACACAAAACCGTTTCGGATATTTACTGCCCGGTCAACAAAAATTTTATTCTCCCAGCTGTTGCTCAACCAGCTTGGTATACTCATCTTCAAGGTCCTCGTGCTGGGCACGCAAATTATTTAAACGTTCGTTAAGAGTTTCATACTCCATTATGAGCTCACGCAACGTGCTACCTGCCTGAGTCAGGGCTTCGGAGATTTCATTAACCAGGGCTTTTTGTGCCTCGGTCATCTGTACCTCTTCCATCATCTGATCCAGATTTTTCATCGACTGCGCCAGCTTTTGCTCAAGAGCAATGGACTCTGATGAGATCTGTTCGTAACTGGTTAGTAGTTCCTCAAGCTTTTTCTCATCCTCTTCCTTAGCTGATTTAAGCTCCTGCTGTATATTCTCCTTTTCCTCTACAGTTTTTTGAGCTACATCAAGTTTACCTTCAATTTCTTTTAAAAGTTCTTTTTCCTTTTCAAGTTCAGTTTTAATGGACTCTACTTGCTTTACAACATTGTCAAACTGTCCACGCGAGGCATAGCTCTTGGTATAACGTTTTAACTCATCAAGCTCTGCAGTTACGGTGTTAATTTTTTCAACCAGGGAGGACTTCTCAGCTTCAATTGAAGAGGTTACCTGCTTTTGAAGATAATTAAATACTCCCCATATAATCCCGCCTGATATGCCAATAGCTATGATAGTTATAATTAGATAGGTTACCATTATAATTCCCTGAGACCGTTCGGCTAAGATATTAGCAGAGAACTATACTATAGGCCATAATCAAAAGATTAGTAGGTGATCAACTGTAATTTGGCGGATAACCTGTAAAATCGGTAACTTTAAGCCCTTAGGCGCTACTACTTTTTCCAGCTGATACGTGGAGAATATATGCTGCCGTTAAGTAGCACGGAAAAAATCGAGTCTGTCGTTGAAAGCACCCCCGAGCTTATTATTGGCAGATAAGAACCAGCATATTTTTGGCCATCCGGTTTAAGATTAACCTTAAATCTAAGCTCTCCATTTGATGAAGCAGTATTTATTGAGCCACTGGCGGAAACATCCGCCAGCGATGAAACAAGCACGCAGTTAAGTTGCAGCTTGCCAGCATTAGTTAAACCAGCCTTGCAATCTAAATTTAAATCTCTAAAGGGAGGGAGTTGGAGGTCAAAGGGCAGGCCGGTCAAAAGTGATGGAAGTGAGCTGTTTGAAGCTTTTCTAGCGTTGGCTACCTTAATGTTTAGTTCTCCCGAACGCAGCTTTGAGTTTTCTAGCACAAGCTTTTCAGCCTTCAGCGAGATATTACCTTCTGTAACACCAAACCCTGCAAACTGAGGGACTAAGTTCATCTGGCAATTACTGAGTGAGATAGTCGGAATAATGATGCCGCCATCTTTCCGGTAGACTGCCAGGCCATGCAAATTTCCACCGTAAAGAGTGGCAGTTAGGGAAGCTGCCGGCGTCAGCGTAATTAACTCAGACCAAACTGGCTTAATCAGAGGATTTTTAAGAGGCAAACTTACAGGCATCTGCGGCAGATTTATGGTCATTCTGTCAGCTTTAAAATTCATCAGGCCGAGGGAGGGGTGCTTGAAATGGATAACTAACCCACGCGTGCGAGCCTTTTCTACGATTGTTTCAGAAAGTATCAGTGCATAGTAGTCGTACCCACTACTAATAGCGATTACTAGTGTTGCAAACAACAAGACTAAACATTTTTTTAAGCTTAATTTCATGATTGCCTGGCGGCAGACTCTCTTATGCTGCTTACACCTATTTCCACATCAAGCTTAGAGTAGTTTCTGAGTTTATTAATTATAATTCTAGAAAGAATTAAAGGTTTCGGTCCGTTTACTATCTCTTCTAGAAATTTAACCAGCTTCTTAAGATCGTCAGTTTTAAACTTAACAATAAAAGGTGCCTGTTCATAAGCCCCACCAAACTTTCTTACAGGTAGATCTTTAATATTAAACCCTGAAGACACGCCTGCTACGCTGGTTACCAATTTTTCAAGATGAGAAAGAGCACCTTCTTTAAGCTCGACTGCATGGTAGGAACTTTCAATTTCATTCCTGCGGGCCTTAAGCCTGAGATAGCGTTCTGTCAGTCGGGGAAGGGCCTTAATTTCCACCTCAAGTTTCTTTAGCTCGCGCTGCTGTGCAGAAAAGGCCTGCTGTATTGGAGGCGCAAGATAGGATAATGCTATTATAACAACTGTGATAGCAAGTAGAGCGATAATAATCCTTTCTCTCTGGGAGAGTGTGCTGTAGAACCCGAATACTTCTTGCCTGATCTTCTCTATTACTTGTACTGACATAACGTAATCTCAAATTTAAAGCCACGCTTATCACGTCTTCCAATAGCGTACCCGCTGGAGGTCTTTGTAACCCGGCAGTAAATATCTTTATTTCTCCTCAGACGACGTTCAAGCTGTTCGACTGCCTGATAATTAGGGGCCTCACCCTGCAAAATGATCTTGGAGCTTTCAATCTGAAGCCGCGTTACGTAGGTATCGCCGGTAGCTTTAAAGTCTCTAGATATAGCTAGCAATGAATCGAGTGGTGAAAACTTCGCCAGAGACCCAAGCTCTTTTAGTTGACGTTCAAGCTGATTGTATTCCTGTTGGAGGATTTGTAGTTCTTTGCCAGAGGGGATTTCCATGTTTGGCAAAACTGCTTGAACTTCTTTTCTCAGAGCAGTGCGCATGCTGTTTATATAGTAATTGTTAGCATAATATTTAGCTGCGAGAAACAGACAGAAAGTTGCAACAAGCCCCAGCAGGTAGGGAGCGACTTTCAAAGAAAGCCGCTTTATCAGTTTGATATAGGGATTATACTTAAACTCTCCGGAACGAAAATTAGCCAATGGCTCGGCAGGTTGCTCAAGTTCACTGTTGAAAATCGATGATAATGCTGTTAGGGGCTGCTGGTCAGGAGGGTTTCTTATAAACTCTTCAAACCTGAGCTTTTCAACTGGACGACCAATAGCGTTTTGCAGTTCAACAGGCTCAAAAGTATTGCCCAGCAAGTATATATTTTCAAGGTTGCTGCCGTAACGGCTCTCCAGTGATACTAATGTGATTTTCAGATCTTGTATCAGACTGTCTTTGTCGCGTGGTTCTACATCCAGTGAGCGTTTTTTTAAAATTACACGATCAGAGCGAAGTAAGCCTTCGTGCCTTGAAATTACATAACAAAACTGTTCGTCGCTATATACCGCAGCTGAATTTTTGGCCATGCTCTCAGGTGCGAGAGCATAAAGAGCACCAAGAAGGGATGAAGGGGTAGTAATACAGCGCGGCTCAAATTCTGCAAGGCGACACAGAGAGATTATGCTTTTTAGATATGCCCTTGGCAGCATACTGACATGAACATCATAATCTTCATTGGTCCCCGGGCCAGTTACAAATGGCACTAAAACAAACTCATCAACCGGAAACGGGAGTAAATCTTGAACCTCCAACTTAATAATACGTTTAATACTTGATTCAGAATTAAAGGGAAGGTTGAGGTTCAGCGATAAGTACTGATCAGAAGTAACAGCTAAAAGAGAATCTGTCCAATCTCCATCTATTTTTGCAAGTATTGAGCGGAGTCGCATACTGGCCTGTTGAATAGGGGTAGCAACTGATTCTTCGCTTAAATTCTGCCCCTTATCGCTTTGAGCTTCAGCATCACCGCTGCTTGTTTCCACGTTATCCAAAATTTCCGAGAGCAGCTCTTGAAATGAGGAGACTGAGGATGCTTCGCTAGCCGAGGAAATGACTGTAATTGCACCATCTTCCAGGGCAAGCAAGTAAGCTTTTAAAATGTTTGATGTTGCGTCAACTGCAAGAATATTCTCAGCCATGGTTACTTAGTATTGTTACACTGACTTACCTGGGACGGCAAGAGAGCCTTATTTTTGCGATTTGATTGCTACTGCCGTTGTAAAAGTTTCGTTTTTCCCGGCTGGGGACCTAAGTGTAATGGATATTTCAATCAGATCGGGAAGTCTAAGGGTATTGCTGTTCTGGTCGCCCCACTCCTGATGCCACTGAGCATTCTCAGCATCGTAATATGAAAAAGCCAGACTGACCAGCCGGTGCGTGACCGGGAAAGTCATGATTTTGTTATAAGCCTTTTCCGGTGGATATGTATAAGGTACTTCATCACGTACAAGGGTGTAAATCGGGTTGAGATCATCCATATGGTCAGGATCCTCGGCTACGCGGTAAGTGATCTGCACCTCACCAGTATGTGTGCCGCCGTCAGGTAAATACTGGCCGCCTTCACTGGCAACAAACGTTATACTATCATGCGAAAAGTTGTCATGAGCCTGGTGTGTGCCCAAAAGTTGTAATGTGTTTAGAGTCTTTTTTTTAGGCTGATCAGCAGGTGGTAGTAGCGGGAGCGGCGATGCCAGCTGGAGTTCACGCGTAATTCGCTGTAAAACTGTGTCAGCTATGGCAACTGATTCGCGTGTATCATCAAGTAATTTTTTTGAGCGACTTAGAGATGTGAGTGAGGCATATGCAGCTGCCATTACTATAACCAGAATGCTTATAGCTAACAGCAGTTCAATTAAAGTAAACCCGCGGGGCTCATTGAGCTGTTTACTTAAAGTCTTGTTCCTTCGATTTCTATAATTCATCACCGGGCATAAAATAAGTTACTCTATAGCTATTTTGTTTGTTTTCTCCCCAGCTGACTGTAAGATCGATACGTTTCATATTTATATTCTGGACCAATGGGATCTCTTTACCCCAGTTTGTTACTTTAAGTCTGGCCATAAATCTCAGGTCAATAGAGTCCTCGGGAAGATCGGCCAGGTAATCTTTATTTGCCGCGGGCAAAATCTGCTGCAGGACTTTTAGAGCAGGTGCATAGGTATCCTGTTCTTCAAGCGGCTCTTCCAGAATTTCTATTGCTGCCATAATTCTTCTGGCCATAAGCATGGCGTGACGACGGTTTTTATCCTGGAGAGTTTGTTCTACTACCGAAGACTGCAAGCCGAGAATAACAATAAGTGAGCCGGCTAATATCAGCACTGCAAAAGCTATTTCAAGCAGGGTGAAGCCACGGTCACCGGCACTGCTAGCCCGCAGCTTTCTTGTTTCTACCATAGGTCCATTCATAATCTTTATATTCCGGCAATACTTCGGTAAGGCCAGTAAAGGGATTAATCAATATAGTGAATTTATTTCCCCTTCGCATAGTAAGATGAATTACTGCAAACTCAGAAAACCCGCGTGGAGAAAAGAAAATAAAGGCTTTTTGACTTTCTGTTGGTGTCTTTTTCCCCCGCATCGTACGAATATCTTCTATTTTGGCTCCCGGGGGTAGCGCGACCGGTTTAGCCAGCGAGGGAAAAGACGGCGGAGCTATTAATGTTTGAGCGCCGGATAGAGAAGGGTTCAAGTAGGCGGCCAGCTCAAGCGAGAGAGTACCGGCATCCTGAGCGGCTTTAATAAGTGTCTGGTCATAGTCCTGTTCAGGTCTTAAGACACCTACTTTGTATGTATTGTCTTTTAAATTAAACTCCAACCTGTAAAAGGCCTGGTCTATAATAGCCTGCTGATGAAGAAATTCAATTGTTTCGCTCAGCCGCCGTATAAATCCTTCTTCTTTCCAGTAGTCATATGCACCGGTGCTAAAGGTAAAAATGGCAAGAGCAATAGCTATTAT
>RFHI01000010.1 GCA_003696425.1 Candidatus Dadabacteria bacterium | reverse complement strand
GCTCTAAGGTATGCAGGAAATAAAAATGCCCTGGAATTTCTTGGTGGATGCTCGGATACAACCAGAGATGTTAGCAATACCCAGGTTATGTCCGTTCATAGATCTGGCTACGTCGCCATTGGAACGGATGCCCCGGCATCTGGCAGTACCCTGCTGACTGTTAATGGAGACGTCGATATTCAGGGAACATTAACTGCCACGTCAAAAAGTTTTGTATCGCCGCACCCTGCTGACCCGTCGCTACAGATTCGATATGTTTCTCTTGAAGGAGGCGAACACGGAACGTACTTTCGCGGCACTGAACAGTTAATTAATGGCAAGGCAATTATCAAGGTTCCAGAACACTTTAGACTTGTTACACAACCTGAGGGCTTGACTGTACAGGTTACCCCGCTTGGCCCGGCCAGCCTCTGGATAGAGGAAAAAAGCCTCGACAGGATAGTTGTAGCCGGGGACAGTGATGTTAAATTTGATTTCTGGGTAAACGGCCGCCGCGCGGGTTTTGATACATTTAATCCAATAGAAACAAATAAATTGTTTGTTCCAAAGAAGAAAGGGGTAAAGTTTGGTCGTGGGCTTTCAGCTGGAATTAAGCAAGTTCTTAAAGATAACGGCACATTAAATCCTGACGGTACGCCGAATGAATATACTGCTAATGCACTCGGCTGGCAGCTTAAAGAGCCAGAGAAATCTCCCGTCCGCGGTAGAGTTGATTTGGATGGTACAGTAGTTGACTGAGTACATCCTGCAACTACGCGCGAGACTGGCATGTACTTAGTTACGATCTCATAACCAAAATGCCTGACAATTAGCTTCGCCGATAAGAACTGGGGCTAATATCCTCTGCAGTTTCCCCAGGTATGAATATGAAGACGCCCGGAGTAACGGTAGCCGCGTTTTAAAGCTTCCTGCCAGCAGCGCCTTGAATTTTCTGCCAGCTCTTTTTCCGTACTGCCAAGTGGCATAAAATAGATATGATCAGGGTTAACTGCCAGATCAGTAATGATCTGATCTACTTCTTTCATATCAGTATCAGGCCCGATTACAAATTTTAAATAAACCCGCTGATCGCCGCGGGGTACAAACTCATAAAATTTTAGCCTGTTCCTGGTGTGCATTGTTTTAGCAGAAATATCAGAGGGTATGCTGTCAGAGAGTTTTGGACTGAGCACCACCGTTGAAACAGATTCCGGAATAGGGCCGCTTCCGGCAGTTTCGATACTGAGGCGGTAGCCTCTATTAACAAAAAACCGGCAGAGCTCTTCAAGGTTATTCTGTATAGTGGGTTCGCCCCCTGTTAAAACAATCCGCCTGCATTCTGAGGATGCTTCACTAACAAGTGAGGCGACTGTCTTAAGGTCAAGCAAATTTGTCTCCGGCTGCCAGGATGCATAGGGAGTATCGCAGAGCAGATCTCCCCATGAACAGCGAAGATTGCAGCCGCTGAAACGCAAAAATACCATGGGAATGCCGGCTTCAGGACCCTCCCCTTGAATAGAATAAAAAACCTCTGAAACATTAAATTTCATAACCGCTATTCTTGATAAAGCCTGGTTTTAAGCTCTAAAAGAACATCAGGTTTTATTGCGTGTCTGCCGTCAAATGTTATTAGCTCCACATTATACCCCTGCTCTTCAAGCCCCTGCTTCTGACTGCTCACTTGTTCCATAGAGATAAACTGATCCTGCTTTCCAATTACAAGATAAATTTTAAAAGCACCGGCCCCTTGAGGGATCGTGCCGGGAAGGTCAGGCGGAAAAAGTCCGGACCACAGTATCAGCGCCCGAGACGGGACCCGCCCGGAAGCAATCCATCTTGAGACAGTTGCTGCTCCCTGGGAAAATCCAAGCAGATAAATTAAGGGAGGATGGGAAAACTTTTTGAAAAACTCATCTAAAAGCCCGTTTAAGTAATTTACGTAATCATCAATTTCACTTAGCCTTAGCTCCTTTGTCATCCACGAGGGGCCGACATCGCCGCTAAAGCCCTTAAGGTAAAAGCGTGACAGCCCCTCAGGGGCAACAACAAATTCATCCTTACTGAAACAGGAAATAGAATCCTCCAAAAGCTTTTTAGCGCTTTGCCCGTAGCCGTGACATAAAAACCACAGCCGGCGGGCTGTTGACGGGTCGCCGGCATAAAAATACCGTGCAGTACGTCTGGTCTCAAAGGTTGCTTCAGAGATTCGGCCTGTTTTTGTCACCATCAGCCCCTTCAATTAACTTCCCGAACTTTTTATAGTGCCATGAATTTTTAAGCTCAGTCTCCCAGCGATTGTTTTTGAGATCTGAAAGCTTGGTTATCGAATTATTAAATACAATTGTGTCAGGCGATATCTTCCCTTGAGAGCAGAGCTTTTTAAACTCCTGTGAAGTGACGCAGCAAATATTTTCGCCATTACGAAAATAAATCTCCGGTCTGACGTCAAAGTTTGCCCCGCTTTCTGTGGAGGCAGCTCTTACTGCTTTAAACAGTCCGTCAATACTGCAGCCGGTTGGCACGGCTGCCTTTCCATCAGCACAAACCAGAAGAAACAGGTCATGAACGATATTAAAATCTCCCCGAACCGGCACTTCATGAGCCTTCCAGTCTGCAACAAATGGAGCAAAGAGGGCGCTAAATTTTTCAGCCGTATCAGTACTTAATCTATCTCTTGCAGCAAATACCCACACTCTTGATTCATCAGTAAAATCATCAAACATAAGTAATTCCTCTTGTTAAGAACTATCGCTGATTTTGATATTATTGCGGCAGAAATTGCAAGCAGGATACTACAAGCTACTTTTTAGTTTCAGGTAAGGAAAGCGGATATTCATCTAATGCCTGCGCTATGGCACCGAGCTGTGGAATTGTTGGCTGGCGCTCGTTGTGTCCAAACTGGCGTATGCTTTCAGCCAGCACCTGATAGCGGCTGCTAGTGGTAATACTTGCTCTAATGGCATCCGGATCAGTTATTCCGCGTTTTATAAGCGTTGTAGCCATGCTCTTTAAGCTGGCACGAATCTTCGCCATGTGGCCTACCAGCATAGCCTGATCGTAACGATCCTGAGGCTCAAGAGCAAGTATTTCCTCTTCTATTGATTCAATACCAGTGGCCTTAAGCAACTTTGAGCGCACAGAGATTGCCTCTTCAAACGTACATTTGGCCTTGCGGGCGATTAGTATATGTTCGAAGGTTGGTGCTATGTAGTCTCCAACTGCCATTACACGGGCTGTACTGTCATCTAGACCGAGAGACTGATAATAAGTTTTACGCTCTTTATATACATGATCTTTCGAAGAACTGTAGAGCGAATCGGCCTGATCTATAAAATCTCTGAGATGGTGGCCGTATAAACCCAGTATTGATTGTAATGGTCTGGGAGGTTTAACCCGGCCATCTGAAGTTCCGTGTTCGATGCCGTACATGTTTGCAAGCCAGAGTGTTAAAGTGCGGTGTGCTGTAGTCAGCCTGTCGTGCAGTAAGAGGTATTTTTGGTCAGCAGTTAAAGCTCCCGGACCCAAATCTTGAGGATCATCTTTCAATTTGTCCTCATATGAATCAATTCTTTTTCGCAGCCCACGCACATTTAACAGAAGTTCCGCCGCCGCAGCACTTTTTACAACTTCCCTAAAGGAAATGCCGGGAAGATCTGACTGAACTTCGTGAAAGAAAAGTGGCCCGAGGGAATTTGCCAGGTAGTTTGCTAGGGTAGTTTCCACGATCTGTTTTTGAAGCGGGTGGCCGGCAAGATGAGCCCGAAAATTTCTGCTGACTTTTTTCTGAATATATTCGGCCATTAAT
>RFHI01000078.1 GCA_003696425.1 Candidatus Dadabacteria bacterium | reverse complement strand
GCAGAGTAAAGACATCATCAATGGTGGGTTCATAAGAGGCGGCAACGCAAATTAGTTCATGATCCATCTCAAGCGCTTTTATGACAAAGTCACGCGCCGGCATATTGGTTGTTCTTGCGTCAAAGATACAGTGGGTAAAATGGCGCTGCTCAAGTTTATCAAGGCCCTGCAGGTGGTTGGGGGCATCGGATATCTGTACAAAATCAAGCTGTACCAGGCACTGCCTGAGGGCGTTTCTGGTGGCGTGATCAGAGTCAATAATAAGAATACTGGCATTCATACGCTCCTGTCCGGACATAGTTGCCGAAGCAGAGCTGATGCGTTTATAAAGCTCTTCAAAACTCATATACTGCCGTTTTTATGCGCCCTTTGTACGACCTTAATAGATTATCGGCTAAGTAGCCCTAGTTCTTGATGATTCCGGCAGGCTTTTAATATTTGTAACAAAGTGAAAATATTTTGATTATTAAAGTGGTGGAAGAAATACTGGATTCTCTTATTAAAAAACCTGTCCTTGATATAAGTTGACAAAGATAATATTGGTAAGGATAGGTAGGTGCCCGGCCTTTATAGGGGGTGTGACGTTTACGTAAACGTTGCCGTAAACGCTAAACGTTTACGTGGACGTTCACGTCTATGGTTTTTAGTACTTTTCCCCCCAGATTATATAATCACGTCTAGTAGGCGATGATGTAAGCTTTGTTCAGTGATATCCCGTGTTCTCAGCTGGCTTAAATGAATAACGACACTCCCGCTCAATTTACAGTTCTTATTGCTGATGATGATGCTGATACACGCATTATTGTAAGCAGCGCAATACAGCAGCTTAAATGCAAGGTGCTGGAAGCTGAGGACGGTAAAAAGGCGCTTGAGTCTTACAGAGAGCATAGTCCTGATCTGGCTATTCTCGACGTAATGATGCCCGAAATGAACGGAAACGAGGTCTGCCGGGAAATAAAAAAGAGCCAGGAGGGTACGCTGGTGCCGGTTATAATGCTTACTGCAAAAGACCAGGTAAAAGATATTGTTGATTCCCTTGAAGGCGGTGCTGATGACTATCTTACAAAGCCATTTCACTACCAGGAGCTTCAGGCGCGGGTAAAGGCCCAGCTTCGTGTAAGAGAGCTTAATTTAAGTCTGCGGGATAAAAACATAAAGCTTGAAGCTATGCAGCAGAAGCTGATTGAGCAGGAACGGCAGCTTGCAGTAGGCCAGCTTGCCGGTACTGCAGCGCATAAACTTGGACAGCCGCTTTCTGCAATTATATTGAATTGTCATCTGCTTGGAACTCTTAAAGAAGACGATCCCAGGTTTAAACAGGCCCTGGCAGCAATTGAAAATGATGCAAAACGGATGGCCAAATTGATTGAAAAGTTAAAGGCAGCTGATGCTGCTAAAAAAGAGGAATATTATCGCGGTACCGATATTCTCGATATAGACGACGAATAAGGGGCTGTTAATCCCCTCCGAAAAATCCAAGTAGCGTACGGGTAAAGGAAGTTTTGGCGCGCCTCCCTGATTTGCCGGCAGAGTGTTTGTTCTTTTTGACCGAGGGAAGGTAGTCCTCCAGATATTCAATCACCTCATCCATTGACTGGAAACGATCAGCCGGCTCTTTTTCAGCGCAGGTCTCCATAAAATCCTGAAACCAGCCGGGTACAGCCGGATTTAAATCTGAAGCGCGCGGCAGAGGCTCTGTAAAGTGAAGGGCCGAGATTGCAACATAATTTTCATGATTAAAGGGGCGTTCGCCGGTAATCATTTCATATGCAACTATTCCAAGAGCATAAATGTCGCTGCGATGGTCGATTTCTCCACCGCGCAGCTGCTCCGGAGACATGTAGTAGGCTGTACCAACCATTTCTCCAGTTGCGGTAAGCCGCATATCATCGTCAAGTGAGCGCGCGATGCCGAAGTCTGTCAGTTTTACCTCGCCTTCGCGGCTGATTAGAACATTGTCCGGCTTAAGGTCACGGTGAATTACATTCTTACTGTGTGCAAAGCTCAATGCTCTGGCCACATCAATTAAAATTGATACGACATCTCCAAGCTCCATAAACTTATCCGGCTCTTCAGGAATCATCTCATAAAGGCTTTTGCCGTCGATGTATTCCATAGTGATATAACAGCGGCCGTTATCGGTTTTGCCAAAGTCATAGATACGTACAATATTTGGATGGGATAATTTCCGGGCTACAATGACTTCATTTCTAAAGCGTCTTACGTGCCGAAGTTCGTTTGAAATATTTTTATGAAGAAGCTTAAGGGCGGTTGGCTCGTTGTTTAGTGCCTTATCAAAGACAAGATAGACATCACCCATGCCTCCCGTTCCGAGCGGAAGCTGAATCTCATAACGTCCGTCTATTAAAGTTCCCTTCTGGGAATTTTCATCAGGGAAGTGCTTCCCTGATGGATTGCTGTCCATCTTTTTTAACCGCCGAAAAAACTTTAAATCAGCCCGCGGGGCTGAAAGCTCTAACCTGTCTGAATGGATCGGCAACTTACTGAAAAAACATAAATACCACTGCCGTTCAGGGTGCAGGAAAGCTTACCTAAAGAAAACGCAATAATTACAATTAGATAAAATCCATTAAACCAGTGGCCTGGCAAGCAGGTCCAGCTCTTCATAGGCTATCTGCGATGCCAGCATCCGCTGGCGGGCACGCTCTACTGCCTGGCGGGCCAACAGAGCGTTTCTAACAGTTATAAAGTCCTGATTGTTTTCAAGCCCGTGTTTTTTGCGTTCTTCCGCAAGGCGCTTTTCAAGTTTCGGGTAAGTGCCTTTATCGCTATCCCAGCGGGCTTTACTTACCAGCTTGCCAATCTCTTTATCATCAAGCCCAAAAAGCCGAAGGGTCCTGGTTAATTTGAAAGCCTCAAGTGACTTTATGAAATCAATTGGGCGTGCTCTACTGTAGCCTGCTGCAACGTTAGTTACAATCTCCGGCATTTCGTCCAATTGCTCTTCAAGCATTACAGGAGAGCTGGCAGAGGCTTCAAAGGCATGCGTTTCACTAAGAATCTTATCATTAAATTGTTGTCTTTCAAGTGCCATCGTGAGCGGCAGAGTACCACAGCCTGCAAATATCCCCTTAAGGGGTCCGCCGGTAGCTGCCAAACCAAAGGTAAAACCAAAGTGTCCCGCTCTTACAGCAGAAATCGCTAGACGCTGACCCTTTAGCCACTGACGATCGTGTGTAAGCTCGTGATCAAGTACAGCAATTTCTTTTGGCAGCCCACCCTGGGTAACAAGTGTGCGCCACATGTTTTCCCTTGTGGGTATGTCGCCCTTAACCACTATGATATCCAGCGGCCCGTAGTAAAATGCAGCCGCGTGAGGCGCAATGCTTGC
Source organism: Candidatus Dadabacteria bacterium (assembly GCA_003696425.1). Classification (GTDB taxonomy): domain Bacteria; phylum Bdellovibrionota_C; class UBA2361; order UBA2361; family J046; genus J046. Next base: position 5,772 of record RFHI01000078.1, on the reverse strand, counting down.
AAGCTTGCTGTCGGGGCTTGTAAAAATTACCTTTGCACCAAACTTTCCGTTCTTAAGGCCGACTTCAAGTGCTTCAGCCACGCCGACGTCCTCAAGTTCCTTTAAGGCGTCGCTCTCTTTTCTAAGCCTTGCAATCATTTTACTAAAGCCTGCTTTAAGCTCTCCGGGACTAAGCCTTGAAAGCATAGCTTCAACTTCATGAGCAGGTTGGAATTGATAATCATCGATCTGGTCGAAATAATCTTCTACTGATTTGCCGTATTCTTTAAGGCTTTGTATTAAGGGGTCTGAGGTGTCAGGAAGGTGTTCAAGTCTTTTAAATGCATCTATAATAAGCTCCCGTGAACGTTCTTGCTTTTTCTGTTCAAGGGTCTCAAGTAGGGTTCCGAGCACAGCCCGTAGTTCCGGGGGCATTGACTCTGGAAGCCTGCCAGCGTCTGGTCCTCTAAACATGTCAATCAGGGGATCGTTTTGGGACTTTATCCGATTATCTTGGCTAATTCTGTCTTCCATAAACGCCTCGAACCATTACTATATCAAACTATAGTAATACTATTATACGGGCTGGTAAAAGCTAAGCAAGAAAATCTTTGAAATTTCCGGGATAGAAGGGCGAAATTGCTAAGGCTTTACCTCTGTGCGAGAGTCTTTGGCGTCGGATAAATACAAAACAGCCAGCGGCAAAAGAGCCCATAATAGATACTGCGTAAAGACAACCCGGTTTAAGGTGACAAAGACCAGCATTACAAGAGAGACCAGAGCAGATAGAGAATAGCGGCCTTTAAGTGAATCAAGATAAACGAGAAGCATTGTAAAATACATCAGCATACTCTGAAGCGCTGGAGATATACCTGTGGTTTCAGCAACCCGAAGAGCCTTAAGATCCGAGGCTCTCTCAGCAGAATAGCTTATTGAAAGTAAGACACCGCTAAAGTCATCAACTAAAAACGGCAGAGTAATGAGTAGCGGGATAATAATAATATAAAAAGCTCGCCGGAATGCTTTTTTTAAAGAATCTTTGTAGCTATCTTTGAGGGTGCTTAGCCCGTAAAGAACAAAAACAGGCGCTGTAAAGACAGCAATCTGTTTTATGGAGAGTGAGAGCCCCAGGAGTAATAATGATATCGTCTGATTCCGTTTGTAGAGCATAAGTGCCAGAGCAAACGGAATTAATGCCGGCATATTAATTTGATTGGAAGCGAGCGAATGCAGCGACCAGCGCCCCAGGGTCCATAAGACAAGCACTATACAGGCGGGGACAAACCTGCCTGAGTACAGACCGTATAAAAATAGTATCAGTCCGAGAATAAGACCAAGCGCGGTATTTGCCACAGTCCATAATTTTATCCATTCTCTAAAGGTATTAATACCGAGAGCTTTACTTATAAGACACGATCCCAGATAAAATCCGGGTAGATAAACCGGCGGCTTTTTAATGCCTGACCCCTCGACGTGAATTCTTGAATAAGGGTTTTTAAGATGGCAGATTCTATCGCCCTCCTGCCAAATAGCCTCAATGTCTGAGCCTGCAAAGCTTTTTTTTAGGCTGTAATTTCCGCGCTGCCAGAAGACATATATAAGCAGGAAACAGAGCGTAGCGGCAAAAAAGATTTTAACTAATTGTAACTCTTTCACAGATTCTTATGCTTATAGCAGATAAGCTTTTCTACAAAGTAAAATAGCGAACCTTCCGGGCGAGGGGTGCCTGCGGAAGAGTTCGCTATCATTAAAACCTATGAGCTTATCCTGATAAATACCTGACCAGATGTTAGGTCAGATATTACAGCTCAGGCAATACCTTAAATTTTGCTGCCAGTAAAGGGCTTCGGGCCAGAAAAATAACTTTCTAACAGTTTGCAGCAGCGCGCCTTTCGTGCGGCATCGGCTTGGAAGCCGGCCGGCCCATATACTCATTATAATAGCGCTGAAGCTTCTTACGCAGCATCAGGCGCGACCTGTGCAAACGGGATTTAACTGCAGGAATTGATAGTTCAAGTATTTCACTCACTTCCTGGTTAGAGAGGCCATCTATGTCGCGAAGGACAAAGACCGTGCGATATTCAGCCGGCAGTCTGCTGATCGCGTTTTGCAGGGTTTCACGCAGCTCTCTACTTAAAGTAATTGCATCAGAGCGGCTGTCAATATGATTGTCACGTTCAATATATGCATTACGCACTGCCGGACTTAAGTCTTCAATTGAGACAGTCTGCTTTTGTTTGCGCTTTCTTAGCTTCATAAATGAAGCATTAACAACTATACGATAGAGCCAGCTTGAAAAAGCTGATTTACCCTGAAAGCCATCAATTTTACGGTAAATTGTGGAGAAAACATCCTGCAGAACTTCCTCGGCGTCTTCCTGGTTCCGGCAAAAGCGCATTGCCATGTTGAAAACTTTGCTTTCGTAGCGTTTTACTATTTCTTCAAAAGCTTCAATGGAACCGTTCTGGAACTGCTTAACGAGCACCTTATCAGTGACTTTTTTATCCTTTTTCATGTGAACCTCACAAAAAATCCTGATTACAACAAAAACCGACTTCCTTAACCGGTGGTGATACTGCTGACCGCCGAGGTGTACTGTTTTGACACAATGCTGCTCCGGGTTTGTCACAGAAAACTGGAAAAGATGTAAATAAAATGTAAAAAGCAAAATTTTTGCTGATAAAATATGAATACAGTTGTAGCCGGGGAAAAGCTGCTCTGCACCAGGCAGATACAATTTTAGTGTTAGTTTAGGGGGTTATGAAGGGTATTAATCTCTGCCGGTCAGGTTAATGCTGAAGAACAGATAAAAGACTTTAATAATGAGTAGAGCAGCTATTTAACGCAAACCGTGTTTTATTTACCGCCCGTACCTGCAGGAGCGCTCACATTTCTATGGATAAATTTAAACTTCACAATATCAAGGAACATTTTAAACGCGTCCAGCAGCAGATTAACTTTTGACCCGGGCACATTCTCCCAGTTAACCGGAATTTCAGCGATCTTAAAGCCTGCTTTTCTGGCGAGGTAAAGAATCTCAACATCAAAGCTGAAACCATCTGAGGTCTGATGCTCAAATAGAATACGGGCCACATCTTTTTTAAAGAGCTTAAAGCCGCACTGGGTATCAGCAATTCCTGGAAGTACAAGCATGTTAACACAAAGGTTAAACATTCTTCCGAGGTATTTCCTGTACCAGGCGGTTTTAACTTCGGTGTCCTCTGAAAAGAGAGCGCGCGAGCCGATGGCAAGGTCTGCTCCGTTATCAATTGCGGTTTTGAGTCTAATAACTTCCTTAAATGGTGTAGAGCCATCGGCGTCAGCAAACATTACCAGACTTCCGCTGGCAGATTGCATGCCGGTTTTTACCGCACAACCCTTACCCTTGTTTTCAGGTAGTGAAATTACCCGGACCTCAGGCGCAAAACGGGCAAATTCATTAACAACTTCGACTGTCTCATCGCTGCTGCCATCATCAACTACTATAATTTCAAGGTTAAGATTATGCTTTTTTGCAAATGTAGTTATATCCAGAAGAGTAGAGGGGATACGCTTAGCCTCATTAAAGGCAGGAATAATTACTGAAAGCTCCAAAGCTTGCTCAGGATGTTCTGAACGCTCTTTTACCCACTGGTTAATATAACGGCCCGAGCGTTTAGGCCTGTTCATGTTCGACCTCTTCAATCTCTTTTCGCATCTTTTTCCAGCTGGCCATAACCAGTGCTCCCGGTATACCAACTACAAGGTATTGTATAACATGTTGAACAACAACCATCGAGAGTGCCAGTTCACGCCCAACCCCTACAGAAACCAGTACTGAGCTAGTTATAAGCTCAATTACTCCCAATCCTCCCGGAGCTGCCGGTATAAGAGAGCTGAAATTTACCGCCACCATAAAAAGTACACAGTAAGACCCTGACAGATGTGCACCAAAAGCCTGTGAAATACAAACATAAACAAGTAACTCCACACACCAGATTACAATACTCCAGAGAGTGATGTATGGCAGCTGCTTTCTGGCGGTAAGCGGTGTAAGCCCGTTTATAAAAACCTGCAGGCGGTTAAATGTATAGTTTGAGAGTTTGGAATCAATCCGCTGGTTAATTCTATCAGCGAGCGTAAAGACCTGCGCCTTAACAAACAGAGTTATCAGAACTAAAACGGAGGCAACGGCAAAAAGGACCGCAACATACATAAAATCAGTACGGTGTTCGGCGTTAGATAGTCCAAATGCAAAAACCACAAACATCAGGCTAAGCGTCAGGCCATCTGCCAGGCGCTCACTTGCAATAGTTGCCAGAACCAGTGTGCGGGTCTCTCCAGTTACTTTTGCGCCGAGATGAGCACGTACAAATTCCCCGGTTCTGGCCGGCAGGATATTGTTCATAAAAAAACCGAGGATTAGAACGCGGACAGAATCAAAGTAGTTAATAACCGGTCGGGGGAAGAGAAACTGCCACCTGCGCGAACGTAACAGGTAAGAGATGCAGGTTAAAAGTACTGCACAGGTTATCCACAGCGGATTCGCTCCGGTAATGTGTGTCCAAAAAGTTTCCCACTCTATTTTGCGGAAGGCAAAATAGAGGCAGAGAATCGTTATGGCCCAGAGCGCAACTCTAAAAACTATCTTCTTCATTGTATCAGGATAACGCGCTGTGCAATAATATAAAGCCCCTGTAAGGATATTAACTTTTTAAACTGTGTTGTTCTGGCACCCTAGCAGGTTAAGAGAGTATAGCCAAGAGCAGCCAGCGGGCCGGACACCGATAGCCACAATTTAGAATTTTAAGGATTTTTGCAGTGGATAACAGCTGGGATATTTGCTGGATTGATAGGCCAGAAGAGCTTAAGAAGATAAGTAAAGAGCTCCTAAATGAGGATCTTTTATCAGTTGATACAGAAACTTTCGGCTGGCAGACGGGAAACGAAGAGCTTTGCCTGGTTCAAATAGGGATCCCTTCTAGAGAGCTGGTAGCTTTAATTGATCCGCTGACCACAAAGGATCTTACCCTACTTTCAGGGGTGATTGAGAATGAAACACCTGAACTTGTAGCGCACAATGCTTCATTTGAAGCGAGACAGTTTCGCCGCTATGGACTCAAGATGAACGGCATTATTGACACTTTAAAACTTGCCAGGGAGCTAAGGCCAGATCTGCCCGATCATACTTTAAAGACATGCTGCAAGGCGCTGCTGGGTGTTGAGATCAGTAAAACCGAACAGACCAGTAACTGGTCGAAAAGACCGCTCAGTGATCAGCAAATTAAATATGCTGCGCTGGACGCAGAAATTGCCATAAAGCTTTACTGGGAGCTGGAGGACTTGCAGGAGAAAATAGACGTTGATGAGAGCCTCTCCGTGCCCGAGCTTATGCGCGAACTCAGGGAAACCGTAAAAGCGCGTTACCAGCTTACCCGCAGCATTTCCGAAGAACTGGCTGTGCTTAATGGGCGCGAAGATCTTATAAGGGCTGTAATTAGAGAAAAGTTAATAGATGGTGAACCGGCCTATGATGGAGAATACGGCAAGTGCAAAGTAACCAAGGCCAGACAGACTGAAATTGATCCTGAAAAGGTAAGAAGAGAGCTGCCGGAGATTGCAGAGCTGGTAATAGATGAATACGTTGATAAAAAACATCTGGCTGAAGTAGCTAAGGAATACGGAATAGATAAAAAAGAGCTTGATAAGGTCACCGATATTATCGGATATCAGCACCGCATGAGAATTTCATTAAAAGATGTGATATAAGTTGCCAGTAGCACAATGGAAATAATTACTGAATTTATAAAACTT
>RFHI01000077.1 GCA_003696425.1 Candidatus Dadabacteria bacterium | reverse complement strand
GAAATTCGCCTTATTAGTGATGCCATCTGCAGAATAGGAAAGCTCGTTGGCTTCTCCTATCTGGTGAGCTTTAAGGCGGTAGTCTACCCCGCTCATGCTAATAGCAATTTTATTTACATCCCCTTCCTGCATGGTTTCAGCAGTATTGAGGGTGCCTTCCTGTGTAATAGTAGTCCTGTTGTCATTGCCGCGCTGTATGCATACAGCCCGGTTAGCGCTGTTTAACTGGGAGATTTTTGCATAGTTATTTGTCCCCACCTGGCCGTTCCAGGCGAAATTATCGCTTTCAAGCTGTTCGATATAACTTTTGTTATCCTGTCCGTTTTGAAGCAGGCTGATTCTATTGCCCGCTCCCCCCTGAGAAGCCTCAATATAGTTTCCATCGCCGAGCTGGCGGTAAGAGGCCTCCTGTGAATCGCCATTCTGGCTCACTTTCATAGTATTGTGACTACCGGTCTGGCTATAGCTGGCAGAGTGAGACTCGCCAACCTGGGTGACATCAATTACATTATCAAGGGCCAGCGCACTCTGCGCGCCAAGTCCGATAGTCAGACTAAAAACTGCTCCGTGTAGAATAGTTAATCTCCAAACACTCATCTTATTCCCTCCTTAGAGTTATAAAACCTGCCGGCAGAGCATTAACTCAGTTCGAGCTAGACTCCAGCCAACCTGTAAATGCGGGGTGGTTAGTTAATTAGTTGACTTTAGTGCCCGAACGGGCAGAATGGTTTAAACCTTTCACTCAACCTGGCCCCAACCCATAGTCTGTATAGTGTTATGAAGAGTTGCAGCCGGGTGTAACATTAGCATGGCATTCCTGGGTGATCTTTTAAGAGGCTGTCTTACTGCCGGCTGCGGAAAACCTCTCGACTTCCCCGCCATAAAAAAAGCTGGGGAGATTGCCCGATGCCTGATCCGGCGTGAAGCAGAGGAGTGGATAAGATTTTTAAGAAACGGATAGCCGTACCTTCTTATAAATACTCCATGAGTTATACGCCAGCAGGCCGGCATTTCAGCAGATCCTTATATCCGCCTGCATTATGAACATGTTTAAAGCCTGCTTCCTTAAGCAGATCCTGCGCTATTGAAGCGCGGCCTCCGACAGCACAAAACACTACAATAGGATGATCTTTTTCTACCGGTATTTCAGTCAGTCTCTCACTTAACTGATCGTGCGGGATGTTAACAGCCCCATTAAGAGTGCCTTCAGCAACTTCTTTTTCAGAGCGTACATCCAGCAGAAAGGCCCCGTTATTTATGAGCTCCCAGGCGCTTTCAGCAGGTATAATCTCCTCGGCACTTGAGGCGGCAGCGCCGCTGGCCCTACGATAGAGCTTAACTGACAGGTCTTGCAGAGTTTTTTTCATAGCAGCTTCCCTTCCGGGCTTTTATCAGCTTATAGATATGGCTTATAGTAAGAGTTGATATTAGCAGCCCAGGCCATTTAATGAAATAAATAATTTATGTACATAAGCCCGAAATTTATCAGTGAGGTCCTTTTTCTAGCACTTTTAATCTTTTTGGAATGGAGTTTTCCGTTTTTTGACCAAAAACGTGAAAAAATACTGCACGATCTGCGAAACCTTGTGCTTGCGCTTATAAACGGTGTGATAGGGAGCGTAATATTCTCATCACTGATTGTTGCTGTTGTCAGATGGAGCGATAGATCCGGACACGGAATTTTAGCTTCCATACCCGAAGGGGGAGCTGCACACCTTATAGCAGCTTTTTTACTTTTTGATCTGTGGATGTACACGTGGCACGTAATAAACCATCTTGTGCCGTTTCTCTGGAGATTTCACCGTGTACACCATAGCGATCCTGCAATGGATGCCAGTACAGGACTCAGGTTTCATCCCGGCGAAATAATTCTTTCATACTGCGCGCGCCTGATCATAATACCAGTCATAGGGATAAAATATTCCGAGCTTGTTACTTATGAAGCTGTTTTGGTAGCAGTTATTTTATTTCATCACAGTAATGTTGCTTTGCCTGAATATATGGATAAAATTTTACGTTCTGTAATAGTTAGCCCGAGAATGCATCGGGTACATCACAGCGATATCATGGTTGAGACCAATTCTAATTATTCCAGCATCTTTTCATGGTGGGATCGGATTTTTGGAACATACCGCTACCGTGAAAATATGAAGACGCTCAGATTCGGATTAAAAGAATACAACAGCTCACGGGATCAGGAGCTTATATCTCTTTTTGCAGCGCCGTTTCGAAATCCTGATAAGAACAGAAAGCAGGATTAAAGTTTTTGCTCGAATGTAATATGCCTGAATTGTTGCAGTTTCAGTTAAATTACAATATCTCAAACTTTGTATTTACTTTCAGCAGTATTTAAGGTTAAAGCTTGAGTTGTAGACAGGTAATAATAAGCCTGTCCTTTTTCGAATTGTATTTGTGAATGGCTAAAAAGGGCAGCAAAAAAGAAAAAAGTGACAAAAGCAATGAGACTGCAGAAGTGCTTTACCTGCATCTCCCTGAAGACGGAGTTGTATACATCATTGGGAGTGAAGATAATACAGGGGTATGGGTCGATATTGATGATGTCAAAGGTGAGCTTGAAAAACTGAGTAAAAAGAGGGGCACACTGCTTTTTAGTACTGATTTTATAGACGATAATGAGGATAATCCTGTGAGAAGAAAATTTTTAGAACTACTTGAATCATTTGACCTGGAGGTACAGGAGGTAACACCGCATCCTGCCACTAACGGATACTATAAAAATTTTATACCATATATTCAGGATGCCATTGCAGTAGCTGAGCTGGATGTAGAGGGTACTGAACAGATGCTGGAAAGTGCCAGACTGTTACTTGAAGGAAGCGACCCTGAAAGTGATGAATACAGTGAAATTGAACACGATGTAAATGCACTTGAAGTTCAGCTTGAAGAGGCGCGCTATGCTCTAAAGCGACTTCTGGAAGTGGATCTGGAGCTCTGTAGGGAGCCTGAGGGCGGCGAGCAGTAACGGTAACTTCTGTAAATTAAAGTAGTTATAGAAACGGTTGACTTGGAGTAAAATCCGGCCGATAATTAAACAAACGTTTAAATCAATCGTTTGATTAAATGGCTGAGGACACTGCTTCAAAACTGCTTGATGCTGCTGAGGCGCTCTTTTCTGAGCGGGGAATAAGTGCAGTGTCGGTGCGTGATATTACCACCAGAGCCGGCACTAACGTGGCATCAGCGCATTACCATTTCGGCTCAAAGGACGGACTTATAAAGGCAGTAGTAAAGCGAAGAATCTCAGCCGTAAACACCAGGCGGCTTGAGATGCTTAAAGAGCTTAAAAAACAGCTTGGTGATAAACCCGTACCCGTTCGGGATCTCATGCGCGCTTTTCTGCTTCCTGCCATTACTCTCATTCACGAGGCGGACGGAGGTGGAGAGCACTTTGTAAGATTTGTAGCCCGTGCCCAGGCTGAAACAAACGAAACTGTTCGCCGTGAGATGTTTTCCCGCTTAAAAAAAACGGTCTCTATATTTCTTGACGAGTTTGAACGTACTTTACCGAATATTTCTCGAGAGCAGGTTTTTATAATGCTGGTATTTAGCGCCGGTGCAATGATGCAGTCAGTGCTCTTCCCGTTTGATAAGTTTGCGCTTGCGACAGGTTGTAACTCTAAGCTCTCAAGGCAGGAAGTAATTGAACTGCTGATATCGTTCAGCACAGCAGGGCTAGAGGGGGGCGGACTATGAGAGCGGTGTGCGTTCTTATCACAATTATGCTGCTATCGGCCTGCAGTCCCCACCAGGTGCGAAAATTTGTTAGGCCGGATATTAAACTTCCAGCAGCTTTTGTAAGTGTAAAAAAATATGAAGGAGGGAAAGTTGTTAATAGGCCGTGGTGGCATGAGTTTAAGAGCTCCGAATTAAACGGCCTGGTTGCTGATGCGTTTTCGGATAATCTTACACTTAAAGCTGCCTGGGAAAGGCTTAAAGCTGCCCGTGAATTAAGTATAGTTGCAGGTGCGAAGAGATACCCTGCACTGACTGTAAATGGAAATGCAGAAAGGATAAGACTAAAAAATCCTGAAATACGTGGTGCTATTAACGCTGCTCAGCCAGGTGTTTTTACCTTTAACCAGTTTTCTGCAGGTGGAGAGCTTTCGTTTGAACTTGATCTCTGGAAAAAGCTCGCTGCCCGCCATGCAGCAGCCTTTGAACGCTTTAAGGCTACAGAGGCTGATTATGAAAATACAGCGCTGCTGCTGGCGGGAAATGTTACAGAGCTCTGGATTAAAATACGCGAAGAGCGCGCCAGGCTGATAGTATTAAAGCGCCGACGGTCGGTTGAAAAACTTCTTACAAGACTGGTAAAGATGCGCTACCTGGGCGGGATTGACACTGCTGCAAATGTACATCAGCGCGAGGTGGCGCTTAAAGCGCAGGAAGTTGAGGTGTTAAAATTAAAAAACAGCTTAAAAGCCAATTTGTTTAAGCTGGCAGTACTTTTAGGCAAAACACCCGGGCACTACAAAGCAAAATCATTTAAAGATGAATTGCCGGAGCTTCCACCCTTCCCGGCGGGTGTTACACCGCTTGCCTTGATTGAAAATCGTCCGGATCTCAAAGCTGCCCGCTACCAGCTTCAGGCCGCCGAGTATGATCTGGCTGCAGCAGTGGCAGAACGCTTTCCGCAACTAAAGGTGTCATTTGGTTATGGCTTCAATGCAACTTTTATTGAAGATCTATTTGATCGCGAGCGCCGTAACACAAGCGGCAGTATCTTTTTTCCTTTGTTTGAGGGCGGACAAAGACGTGCCGAAGCCAAGCGCAAAAGATACATTGTAAACAGTTTTATAAACAACTACTCAGAAAAATTTCTTAAGGCTCTGGAGGAGATAGAAACATTAATATCTTTTGAAAACAATCAGCTTAAAAAACTTAAGCTTCTTAAAGAGCAGCTCAACCACTCTTCTTCTTCGCTTGAAGAACGAATAGGTGAGTACAGTAGCGGTGTCATTGATTCTGCCCCGCTTTTATTAGCTTATGACAGCCATCAGCACTTAAAAGAGCAGTATCTGATTCAGAAAAGTGCGCTGTTAATTAATCGTGCCAGGCTTTACCGGGCATTTGGTCTTCAAAATTATTTGGATTCTTCCGGAAAAAATAAAAATTGATGTGAGTAAGCTATGCAGGAGTGTTTTATAAAATTTAAAGAGCTATTTAAGACATTACTGGCGAGCAGGCCTCTACAAATTATTGTTGCTGGTCTGCTGCTTTTTATAATTCTTGTTGCAGTGCGGGAGCGGCCCGCCAGAGGCAAAAGTAAAAAGATAGCGCTTCCGGTTACAGCGATCAGACTTGAGCGAATTAACCAACAGGCAGTTATAAACGGATATGGAACAATAGAGCCTCGAGAGAAACTTAAACTGAAAGCGCAGGTAAGCGGAGAAATTATATGGCTGAGTCCGCGCTTTGAAAAAGGGGCGGTAATAAAGCGGGGTGAAGTAATAGCAAAAATTGATTCGCGTGACTACGAGGCGCTGGTTGCACTGAACAGAGCTGAACTTGAAAGAGCAAGAGTGGCGCTTAAAGAAGAAGAAAGCCGCAGAGAGGTGGCTATAGCAGCCTGGAAGCTTCTTAAAGAAGAACTTGGCAAGCGGCGCGGCAAACGCGAACTGCTGCTTCGCACAGCACAGCTTAATGAAAAGAAAGCAGCAGTTAATGCCGCCTTAAGTCAGCTTAAGAAGGCAGAGCTTGATCTGAAGCGAACAGTAATTAAAGCCCCCTTTGATGCCCTTGTTATTTCAAAGTATGTAGCACTCGGAAGTTATCTTAGTCCAGCAGTTGTAATAGCTGAGCTTGCTGCACTTGATGAGTTGCGGGTTGAAGCCAGTGTGCCGGTAAAAGATCTCAGCTTACTCGACTTTCAACATCCTGGAAATGTTAAGGTAATACCGATTATTGCGGGGGAACACAAAGATGCAATTCCTGCCCGTTTTATCAGGGTATTGGGTGATCTTGAACCTTCGGGGAAAATGGCCAGGGTTCTGGTAGGCATTCCTATAAAGAGCGGAAATAATCTGGCTCAAGCAGGGTTGCTGCTTGGCTCTTTTGTGCAGGTGCAAATTACAGGTATTAAATTAAACGACGTCTATCAGATCCCTTTAAAGGCTTTCCGCGATCAGGATAGTGTCTGGCTGGTAGACGAAGACAATACGCTTCGAATCAAAAAAGTAAAGAAAGTCTTTGCTGACCGGAACAGTGTGATCGTAAAAGGCCTCTCTGCTCCTGCAG
>RFHI01000076.1 GCA_003696425.1 Candidatus Dadabacteria bacterium | reverse complement strand
ATTTTTCGGCTATTTTAAGTTTTTCCTCAGTGGTGTAGCCGCTTATGTGTATAATCTCAAGCCGGTCAAGCAGCGCATCCGGAATTGTATCTGTTGTGTTCGCAGTGGCTACAAAAATTACACTGGAGAGATCAAAGGGTACGTTCAAATATAGATCAGTAAACTCTTTATTCTGCTGCGGGTCGAGAACTTCCAGTAGCGCCGAGGCCGGGTCACCTCTAAAGTCTGAGCCGACCTTATCAAGTTCATCAAGCACAAACACCGGGTTATTGCTGCCGGCCTGTTTTATGCCCTGAATAATGCGACCTGGCAGCGCACCAACATATGTCCGCCGATGGCCCCGAATTTCAGCCTCATCACGCACGCCACCGAGTGACATTCTGAAAAATTTACGATTTAAAGCTCTGGCAATTGACTGTCCAAGCGAGGTTTTACCCACCCCTGGTGGACCTACAAAGCAGAGAATTGGCCCCTTCGTGTTCTTATTAAGTTTTCTTACACTCAGGTACTCAATGATTCTTTCTTTTACCTTCTCAAGGCCGTAGTGATCGGCCTCCAGAATCTCCTTGGCTCTTCCTATATCAAGCCTGTCTCTGGTCTTTGTCTTCCAGGGCAGCTCAACAATCCATTCAAGATAAGTTCTTAGCAGGGCATATTCACTGGACTCCGGCTGCATGCGTTCAAGCCGTTTAAGCTGCTTGTTAGCCTCCTTTGCAGCATAATCAGGAAGCTTTTTCTTTTCCAACGCCTGCTTTAGCTCTGAAAGATCTTCTTCTCCTGAGCTATCTTCACCAAGCTCTTTTTGAAGTTGTTTTACCTGTTCACGCAAATAATAATCCCGCTGACCTTTTGCAATTTCATCGTTTGTTCTATCGCGAATCTCTTCAGCTATCAGAAAACGGTTAAGATCGTCGGTTACTATCTTGTCGGTAATCTTAAGGCGCTCCCCCGGATCCTCCTCCTCAAGAACTGACTGTGCTACCGCAGTATCAAGTTTATAATGAGCAACTATTACGTCACAAAGCGAAGAGATATCTTCGATCTCCTCGGTAACAAGCAAAAGCTCCTCCGGTAAATGCTCATGTTCTACCAGAAGCTGCAGGTTTTCCCTGATACGGTTTACTATAACCTCCTGCTCGGCACTAAGCTCTGTAAATTCATCGGCTGAAACGGCATCAACGGAGGCTGACATATACCCGGAAGTCAATTTATATCCTTCGGCACGCGCACGCATAAGCCCCTGCAGCAGCACCTTATGTCTGCCATCAGTAAGCTTAAGATCGCGAACTACAGTGGCAATTACCCCCACCTTATAAATATCCCTGGCACCTGGCTCTTCAATAGCAGCATCTTTTTGGGCTGCAATTAGAATCAGGCCATTAAACTCCTCTACAGCTTTTTCAATAGCTTTGACGCTGGCTGGCCTGGCTACGTAGAGTGACATCATTACACCTGGGAACGGAACAATATCCCGACCGGGCAGAACAGGTAGTTTATCCGGAATAACTATCAGTTCCTGATCTTCGCTAATTTGTGGTTCTTCTTTCTCTGCGATCTTTTTTTTCTTTGCCATAGCACTCCCTATTCAAGCCGCTCAGGCCTGATTAAAATCAGTACAGCGCACCTCCAATATAATCTGAACCATTAGTTTCTCTTTGCTTTCGGACCAAACTATCTGGAGTCTGCCGGGATTTTTGATCAAGCGGTACATTACCGCGATAAATAAAGGATGGTGTAGTTCCGACGCTACTTAACTCAACCAGCTTGCCAGCCATTAATTTTACCACTTTAAAGTTTCTTTGGATTTCACCATCACCTGCTATGCTAATCTCACCTGTAAGGCCACGGTAAAGATCGATTGAGTTAAAAGCTTCAACAAACGGCACTCCTTCACTATGCTGTCTCTTAAGGGCCGCAGCCAGCATAGTGCCAGCATCAAAGCCCTGAGCAGCCAGAAAGTCTGGTGCCTTCTTGTAACGCGCCCGGTAAGCTGCATTAAAGCGCGATACAATTTCACGGGAGCTTTCAGAAAAAAACGGGCTTACAAACAAAACACCGTCTAAAACAGTGCGGGAATGCAGCAGCTCGGCGCGATTGTTCCAGCTTGCCGGACCAAGTAACTTCACCCGACTTCTAAAGGCGCTGCTCATATTGCCGGCAAACTGGGCAGCTATTCTTAAATTATCGGGAAGAAAGACTGCATCTACCCGCTCAGCCTCCAGTTCACTTGAGATTTCAGCCAGAGCAGCACTGTCCCCAGGCGGATAAGCGCGCTCATAAACAAGCTCAAGGCCGAGGTCTTCAAGCCTGCCTTTAAATTCTGCAGCGTACTGGTTACCTGAAAAATCATCCGGATAAATGACTGCATAACGCCTGAGTCCAAGTGTTTTGTAGCATCTTTCCACCAGCGAATAGACCTGACTTTTAACAGTAGGAGCCAGCCGGTAGACGCCATTTCCGGTAAAGAAAGATTCCCGCTTTGAAAAAGCGATTTGCAGCACACCTTCCTGACGAACAATTCCACTTACAGCCGAAGCAGCATCGGATAACAGCGGTCCAACAATCAAATTCACACCCTCTACCGCTATAAGTTCACGCGCTTTGATTGTGGCCTGCAGCGAATCGCCGGCTGTATCACGGTATATAAGCTCAACAAATTCTCCCCCATCCTGACTCTTTACAGCCAGCTCAAGTCCGTTTTTAAGGCTCTGCCCGAGTGGTCCATAGCGACCACTAAGCGGAAGCAGCACACCTACTCTGTACTTGCCGCCCGGAGCTGTTACAACGCCGGTCTGAGTAACTATTCTATCCGGACGCTCTTCCCAGAAACGTCCAATGCGTCTATTACCTGCAAAGCGATCAGTACCCGTACTGGCTCTTCTACGCGACTCCTGGCCAATTGAGGCTCTTACGAAAGAATCGTTTGCCCACTGTGGAGCAAGCGCATAAAACTTACCTTCCGGAAGAGATCGCAGCAGCATTCTTACACCTTTGGCTGCTGCTTCCTGCATACCGCCACGCCCACCCGAGAGCCTGTGGACACGGGAGAACCAGGCCAGGCTCTGGTTAATCTCACCAAGCCGCCCGTAGGCATAAGCAAAAACCAGCGAGAAGCGCATATCAACCTGATCTACCGAAAGGCCTTTCTTGCGAAAATACGAACTCAGAGTTTCAAGAGCATCGGCAGGCTGATCAACTGCAAGCTGCGTGCTTGCTATTCTCATAACCAGCGCTTCCTCTTCGAGAGGCGAAAGAGCTGAGACCGGAATCTTTAGGAAGGTCTTTAAAGCTGCGCTATACATGCCACGCCGTAAATACTCATCTCCTGCTATCAAATCCTTATTTCTGAACGGATTTCCATTAAGATCAGCCCCGAGCGGCCACTGTTCCCATGGCATACGGCTGATAACTTCCATAGGCTGGCGAACATTCTCTTCGTGCTGCGGGGGAATTAATCCTGTATGTTCACCCTCAGAGCGGGTTACATAGGTCTCGCGAATCCTGTCAAAAGTATCGGCACAGCCTGACAAGAGTAATAAGAAAGCTATAACAGGGAGTGGAATATATT
>RFHI01000075.1 GCA_003696425.1 Candidatus Dadabacteria bacterium | reverse complement strand
GTTCTCGGGATGGGGGAACATGGTAAGATAACCCGTGTTTTTGGGACACTATGGGGAAATTTTTTGATTTATGCGCCTGTTAATCAGGCTTTTGCAACGGCGAAAGGCCAACTTAACATGGATCAGCTCAAGACTATATTTTCTATTTTAAAGTAATATCAAATGGCGGGAAATACTTTTGGAACCCTTTTTAGAGTTACAACTTTTGGTGAATCCCATGGTGGTTGCCTCGGTGCTGTAGTTGATGGCTGCCCGCCGGGGCTTAAGCTCTCCGAGAGTGATATTCAGCCTGATCTCGATCGGCGCAAACCGGGGCAGAGTGAAATTACTACCCCGAGAAAAGAAGAGGATCAGATCCGAATTTTGTCCGGAGTGTTTGAAGGAGAAACGACTGGGACTCCGATTCTTATCATCGCTAATAATAAAGATGCCCGTCCAGAGGACTATAAAGAGCTAAGTAAAAACTATCGGCCTTCACATGCTGATTATACCTATGAGCTTAAATACGGCAGGCGTGACTGGCGTGGAAGCGGCAGAGCATCTGCGCGTGAAACGCTGGCACGAGTTGCTGCCGGTGCTATAGCTAAAAAATATTTAAGTGAAAGATTTGGCACAGAGTTTTTAAGCTATGTGGAAACAGTGAATAATGTAACTGCAAGGGTCGATGATGCAACGGTAACACTGCAGCAGATTGAAGCAAACATTGTGCGCTGCCCTGATTCTAATAGTGCAGCCAGGATGATTGAGCTGATTGAAAAGGCCCGTGATGAAGGTGATTCTTTGGGTGGTATTATCAGGGGCATTGTACGTAATCCTCCAGCAGGGCTGGGTGAGCCTGTTTTTGACAAGATCCCTGCAGATCTTGGAAAAGCGATGATGAGCATAAATGCGGTCAAAGGCTTCGAAATAGGAAGTGGTTTTAGTTGTGTCGGCATGAAGGGCAGTCAGCATAATGACAGTTTTGTTTTAGATGACAAAGGGCATATTCGCACCGAAACTAATAATGCTGGCGGTACGCTTGGCGGCATTACCACCGGCGAGGATATTCTTTTTAGGGTGGCCATTAAGCCTGTTGCTACTATTCGTAAAAAACAACATACGGTTAATCGTCAAAAAAAACCTGTTATACTGGAAGCCTCAGGTCGTCATGATCCCTGTGTATTGCCGCGAGCAGTGCCAATAGTAGATGCAATGGCTGCACTGGTAATTATGGATCATTATTTAAGGCATCGGGCGCAGTGTGGTGAAGTAAAGAAATAGCCCGCTGCTGTGTCAATGGCTAGATAAAGTCTACATATCTAGATACCTATAAGTGATTATTAGTTAAGAGGACTAAAGTATAAAATTCGCCAACGCGATATCCATCTAAGCAGGTAACTCTTGATATTCTCAATCATTCTGAGAGCTACTATCTCTGTAAACTAATATCGGGGATGCTAAGCAATCGGCTGGGCCAACGCGCTTGCGATTTTAGAGATTTTTATGCACTTTTCTCCAAACATCAACAGCGTCCCTGCAATCTTCCAGCAGGGGTGAGAGTGAGACTCTAAAGCAGTCATCGTAGCCGGCGTCGAAAAAGGCGCCCGGGGTAATCACTATTCCGTGTGGCAACAGCTTTTCCATGTAATCAAGGGCGCTAATTCCATCGGGTGTGTTTACCCATAAATAAAGGGCATTAACTGAAGAATAAACATCAAGCTTAAGATCACTGAACAAATCCATCAGAACAGCCCTTTTTTCTGTTAGAATCTTTAGTCTTTCATTAACATGATTGTCATCGCTCCAGGCAGTTTCAGATATCGTTTGCACCACCTCCGAGGGCGCTGTGCCGGTTGTATTTCTATAGCGGGCATAGTGAGCGAGTAACTTTTTATCACCTGCCACAAAGCCGGAGCGAAATCCGGTCATCCCGCTTCGTTTAGAGAGACTATGAAATGCAAGTACCCCCTGGTCTGAAACTTCGAGTAAGGAATGGGGTTTTTGATCCACATAAAGATCGCAATAGCACTCATCTGAACACAGTAAAATTCCGTATTTTTGTGCAAGATTATACTGCTCCTTTAAATACTCCAGAGAGCAGCCCGCACCGGTTGGATTATGCGGATAGTTTAACCAGGCAATGGCAGTTTGATTGAGAATGTTCTCCGGTATGTCCGCGAGTGAATACAGATAATGGTTCTCTTTCAATAGCTGTATGCCGTAAAATTCACCACCAGCCATTAAGGTTCCTTTACTGTAGACCGGATAACCCGGTATGGGTCCGATAACCTTTCTGCGTTTGCTGGCGGAATCGATTAATAACCCCGGAAGGTTGAAAATAGCTTCTTTTGATCCCGAGCTTACAATAATTTGTGTTTCTGGATTGATTCTGGTTTTAGAAAAACGTCGATATATGTATTCGGAAATTATTTTTCTTAGACTGAAAGTTCCTTCGGCTGCAGGATAATTTGAGTGCTTAACGGTAAGATTCGCTACAGTCTGCCGGATAATATCCGGGAGTGGATCTAAAGGATCTCCAGGGCCGAAATCAAAGATTCGCACTCCCTGCTCTCTTAGACTGTTTTTGCGGGCAATTAAATCGGCAATTGGGTATGTTGATAGCTGTCCGGCACGGCTGCTGATTTCCATTATACTAAATTAAAACTGGCCCACGATAAATGTCAATCATTTAAGGCTTTTTAGTGGCTGGGTGCCGCAGTCAGCTATAAATCTCTGAAGCAGAGCCGAAAGAGTTTATTTGTATAAGAACCGTTAACAATATAAAATACGGCAATTCCGCAGCAGAGAAGTAAAATATTTTTGTTGTAGTTTAGTTATGATCAGAATTGCATGCCTGTCCCTGTTTTTATGTTTAGCTACCAATATTTTGGCTGAATCTGGAGCTGATCTGGTACCTCAGATAGCCGATCCCGTGGTGTTGTATGATCAGACTGTGTCTGCAGCAGATGTAGCTGAACACTGCGCTGCTGCTGAAAACGGCCGGACACTGGTAAGGTTTTCGCTTTTAGCGACAAACATAGGCGATCGTGATCTTGTTGTTGGGAATCCCGGCTGCCCGGATTGTTCAAAAAACCCGGACGGCCTCTGTGTTAATCCGTTATACCAGTGCAGTGGAGCAGATGGCCATAATCACGGACATTTTCTTACGTTTGCACGTTACGGTTTGTATCATAAACCCAGGAATAGACCACCGGTGGCGGTATCAAGAAAACAGGGGTTTTGTATTACTGACTCGTTATGTGATCATCCGAAGTTTAACTGTGGCTTCCAGGGATTAACCGCCGGTTGTACTGATATTTACAAGAGCGATCTGGGTTGCCAGTATGTCGATGCTACCGATTTACCGCCGGGACGCTATATGCTGCGGGCAGAACTCAATTACGCAAATATAATTAATGAAACTAATTATAATAATAACGTTGATACCGACTTTGTTGAGCTCTGTCAGGATAATAGTAATTTTCAGGTAAAGGGTGTTAGATCCAAGAAACGGCCGGGGTTTATATTTTATGAACTTAAAGGGGAGGTCAAGCTTAATTCTTCGCCGATTTCAAGAATAGCCCCGCAAAGGGATGGGGTAATGCTCAGAGTACAATTTGGGTCGAAAGATCCATCTGAAATTGTAATTCTCTCAGCTTTAAAGCGGGCTGATAAATGCAGTAAGCGGGACGGCTGGCGTAAACTTAGACGTAAGAGAAAGTGGCTTTATCAGAATAAGAGTGGCTTTTTGGATCGCGCCTGTACAATAAGCTCAGGCGGGGTAAAAAGTATCAAAATTAGGCGCACGCTTAAGGGGTTTACATACCGCGTAAGAGGCTTTGCCCCACAGGGAATGGTCCAGGGACTTCAGTCAGCCGGAGCAGTTGTTGTACTTGGAGAAGCTACCGGGCCCTGCATATCAGCGCAGGCTACGAGTTGCAATTTAAATGTAAAGGGAGAGACCATTGAAAGCCTTAGTTGCTTATCGCCAGGTTAAGAAATGCTTTTAACAGGGATGTTTGTTCAGTTTTGTTACTGATAGTTTTACTACCATCAGATACTTTTGCGGAGTTTACCTTTTGCCCCGGTCTCAGATTATTTATAAATGATTCTGCAATCTTAAGACCATAAATATAAAGATGAACAATAGATTTTGTCCCTAAATTTGCCTCAGGTAAAAAAAGTTGTATTCACAATCTATTATACTCTATAGCCAAGCATTCAATGATAGTTATACTGGCTTATCAACTTGTAAAGGTAGTTAGTGGTATGTCGCAAATAATTAAAGCGGGCTGTTTGTACCTAATGATTTTATCGGCCGTGCTAGTGCCTCTGTGTGCTGCAGCAGAAGAACGCGATTTTCTTACCGCCCCTTCATATCTTCAGCTCTATCAAAAGCCTTTTTCTGAATTAAATCGCAGGGAACGCTGGAAAATTAAAAAATATGGCCTTCGTTTTGCTCCGCTTGATCCAGCCGTATGGGCTATCAGAAATTTCGATCGTACTGACAACAGAACTATAGTTCCCATGCGGCCCTATTATTTAAGGGCTTCAGCATTAAAAGATTTTCAAGCAGAAAGCATTGTAGTGAACTTTAAATTCAAGCGCCTTGAAAAACAGAAAGAGTTCAAAGCTCCACATTTTTATGATCCTGTTTTGGATATATCCTTTGCCGGAAAATACAGACGACCAGATAAATTATCTTTGATTGATAGAGAGGAAGGGTATTTGGTGCGTCTTTCGGCTTTTACAGATTTTACAGCCGGATTTTATTACCGGATTGGGATGAATTATGTACTTATTAGGAAACTGGTTTTACCGCAACTTGAAACCGGTAAAAAATATAGAGCCAAATTGTTAATCAGTAGCAACGAAGCAACGCTGTTTCTTAATGAGCAGCCAGTGGGATCGATTGAGGGCAAAGATTTGAATTCAGGCCTGATTTCTCTTACAACCGGATGGCACCCTTTGAAAATTGATCGCCTGGAGATAGGCGGTTTTACAGTAAATTCAGGAAAGATAAAGCGGGTTAAATATTCCGGGTTGTACAGGGGGCAGCTGACCAGATTAACTGAGATAAATGTTCAAGAGAGCAATTAATATTATTATAGTCGCTGTTTTATTGCTGCTTCCTGTGGGTTTGCTTTTTGTGCCGCTTCCGCTCAGTGAAAAAGTTTTAGTTGATCAGTTGCCGGCTGCGGTGTTATTAGCAGCCTATTTACTGATTATAATTTTTTTTCTTCCAACTTTTTTAAGTTTTTTTGATAAGTATCAGCGTTTAACAAAGATCAGCTGGTTTTTGTTGTTGCTGTTTGTTTTAGCGTTTAACATCTTTTCGTTAGCTCAGGTTATTACTCCAGCAGTTTATCTGGCGGCAGCGTTTGTGTTAATCAGCACACTACTAAATGGAATTATTACGTTTAAAGGCGATATTTTTAAAGGGAGTGGGCTATTATCTTTTGTTGCCTTTGTCGCGTTAATTCTTAATGTCGAAGTGTTTCTGCGTAGCATACCCCTAGAATATTGGACTCCGCAGATACGGCAATTCCCGGTACTGGTAAGAGCAGATCGGGGCATTGAGCAGCTTTCCAAACTCGGCTTTCGCGGCCGGCGGCCCTGTGGAGACTGTGGAGGAAAAAAATTCATTCGGGTAGTAACAATGGGAGGGTCAAGCACTTATGGTGTTCCGATGGTGTCTGGTTCCATGACCTATAGCGCCTATTTACAAAGATTGCTTGATCGTCGCCGACCAGAATATAAGTTTGAAGTATTAAATACTGGAGTTGCAGGATATGGCATTATACAGATTATCGATTCACTCAAAAAAGTAGTTTTAAAATACAAACCTGACGTAGTGACAGTATGTGCCTGGTTTAATGACTCATCTTTCCAGAGCTGGTATGGAATTCCGGGTGTTTCCGACCGTGAGGCTAAAAAACGCCGTGAAATTTTTCTTTTTATCCAAAACAGCTCTGCTTACAGGTTCATTGGAGCCAGTAGAATTTACAGGCTGATTCGATATTATTTGCAGGCATTATTAC
>RFHI01000074.1 GCA_003696425.1 Candidatus Dadabacteria bacterium | reverse complement strand
GACATCAGTTAAAAAAACCAGGTCATCAGCTATTGACGCCGAACAGATCCTGCGTGCCTACCATGAAATGCTGCGGGCGCGGCTGGTAGACCAGAAAACCATCGTGCTGTACAAGCAGAACAAATGCCACTTTCAAATTGGTGTAGCAGGGCACGAAGCAGTTCAGGTTGCAACCGGCAATATTATGCGCGCTGGCGTGGACTGGTTTTACCCTTATTATCGCGACATGGCCCTTTGCGCCACGCTGGGTATGACCAACGAAGAGTTTATGCTTAACGCTATGAACCGGCAGGATGATCCTAACTCGCACGGCCGACAGATGCCGATGCACTACGGCCACAAAGAGCTTAGAATAGTAAACCAGAGCTCACCTACCGGAACTCAGTTCCTTCAGGCGGTAGGATGCGCCCTCGGTCTCAAGCGTCAGGGGCTTGATCAGGCAGTATATGTATCGGCTGGTGAAGGCACCTGCAGCCAGGGAGATTTTCATGAAGCCCTAAACTGGGCCTCGCGAGAAAAACTGCCGGTTATTTTTGTTATACAAAACAATAAGTATGCAATTTCAGTCCCTATTAAAGAGCAGCTGGCAGGAAATGTCTATGACATTGCTGCCGGCTACAAGAACCTGAAACGCTACTCAATTGACGGCACTGATTACTTTGAGTCTTATGAGGCCGTTGCTGAAGCCTACAGCCGCGCCCGCGCCGGTGAAGGACCTGCACTGATTGAGGCACACGTGCCGCGCCTTCAGAGCCATTCCATTTCAGACAATCATTTAAAATACCGCTCTCCGGAAGACATAGAAAAAGAGAAAGAACGCGATCCGATTACAAAACTTAAAAACCATATTATTAAGAAAAAAATAGCTACTGAAGAAGAACTATTAGAACTTGAAAGCAGCGTTAAAGCTGCAATTGACGCAGCCGCTGAATGGGCTGAAGCACAACCTGAGCCCGATCCGGCAGATGCCCTTAAGAATACAGTTGTTGAAAGCGATCCGGCTCTTTCTTTTGAAGAGTCTGCTCCCGTGGGTGAAGAAGTTTATATGGTTGATGCCTTAAATCATGCCCTCAGGGAAGAGATGGAGCGCAATCCTGACATGTACATCTTCGGACAGGATGTTGCTCACGGCAAAGGCGGCGTCTTTACCGTTACTGCCGGCCTTACTGATGCTTTTGGAAATGACAGGGTCTTTAATGCTCCCCTGGCAGAAAGTTCGATCGTGGGCGTCTCAGTTGGTATGGCCACTATCGGTCTTAAGCCGGTAGCAGAAATTCAGTTTGGTGACTATTGCTGGACCGGTATGATGCAGCTTCGAAACGAGCTGGCAATGATGCATTACCGCTCGGGCGGTGATTTCTCTTGTCCGGCTGTGATTAGAATTGCCGTAGGAGGCTATATTCACGGGGCCTGTTATCACTCACAGTGCATTGAGGGAACTTTTGCTCATTTTCCAGGCCTTTATGTTGTAATGCCTTCCAATGCCGGCGATGCCAAGGGCCTGCTTAAAGCAGCAATTCGCTCGGAAAATCCCGTACTTTTTTTGGAGCACAAGGGCCTTTATCGTCAGGTTTATGCCAAATCTCCCGAGGGAGACAGCGATCATCTCGTACCGCTTGGAAAAGCCAGAATAGTACGAAGCGGTACAGACGCTACAATTGTAAGCTGGGGGGCACTGGTTAATAAGAGCCTTCTGGCCGCGGCAGCCCTTGAAAAGGAGGGCTATCAAATTGAAGTAATAGATATTAGAACTATAGTGCCGCTTGATCTGGATACAATTTGCCAGAGCGTAGAGAAGACAAACAGGCTTTTAATTGCACACGAAGACGTCGAATTTATGGGTTTTGGGGCTGAAATTGCTGCAAAGGTAGCAGACTGCTGCTTTGAGCACCTTGACGCCCCGGTTAAGCGGGTCGGCATGAAGTATGCTGCAGCGGTACCTCATTCCCCGGTTCTTGAGAATGCAGTTCTACCGCAAAATGAAGACGTACTGGATGCTGCCCGTAAACTTTTATCTTACTGAGGAAGAACAGCCATGAAAGTTGATATGGTTATGCCACAGATGGGTGAATCAATTGCTGAAGCAACTATTTCAAGATGGTTAAAAAATGTAGGAGATCCGGTAGAAAAGGATGAAACAATTTTAGAAATCTCTACTGATAAGGTTGATTCCGAAATACCTGCACCAGCTTCGGGAACGTTGGTTGAAGTACTTTATAACGAAGGCGATGTGGTACCGGTTAAAGAGAAAATTGCCGTGATTGATACCGACGGGGGTGCTGCAGTGCCATCAGAACCAGCAAGTGCCCCTTCTGAGCCAGAACCTGTCAGCGAAACAGCAGCTCCACAAACTTCCTCGGGTAATGGAGCCGCTCCTGCTTCGGCATCAGTTGCTCCGCCACGAACAGATTCTGGCAGTAACCGCTTTTATTCCCCGCTTGTACGAAGTCTGGCAGAAAAACACGGCGTGCCGCTCTCTGAGCTTGATTCAATCAGCGGCTCCGGTCAGGGTGGTCGGGTAACAAAACAGGATTTTTTAAATTACCTCGAAAGTCGGGGTTCTTCTGCAGGTCAGGCTACTATTC
>RFHI01000073.1 GCA_003696425.1 Candidatus Dadabacteria bacterium | reverse complement strand
GCCATAGTCTGCAAACGCTGTTCTATTAGATCTGGATCAGTTAATAAGGTTCTCGTACCCGGCTAGGCTAATGGCTCAAAGAATGCCTGTGAATACGATAAAGACTAAAGATCGTAGACGTATACGTCGACGTGAACGTACACGTTTACGGCATCGTTTACGTATACGTCATTACCCTTGCCCGCACATGCTTACTAAGAATCTGCAGGCTAAGGTTTACCCGGATAGCAGCATGCCCTCTCCCTGTACTTCTTTCTAAAAAACTGCGATTAATAAATTCTGCTGTTATCCGTAAAACGCTTATGAAAAGTCACTTAAGAGCTCATATACACTGCGTCCCCCCTGCTCTGAGGGAAGTTTCACTTAGAGTTGCCGAGGTAGACGGGATAAACCTGGGCCAGGGTATATGCGAAATGCCTGTGCCAGAAGTTGTACAGCAGGCAGCAGTTGAGGCTATAAAAAAAGGCCTTAACCGCTACTGTCCCGCTCAGGGAATCGCCGGGCTCCGCGAGGCGATAGCGCAAAAGCTAAGAGCTTTCAATGGGATAAAAGTTCATACAGATGATGTTTTAATTACACCCGGCTCAACCGGAGCGTTTGAAGCGCTCGCCCAGGCTTTTCTTGAAGCGGGAGACGAAGTAATAAGCTTTAAGCCCTTTTATCCGTATCATCATAACACGCTTGTCCACAGTAAAGCTGAAATAAAATACGTTTCGCTTAAGCCGCCTGA
Source organism: Candidatus Dadabacteria bacterium (assembly GCA_003696425.1). GTDB lineage: Bacteria > Bdellovibrionota_C > UBA2361 > UBA2361 > J046 > J046. The sequence goes on along the minus strand of RFHI01000073.1, from coordinate 5,713 downwards.
GTGGAATTTTAACTTTGAAGAACTTCAGGCCGCGTTTTCGGACAGAACTAAATTCGTACTTATAAACACCCCCAATAATCCCACCGGAAAAGTATACAGCCGCAACGAACTGCTCTTTATCGGCGAATGCTGCCGCAAAGCAGGGGCGTTCATTGTAAGTGATGAAGTCTATGAATACATGACATACGATGGACACAACCACATCTCGCCGGCCAGCTTGCCGGAGCTTGCGGATATAACAATCACTGTCGGGTCATACTCCAAGACCTTTGCAATTACCGGCTGGCGGATTGGCTATTTAACAGCGCCTCAAAAAGTGCTGCCTTATCTTCGCACGGTTTCGGATAGAGCGTTTGTCTGCGCTCCAACACCCTTTCAGCATGCAGTGGCAACCGGAATTATCGGGCTTGGAGATGAATATTACTGCAAGCTTAACGCCGATCTTCTAAGAAAGCGGGAGATACTCGCAAGCGGGCTTAAAGATGCCGGCTTTAAATTTATAGAGCCTCAGGGTGCCTATTACATCTTTGCTGATTCAAGTGATGCTTTTCCCGGCATGAGTTCTGAAGACGCAGTACTTAAGATGATTGAGACAGCACATGTCGGCGCTGTACCGGCCAGCGATTTTCTGGGGCTGGAAGTTAAAGGTGACCCGGAAAAGAGCAGATTTATGCGCTTTTGTTTTGCCGTGCCGGATGAAAAGCTTGAAAGAGCCGGTGAGTTGTTATCTAATATCAGAGGCTAATAAAAACTCGGGTAATAAACATGAAAATTGATAGTGAGCTGCTTGAGATACTGGTCTGCCCCGAATCGCACCAGCCGCTGGAAATTGCAGAAGAACAGCTGATCCGGGAATTAAATGAAAAAATTGAAAAAGGCGAGCTGAAAAATCACTCAGGGGACACAGTAAAGAACAGTTTTAGCGGAGGTCTGATCCGTCAGGATAAAAAAGCTCTCTACCCGATTGTAGACGATATTCCGGTGCTGTTGATTGAAGAGAGAATAGATCTGTAACCATACACGCAAAGAGTTCTCCTGCAATCCAAGATCAACCGCGACTACCGCCGGCAGGTAATCAACCTGGAACTACTCCTCAAATAAGCCCTCAGCCTGTTTCTTTACAGCCTGGTCATGGGCATTAAGCCTCTTTTCTGCTCCATGAGCTCTTTCAAGCGGAGTTTCAACGTAATCAGCCAGGACTCCTTTTTTGTGCTGCGTTTCACTCTTCTTTGCCGCCGGAGCAGAGCTCTGACAGCCCAGTAAGAGACTAAAGACCAATAGGATGCCAGGTAGTCTTAATCTCCTGGGTTTCCATAATAAGGTAGGGATTTTGAGCTTCATCAGAAAACCAATCCTTTATTTTAAGATTTATCACACGCTTAAGGTTACTGACGGCACTACTCTGTACTTCTTTAAGCTCAGCACTTTCAAGATCTGATGATACCACAGCATTTACATCCATGTGAGAGGAAAAATGCTCAAGTAATTCCTCACGAAAGCCGGTCAGAATATTAATTGCTCCGGCCGGGACATCAGAAGATTCCATCAGCTCAGCAAAAGTTATCGACGAAAGCGGCTGCTTTTCACTTGAAAGCACTACACAGGAATTGCCTCCAACAATTACAGGAGCAATGCACGATACAAGGCCAAGCAACCCGTGGCTCTCAGGGGCAATTACCGCCACAACTCCCATAGGCTCGGGCAGTGAAAAATTAAAATGCGACGACTGTACCGGATTGACCGCACTAAAAACCTGCTGATACTTATCAGCCCAGCCGGCATAATACACCAGCCGATCTATTGCTGCATTTACCTCACGTACAGCCTCATTTTCATTTGAGCCCTGTAAAACAAGCTCTGAGATAAACTGCTCGCGCCTTCCCTCAAGCATCTCCGCCATACGATAAAGTATCTGCCCGCGGTTATAAGCAGTCTTTGCTGCCCAGCCCGAAAAGGCCCTGCGGGCAGCCACCACCGCATTTCTAAAATCTTTCCTGGATGCACGCGAAACATTTGCTATTACCTTACCGGCCGGAGTTTTAAGCTTCCAGTAGCGCCCGGATTCTGTGCGTGGAAACGCACCCCCTATATACAGCTTATAGGTTTTTAAAACCTCCAGCCGTTTATCTTCAGCTTTATTCTGAGCAGCACTTATCAGCTCAAGGCTATCGTTTTTTGCGATCTTTCTTGCTTTTGACATAGCTTATACTCACGCTAAATTTACATACGGCAGAAGCCCGTGCAGGCCGCCTTCACGCCCCACTCCACTCTCCTTGTAACCACCAAAAGGAGCAGTAGGATCAAACTTGTTATATGTGTTGGCCCAGACAACCCCGGAGCGGATTTTACTTGTTATCTTAAAAACCTTGGCACCCTTATCACTCCAGACACCACCGGAAAGTCCATAGGGGGTATTATTAGCCTTTTCAATCGCCTCTTCAGCAGTCCTGAACGTCTGCACGGCAAGCACAGGACCAAAGATCTCTTCCTGCACAATCCTGTGAGACTGCGAAGCATTTAAAAACAGGGTCGGCCGACACCAGTAGCCACGCTCAGGCAGCGGACAGGAAGTCTGATAAAGTTCAGCCCCCTCTTTCTGGCCAATTTCAATATAACTGTTAATTGTATCAAGCTGTTGCCTGGAATTAATTGCTCCGATATCAGTGTTTTTATCGAGCGGATTTCCGACTATCAGGCTCTCCATGCGATCTTTTAACTTACGGATAACCGTATCGGCTACAGACTCCTGCACAAAGAGACGCGACCCGGCGCAGCATACATGACCCTGGTTAAAAAATATTCCGTTAATAATGCCTTCAACAGCCTGATCGAGCGCTGCATCCTCGAAGATAATATTGGCAGCCTTGCCACCAAGCTCAAGCGTGTATTTTTTGTTTGTGCCTGCCAGTTCTTTTTGAATTATGCGCCCTACTTCCGTTGAACCGGTAAAGGCTATCTTATCTACATCAGGATGCCTAACCAGAGCCTGCCCTGTCTCTCCGGCTCCGGTAATAATATTAACAACACCTGGAGGAAGATCTGCCTCCTGAATAAGCTCGGCCAGCTTAAGAGCTGTAAGCGGTGTAGTTTCTGCCGGCTTTAATACCACTGTGTTACCACAGGCCAGAGCCGGCGCTATCTTCCAGGCGGCCATAAGCAGTGGAAAATTCCACGGAATAATCTGCCCGGCCACACCGAGTGGACTGACTCTGCGGTTCGGAAAGGCGTATTCGAGCTTATCGGCCCAGCCGGCGTAATAGAAAAAATGCGCTGCTACAAGTGGAATATCTACCGTGCGCGATTCACGAATCGGTTTGCCTCCATCAAGAGATTCTATTACTGCAAACTCACGGGCACGCTCCTGAATCAGGCGCGCAATCCTGTACAGATACTTACCGCGCTCAGCCGGTAAGCATTTTGACCAGTAACGATTAAAAGCCTCTCTTGCACTTTCTACTGCGCGATTAACATCGGCTTCATCAGAGAGCGCCACCTCAGAAAGCTTTTCTTCTGTTGCAGGATTAATAGTATCAAAATATTTGCCTGAAGCCGGTGGCACAAATGCCCCACCTATAAAATTATCATAGCGCTTACTCAGAACAATATGATCCGTACTTTCAGGTGCAGGTGAATACTGCCAGCTGGTATTAAATTCTATTCTTCTTTCCATGTCAGTCCTTTGAGAAGTAATCAATTGACTGGTAGATGCCGGTCTTCTGCTTTACAATCTGCATTAAAAGATCATTTGCCAGAGAACTTGCTCCAAAGCGGAAATACTGCGGTGTCATCCAGGCCTCTCCCAGAGTCTCTTTAAGAAGCACCAGATACTGAATAGCCAGCTTGGCGTTTGAGATCCCTCCAGCCGGCTTCATGCCCACCATTCTGCCGGTCTGATAATAGTAGTCACGAATCGCTTCAAGCATTACCAGCGTAACTTCAAGCGTTGCAGCCGGCTTCACTTTCCCGGTTGAAGTCTTAATGAAATCCGCACCGGCGTACATTGCAATTTCACTTGCCCGTCTTACGTTATCATAGGTTTCAAGCTCACCTGTCTCCAGGATTACCTTAAGGTGCGCCTGACCGCAGGCCTCCTTAACTGCAGCTATTTCATCGAAGACATAATTATAATCACCGGCAAAAAAGCGCCCGCGTGAAATAACCATGTCAACCTCATCAGCCCCCTCAGATACTACCCTGCGGGTCTCTTCCAACTTAATATCGAGAGAAGTCATTCCGGTTGGGAAAGCTGTAGCCACTGAGGCCACCTTTACAGTGCTGCCCTCAAGGGCCTTTTTGGCAACCGACACCATATTGGGATAAACACAAACTGCTGCAACAGTGGGCAGATCCGGTAAATCATCGTGCAGATGGCGGGCCTTATAGCAGAGTTGCCTGACCTTGCCGGCTGTATCCTTAGCGTCCAGAGTCGTAAGATCAAGCATACTAAGCGCCAGTTTCAGCGCTTCTATCTTAGACTCCTTCTTAATACTACGCGCAGTAACACGCGCAATCCTGTCAGCTACGCCAACCTGGTCAACCACAGGACTATAGCGAAAATCAGGGAGGGTCTGGGTAGCAGCCGCCATAAGAAATCACCTAAAAACACCCTGTAAACCAGGGGTCAATTACTACTATTACCTCCCCCTGATATTACCCTATTTTCGAGATATTACCAAATTTTTTGGATATACAGTTTACTATACTCAAATCAGAATGTTTCTTAGCAGCATAAGATTAAAAACTATTGTCAAAGATCTGCTCGCATCCGTTAACGTATATGTTTTATGCAACCTCCAGGTCATACGTCTTAAAGACCAGACAATACATTCTAATAAATTTTTTCGATTTTTTCGTGTATCAGGCAGAGAGCATTTAGTTGTCGGGCTGAAACACCTCTCCTATTTAAATCACCTATACCCGAACAAAGCGCCGATAGACCGGGCCACTTTCCATATTAACCAGCCGCCTTAATTTAAAATAATTAGCTGGATTCTCAAGCAGACTTTTAAATACGACATGGCACTCCCCGGCTGTAAATTCAGATATCTTATCTCGCCTTTCATCTGCGGAAAACACAACTGTCAAAATGCTTTTTTGCTGAGCTTCAGTTAATCCCAAAAAACGCTTCAGCAGAAGTGTAGCCGGCGAACGCCTTGAAACGTAGGGGCGACTGTGATTTGTTTCAGGTTGTCCGTAAAATTTTTGTGGACAATAAAAATGCCCGCCTGAATTGTCCTGATACAACATAACGCTTTTTCTCTGTGCTTACGAGATGGGCAATTAAGACGCAAAGCTGTTGGAACCGATTCGTTCTTTGCTGCCTGATACATCTTTCTTACATGATTGTTACAATTCTGTTACATCTCAATTTAACTCTTCACTACAATAAATTTGCGGGTTAAAATTTATTGTAAACCTTGGAATGGCTCGTCGTACCCTGTAAGGAGGTCCGTTAAAGTCAAGGACTCTTTTACAGGTTAAACTAATGCCGGAACTTAACACCACCGGTTCCAACAAACGCCCAGAGGATCTTTCAAATATTGAAAGGTCAAGCAGTTATTCCGGGGAGAAAACTTCCTTTACCGAGCAAAGCATTTCCGACAACCGACCGGCACTAAGATTTGGAGCATTAAAACCTGCGCTTAACTATTCCTCTCAGGAGTTGGCCAACTCCTGAGAGGAATAGTTAAGCGCAGGTTTTAATGCTCCAAAT
>RFHI01000072.1 GCA_003696425.1 Candidatus Dadabacteria bacterium | reverse complement strand
GAGAGAATAGAGTGTGGAACGAGTTTTGGCGCATGTCATCCGGGAGAGCTTGAGCTGGCCCGCGAAATAAAAAAAGCTTATCCGCAGATGGAGCTTATGCGCTTTGTTAACTCCGGTACTGAAGCCACTATGAGTGCTCTCAGGCTTGCCAGGGCTTATGCCGGACGCCCGGCAATAGTTAAGTTTGAAGGCTGCTATCACGGGCATGCCGATTTTCTCCTGGCTAAAGCAGGCTCTGGGGTAGCCACTTTTGGTTTGCCGGACAGTAGTGGGGTTCCGGAAGATATTGCAAAGCATACAATTGTTGCGCCCTATAATGACCTTGATGCGTTAAGAGAGATCTTCTCAAAGCGCGGGCCGGAAATTGCTGCTGTAATTGTAGAGCCTGTGGCCGGAAATATGGGTGTTATTCCTCCCAAAGAGGGCTTTCTGGAGGGGCTTCGTGAGATTACCGCATCAAACGGCTCAGTTTTAATATTTGATGAAGTTATGAGCGGCTTTAGAGTTGCCCACGGTGGAGCTATTGAGCGTTACGGTGTAACTCCGGATCTTATTTGTCTGGCCAAAGTAATTGGTGGTGGTATGCCGGTTGGTGCATATGGTGGCAAGGAAGAGATAATGAAGATGATTGCCCCGCTTGGGCCGGTTTACCAGGCCGGTACACTTTCAGGTAATCCAATTGCCATGGCCTGCGGGACTGCTACCTTAAGAGAGCTGAATGCAGAGGTTTATAAGCATATTTTTTCGCTGACCAGCTCGCTTGCTGAGGGAGTTAGCGCTCTTTTTGAAACTTACGGCATTCCGGCTACTGTAAATGCCTGCGGCTCTATGTTAAGCGCTTTTTTTACCTCTGAGGAGGTGACATCTTACACGGGTGCTGCTACGACCAATCGTGAATTTTACGGGAAGCTCTTTCATGCCCTTTTAAAGCGTGGCGTTTATCTGCCGCCTTCTGCGCTTGAGACCTGGTTTTTAAGCGCAGCTCATACAGCAGAAGATATTGCCAGGACTATTGAGGCGATTGAGGACAGTATTAAGGAAATAAGATAGATTATGGATCACGCTGATAGCCGCTTTATAAAAGCCTGCCGCAGAGAGCAGGTAGATTGTACTCCGGTCTGGATAATGCGCCAGGCCGGAAGATACCTGCCGGAGTATAGAGAGCTTCGAAAAAAGCACGCCATGCTCAAGCTTTGCCGCACGCCGGAGCTTGCGGCTGAGGTTACGCTTATGCCGCTAAAGCGTTTTGCACTTGATGCTGCCATACTTTTCTCTGATCTTACAATCCCATTTTACGGTATGGGGGTTAAGTTTGACTTAAAGGAAAATGTCGGGCCGGTAATTGCCGAGCCGATAAAAACGCTTGCTGATATTGAAAAGCTGCATAATTTTTCAGCAGAAGAAGCCACCCCTTACGTTATTGAGTCAATTAAAATCTTAAAGCAGGAGCTAAAAGTTCCCTTGATAGGCTTTGCCGGTGCGCCCTTTACCCTGGCAGCTTATCTGATTGAAGGTAAACCTACGCGTGATTTTAAACTTGTAAGAAGTTTTATGTATTCAGAGCCTGATGCCTGGCGTAAACTGATGGCGCTTCTTACCGATGTGGTTGCTGATTATCTTAAAGCGCAGGCTGCTGCAGGGGCGAATGCTGTACAGGTTTTTGACAGCTGGGTTGGCTGCCTTCATCCTGAAACGTACCGCGAGTATCTTTTCTCGCACATGCGGCGGCTTTTTGAGAGCTTAAAAGAAACTGGTGTTCCGGTAATTCATTTTGGTACCGGTACAGCAGCGCTTCTTCCGACTATGCGGGAAGCCGGTGGTGATGTAATCGGTGTTGACTGGCGCACATCACTTGCAGCTGCCTGGGCCGGACTTGATTATCAGGTGGCAGTACAGGGAAACCTTGACCCGGCTGTTCTCTTGGCTGACCGCAAAACTATTGCAGTTAACGTTGAGCGTATTTTAAAGGAAGCCGCCGGTCGGGCCGGGCATATATTCAATCTGGGTCACGGAATTTTTCCGGAAACAGATCCTGATAATCTGGCTTACCTGGTAGAATTGGTGCATGAATTAAGTAAGAGGAGCAGTGACTGAGAGACTAAGAGTAGTAATAGCCGGGGCAGGGGTTAGCGGCCTCAGCACAGCTTATCACCTGGAGAAGTTTCTGGGGCCGGAAATTAACGCTCTTGATATTACGGTGCTTGAGAGGTCTGACCGCGTTGGCGGCAAAGTCAAGACTGTGCGCCAGAACGGTTGTATTATTGAATGCGGTCCGGATTCTCTGTTGGCCGGAAGGCCAGAGTTTTTTAGTCTATTAAAAGAGTTGGATTTAGCTGACTCAATTATCAGGCCGGTTGCAGACAGGTTTTCAATTTATCGTTCAGGGCGGCTGCATGAAGTTTCCAACGGAATAATGCGTCCGTTCCCATCTAATTTTAAGGCGCTCTTAAAAACTACGCTTTTAACTCCCCGGGAAAAACTCCGTGCTGTAACCGGCGGTGCGTTAAGTTCGCTAAACGGATATCCGAAGATAAAAGGTGATATCTCTTTAGCCGAGTTTTTAAGAAGGCGCTGGGGCAGCGGATTTTCTGAATATGTCTGCGAGCCGCTATTAGCCGGTATTCACGGTGGCGATGCCATGCGGCTTAGTCTTCCTGCTCTTTACCCGAGATTGATGTTAAAGCCGCTTAGCCTTTCTAAGAGTGCTAAAAAGCAGAGTCGCGTTAACGGCCGCGCTTCGGCTGGTTCGTTTGGCTTTATTGCATTAAAAGATGGACTGGATTCAATTCCGGATGCGCTGCTAAAGAAGCTGAAACATGCTACAGTTAAATACAACTTTGAGATCTCGTCTGTCACTCAAAAAGATGACGGTAAGTTCATTATCAATCCGGATGAACACAGCCAGATTTCGTGTGATATTTTGGTAGCTGCTCTGCCAGCCTGTGTGGCTTCAGGAATGTTTGCTCGGCTCTCTAAGGATATTTCGCGGAAGCTATCGTCCATACCCCATGTCTCTACTGCTGTTATCTCACTGGCATTTAAGTTTGATCAGCGCTTTAAGGAGCTTAAGGGTTCGGGTTTTCTTGTGCCGGAAGCTGAGCGAAGCTTTATCACGGGCTGTACTTGGACTTCGCTGAAATGGCCTGCTCGGGCGAAGAACGATCTCTTTCTTTTAAGAGTTTTTATCGGTAGCCGCACCAATCAAAAGATACTTTTTAATATGGATGATAATGATCTTATATTTCAAGCCCGCGGCGAACTTCAGCGTATAATGGGACTTGAAGCTGAACCTGTGTTCAGTAGGGTTGATCGCTGGATGAATTCACTTCCGCAGTATGAAATCGGGCATGCAGGAGTTATTCGTGAGCTTGATAAGTTAGAGCAAGAGTATCCCGGGTTGATTTTTACTGGAGCTTCTTACCGCGGTGTTGGAGTTCCTGATTGTTTAATTCAGGGCAAGGATGCTGCCAATAAAGTGACGGGTCTTGTGCGCGAACAGTTAAGTTATGCCGGCCGTGGCCTGCCGGAGAGGCAGCAGCTTTCAGGGCAATAGTCGTGATGAGGCCCCTTTGATCCCAGGAAGCGCTTTTCCTTTTCCGGATTCAGGCGCTCTTCAATCAGTTCTCTTATCATCGAAACAAACAGTGGATGGTTTTCAACAGTTTTGGCACGGCTGAATTTTAGCCCGTTATTTTCTGCAGCTTCCCTGGCTTCAACATCAAGGTCGTACAAAACTTCAAGGTGGTCCGATACAAACCCAATCGGTACAACCAGGCAGGCCTTAATGCCGTCCGAGGCAAGCTGATTAATGCGGTCACAGATATCCGGCTCAAGCCAGGGCATTTCTGGCGGGCCGCTTCTGCTCTGATACACAAGTTCATGCTTTATCCCCGGAAAATTTTCAGCCACCAGCGCAGCGCTTTCATTCAGCTGGTTTACATATTCACAGTTTTTTGCCATGGCGAGCGGAATGCTGTGGGCAGAGAAAAGCATAGCTGTGCTGCCATGAAGCTCTGCCGGAATTTCATTAAGAGCTTCCTTCGTGCGGTCAGTTAAGGCCTCGATAAAAAGCGGATGATTATAGCCAAATCTTAATTTTTCAACTACGGGAGCCTGGTCGCCAATAGCTTTTTGAGCATCGCTTATATTTTCCTGGTACTGCCGGCAGCCTGAATAGGAGCTGAACATGGAGGTAAAAAAAGCTAGTGCACGTTTTCTTCCATCAGCAATCATCTCTTTTAAGGCTTCTTCTATTGTGGGCTGCCAGTTGCGGTTTCCAAAATAAATTGGAAGATCAATTGCATGCTTTTTAAGTTCAACTTCAAGCGCTCTAATCAATTCGCGGTTCTGTTCGTTAATCGGACTTTTACCGCCAAAGTGGTAATAATGTTCTGCTACTTCCTGCAGACGTCTTTCGGGAATATTGCGCCCGCGGGTTACGTTTTTTAAAAACGGCATTACATCTTCACGTTTTTCAGGCCCGCCAAATGAAATGAGAATTATTGAGTCGTAGCGATTTTCCATAAGGCAGAGTGTAGTATGATTTTAGGGAAGAGGTAAAGGAAGTTGGGGATGGGGAGCAGAAATATATTAGCTGCAGTCGAATGCTGATAAGCTGTTGCTGAATGCGGGGTGCGGGGAGCCGGGAGCAGGAAAACAGAGAGTCAGTAATCAGTAAAACAGTAATCAGTAAAACAGTAACCGGAAAATCAGAAAGTCAGAAAATCGGCCTCCGGCACTCTGCTTTCAGCAGATCAGCTTCTGCTTTTCAGCTTTACAGCTTACAGAATTTCAGATTTTCTGTTGCTGCAGCTGGTAGCTGAAAAGCTGTTGCCGGCTGCGGGTTGCCGGGAGCTAACAGCAGAGAACCAGCCCTTCTTTACTCCAATGTCAAACAGTCACTTAATGCCTGGCAGATTGCTTTAAAGTAATAGAGTGGATTGCTGTTTTGGCCGTTTAAGAGATCATCAGAAATTTCAAGATATAACACACCTGCGCGCTGGGTTTCTCCTATTACTCCTGCAATATACGAAACAATTCGTCCATCAAGCTCAACCTGTTCTTCCATTACTGCTGTTTTGCTTTTATAGGCTGCCAGCACGGGGTTAAAATCAGCGTGTACCTGGCTGTATGCTACCGGTTTATAATCAATCAGGCGTGAGTCGCCGATTGCAAGCCGAGGCATTAGCACTTTGGTATCTATATCAATTAAATATATGCAGCCCCTGCTAAAGCCGGTTGCAGGGATAACTTCCTTAATAAGAAAATTTACATTTTCCCTTGAGACTGCCTGACTGTCTAGATTGCGGTAAAGCTCCTTAAGCTGCTCCTGGAGTAGTGGCGGGCAGCGGGTAATATAACGGTTCCGCTGATAGAGGTAAGCGCGCCGTGCTTCTTTAGGTGGGCCGGTCGGGCTTTCAGGGGGAGCGCAACGCAGCATATCAGGTGCTACTGATGCGTAGCTCTTTAACTGTTCTGCTATCTTATTTTCCAACAATTTAAAGCCTGCTGGCCCCAATTTTTCCTGTATAACCTGGCTGGCCTTCTGCCACTCTTCGTGACTTACTTCCGGAACGCGCGGGTCGCTCATGCGCGCAAAAACCTCCCCGATTTTACATACCTTACTTAGGGTGTCGGTTATATCATCTGTTTTAGATAGCTCTTCAGCTGAAACCTTTTTATCTCCCATTACTTTGCGTACCAGCGGGCTTAAGTTCCACTCTCTGGCGATGGTGAGCCCAAGAAGCGAAGGAGAAAATCCGAGTATTCGGCTTAAATATAGATCAATTCGTTCACCAGGCTTTAATTTTTTAAGTGCTCTTTCATAAATAGTAGGATAATTCCAGGCAATTAATGTAAGCCCAAGCTGACGCAACAGTGAACAGGAAAAGGTGGTAGTGCTGTCAACATAGAAGCTTTTTCCCAGCTCTTGGGCGACAGTAGCTGAAACTACCGTGTTTTGTATTTGCTGGCCCTGTGCTTCGTTCATGTCGCTTAAGTGATGCTGTGAGATCCAGTCAGCGGGCACGGAGAGTATTTGTTTAAAGTCATCAATGGAAGCTGTTTTAAAAAGATCTGCCGGAAGGGAGGCGTTATTACAGCCTTTTTCGTTCAGTATGCGGGTTAGTTCTCGTAGGGCATAAAGAAACAGAGAAACATCTTTTTTTAAGTCATTAATTAAACGTGCTCGGTCCTGGTGATAATAATCATCAGCCAGCCGTTCGCGGATAAGTTTTAGAACTTCCTGATTGACGGGAAGCCAGGCGGAGTTTACCCGTTCACAGGCAAGTTTAAGTTGCCTGTTAAGCTTGCTGCTGCCGCCAACTTGTTGTGTATGCGTACCTGTTTCAGACATGCTATAGGGGCGCCACGCGTAAACCTTTATTTGTAACCAACCATTAATAAAAATCGGTAAAGTAGCGCTAAAGGTTTAGAACTCTTTATAAAATTCAAACTTCAGGCTTTTTAGATGCTTTTACTGTACATTCGGACCTGCCTAACCTATACTATTTTCCTCTAAAATTCAGATAGTTATATAAGTCTGACACGGTTTTAACGGGTACCTGGTGCTAAATATTACAAAACTTGAAGTCACACCATTTTTGCAGAATACCCGCATAATTTCTGCGGCAAACGGCCACGAAGCTGTGGTGATTGACCCCGGCGGGGAGACGGACAGGATTTTACAGGCGCTGGCTAAAGAAAAGCTCAAGTGTACTGAGATATGGCTTACGCATTCGCATCTTGATCACTGCGGTGGGGTACGACGCTTAAAAGAGGTAACCGGTGCTGTACTTTATGCCCATCCTGCTGAAGCAGCCATGAGGGCCATGGTAGAAGAGCTTGCAGCTATGTATGGTTTACCACCCGGCGTCATGGAGAACTGTCCTGAACCTGACAAGCCATTGACAGGCGGGGAAGTTTTAGAGTTTGCCGGAGAGCAGTTCTCGGTATTATTTACACCGGGACATTCGCCCGGTCACGTCTGTTTTTATCATCAGGGCTCTGATACGCTTATTGCCGGTGATACACTTTTTGCCGGCTCTATAGGTCGTACAGATCTTCCGGGGGGCAGTCACCAGCAGCTTTTAGCAAGCATTAAAGAAAAGATTTTGTCTCTTCCGGGCCAGACTCGGGTTTTATCCGGCCACGGTCCGGATACGACAGTAGAGAGAGAAAAGACAACGAACCCTTTTTTGACAGGATGAAGAGATATGGCACAGAGGGTTGAACGCAGAAAGATTGTCCTGGGTATTACTGGTTCAATTGCAGCATATAAAAGCGCTGAGCTTGCCAGGCTTTTTGTCTCACGCGGCTATCCGGTAAAGGTGGCAATGACTGAGGCGGCACGTGAGTTTATATCTGCTCTTACACTGGAAGCTATCACCGGTAATCCCGTGTCGACTGATTTTTGGAGTGAGAGTGCGGCAAGTGGCATTGGTCATATTGAACTTGCCGACTGGGCAGATGCTGTAGTGGTGGCACCGGCGAGTGCCGATTTCATTGCTAAATACAGAGCGGGTTTTGCAGAAAACCAGCTGCTGGCGCTTTTACTGGCTACCCGTGCCCCGGTAATTCTTGCTCCGGCGATGAATGTAAATATGTATGAGCATCAGCGAACTCAGGAAAACCTCCGTGAGCTGAAAGAGCGTGGTGTGCAGATAGTCGATCCGGAAGAAGGGGTGCTGGCCTGTGGCTGGAATGGCCGTGGACGGATGGCATCACCCTGGGAGGTCTTTTACAACGTGCGCCGTGGACTGTCGGAACAGGACTATGCCGGCAAAAAAGTTCTTATTACAACCGGTCCCACACGCGAGGCAATTGATCCGGTGCGATTCATATCAAACCGTTCGTCGGGCAAAATGGGGGTTGCGCTTGCACGGGAGGCATTTCGCCGTGGGGCGGATGTAACTTTAATTCACGGACAGGTTCCGGTTAAAGTTCCTTCAGCTGTGCGCTGTCTTGAGGTAACCAGTGCCGAGGACATGTATCAGCAGGTAATGCGTGAGACCTATGAGAGTGAACTGCAGCCTGATATTGTGATTATGGCAGCAGCGGTTGCCGATTATCGACCCAAAGATGTTTCACATTCAAAGATAAAAAAACTTGATGAGTCGCTTTCGCTTGCGTTAGTTAGAAATAAGGATATTTTAAAGGAACTGGGGGCAAGGCGCGCGGACAATCCGCGTCCCGTGCTGGTTGGTTTTGCTGTGGAGACCGGAGAAATTGATGAGCTAATTGAAGAGGCGCGCGAGAAGCTGCAGCGTAAAAATGCTGATATGATTGTAGGTAACTTTGCCGCTGATGCCTTTGATCTTGATACCAATCGCGTCTGGCTTGTTGATAAACACGGAAAGCAGAGCGAGGTGGCCACAACTTTTAAGAGTCGGGTTGCAAACAAGATTCTCGATAGAATAAGGAAGCTATAGGCTATGAAAGCGGGGGATCCGGCACTACGTGAGTTCGTAAAATATCTGACAGCGGTACACGAGCTCTATCCCGGTGGCGTGCCGCTTGGTGCTTTAAGTGTCCAGGAAGAAAACATTTGCCCCACATTTGTGCTTCACGGGACATTACCTGTAAAGGTGCTGTTTGTAAGAACCGTAGCCGATCCTGCGGCTACGCCATATGAACACACTGAGGGACAGCTGCTTAAGGCTATAGTTGAAAAAGGACTAAAACTTTCGACCGCAGGTGTAGCGGTTCTTCAGAGAACGAACGCGATGTCTTCAGTAGAATTGCTTCGAGAGATAAAGGAGAGTGCTGTATCGCATGTTATTTTTTTAGGGGCTGATTATCTGCATATTCTGGAGGAAGCCGGTATGAATAAATCGTTTGGAGAGTTGCTCACATGTGAGCAGCAAAGGTTTATGGTGACATTTTCACTTAATGAAATTCTTGTTGATAAAAAGCTTAAAAAACTATTCTGGGAACATTTACAGCTTATTATTCCAGAACTTAAGGAATAGCCTATGTTAAAAGTTTTACGTTTGCTTAAAAACTCCAAGCTGCTGTTACAGATTATAGTGATCTCGCTTTTTCAGTTTGTGTTGGCTGAGGCTTGGGCCGGGAATAATAAAACTGATGGTCCCTTTGTAGCTGTCATCGATATGAACATGATGATACTTCCTGGTACGCAGGAGTACCTTGAAAGCGCAATTGAACGTGCCTCTCAGGAAGGCGCTGAGGCGCTGGTGGTAAAACTTGACACACCCGGAGGTATGCTTACCAGTTCGCAGGAAATGATTCAGGCGATTTTCAAGTCGCCTGTGCCTGTCATTGTTTATGTCTTCCCCAGCGGCGCCAGCGCTACCTCGGCTGGAGTTTTTATAACTGTTGCTGCTCATATAGCTGCTATGGCTCCAGGAACAAGTATCGGCGCAGCTCACCCTGTTATGGGGAACGGCAAGGACATTGAAGGTGATATGCGCAAAAAAGCTGAGAATATTACTGTTGCCATGGTTAAGTCTGTAGCCGAGCAGCGCGGGCGTAATGTTGACTGGGTGGAAAAAGCTGTAAAGGAGAGCAGCTCACTTACAGAAAAAGAGGCGCTAAAAAAGAAAGTGATTGATATTGTAGCAACTGATTTAAACGATCTTTTAAAGCAAATTAAGGGCCGGAAAGTTAAAGTTAACTCAAGTGAGGTGGTTTTAAAGGACCTGAGTAAGCTGCCTCGGAAGGAATATAAGATTTCTTTTAAGCAGAAAACCATAAATGTTCTGGCAAACCCCAATATTGCAGCACTGCTCTGGCTTGGTGCTACCACCGGCCTGTCTCTTGAGCTTTATCATCCGGGTGCAATTGTTCCCGGCGTGGTAGGTGTAATCTGCCTTATTCTGGCCCTGGCTGTAAGCCAGATAATACCGATTAGTATGAGCGGGGTGCTGCTTATGATCGTGGGATCGCTTCTGATAGGAGCAGAGATGTATGTAACAAGTGGTGTTCTGGGTCTTGGTGGGATAATTGCGCTGGTACTTGGTTCAATTTACCTGGTTGATGGTTCGCGCGCGCCTGATCTTGCCGTGGCAATGGATTTTATTATTCCGGTCATTATTGTAGTAGTGCTCTTTATGGTCTGGGTAATTATAAACGGCATAAAAACTTTAAAGCGCAAGCCGGAGACAACTGGAATTGAAGGTATGATTGGTCAG
>RFHI01000071.1 GCA_003696425.1 Candidatus Dadabacteria bacterium | reverse complement strand
TCTTATCAGATGGGAGGCTGGCCGGCTCCAATTGGAATTGTTTATGAGGTAGATTCCCTTAACGCCTTATTTATCATACTGGTACAGTTTGTATCTCTGCTCAGTCTAATACACTCACGCCATGCCGTTAATACCAGCTACGGCGAAAATAGTGGATCTTTTTATGCCCTCTATCTTCTGCTTGTAACCGGTCTCTCGGGTATGACGCTTACAGGTGATGCCTTTAACCTTTATGTCATGATTGAGATTGTCGCTTTAAGTAACTATGCTTTGATTGCCAGCCAGCGTGATCGCGCAACTTTTGCAAGTTTCAATTACCTTATTGCAGGATCTGTTGCTGCCGGTCTCTACTTAATCGGATTGGGCTATCTATATGTTAAAACGGGCACCTTAAACATGGCTGATTTAAGAACTCACCTTTCTACAATGCAGCACTCGCCAGCTCTTATGGTAGCACTCGCAGCTTTAATTAGTGGTCTGTTTATAAAAGTAGGTTTATTTCCTTTTCATAGCTGGCTCCCGCCTGCTTATTCATATGCTCCTGATCCGGTAAGCTCTATAACAGCACCGCTTACTACCAAAGTGTCATTATACGTACTTGTTCGGATACTTTTCTGGGTATTTGGTACTGACTTCTTAGCGTCTACTGATTCATGGAGCTTTCTAATTGTAACTCTAGCAAGTGTAGCTATTGTAGTCGGCTCTGTTTTAGCACTGAGAGCAAGTGAACTTAAACGAATTTTTTCATATATCATAATAGCAGAAGTGGGTTACGTCATCGGGGGGCTGTGGCTATTTAATAAGGCAGGATTTACTGGAGCGGTTTTTCATATCTTTAGTGATGGGATTGTCACTCTGTGCCTGTTTATGGCAGCTCTTAACATTAAAGAGGTGTACGGGGGCTCTCACCTCAGTGCCTTATCGGGTATGTGCACCCGCATGCCCTGGACGGCTTCTACGCTGATTGTAGCGGGCTTCGCGCTGGTAGGGATTCCGCCTACTGGTGGTTTTGTAAGTAAATGGTTTCTGCTAAATGGCGCTATAGCTGCTGGCATGTGGCATTTTGCTGCGGCACTTCTTTTTGCCGGTGTCATTAATCTTATTATTTTTTATCGTATAATTGAGCCTGCATTTTTTGAACCGCCACCAACAAGTACTAACAACATAAAAACTACCCGGATACCGGTTTTAATCGCTGCAGTTATAATCATTTTACTTGGTCTGAACTCAGGCAACGTAATCGAAAGTTTTATTTATCCAATAACTCCATATTAATGGGAAAGTAAGCTGCCTCTGATTATGGAAAACATGCTGCTACTAACAGTTATTTTACTACCGCTCCTGCTTACAGCATGCGTGATAATCCTCAGCAGGCGCCCTCGTGCCAGAAACGCCATAACCTTGATTGTCTCAATCTTGGTTACACTTTTAGTGTTTTTTATTTGTGACAGATTTGGTGGCAGCGCAGCAGAGCGTATTTCACTTTTTCAATTGCTGCCTGGCATTGATCTGGCTTTCAGAATAGACTCAGCCGGGTTATTACTTGCAGCTGTATCGTCGTTTCTCTGGCCAATAACAAATATTTATTCTATCGGTTATCTTGAAGAGAGCGGTTCTGCCGGAAGTACACGCTACTTTGCCTGTTTTTCTCTTTCGATCTTCGCCACCTTGGGCGTTGCCTTCGCCGCTAATCTGGTTACGCTGTACATTTTCTATGAACTTCTTTCACTCGCCACTTTTCCGCTTGTGGGACACCGAAAACATATTGATTCTCAAAAAGCCTGCAGGGTTTACACAGGCTACCTGCTTGGGTCTTCTCTGCTTTTATTGTTGCCGGCAATTGTACTGACGTATATTTTTGCAGGCTCAGTTGATTTTAGCCCAGGGGGAATTTTAAAAGGGACAGCTTCCGGGCCGGTTTTGGTTTTACTGCTTTTGATGTTTATGTTCGGGGTTGCTAAAGGAGCACTGATGCCCTTGCATGTCTGGCTGCCCTCAGCAATGGTGGCACCAACACCGGTAAGTGCCCTTCTGCATGCAGTCGCAGTTGTAAAAGTAGGGGTTTTCAGTCAGTTCAGAATTTTAAGTTCAATATTCGGTTTTACACTTTTAAAAAGTATATCTTTAGCAGGTTTCAGTGGTCAACAGATACTGATAGTACTGACAGTTATTACTATGGTTGCTGCTGATATACTGGCACTTTCTCAGAATGTTATTAAAAGAATTTTAGCATATTCCACAATTGGTCAGCTAGCCTACATTACTCTGGCATTCTCGGTGGCAGCTCCGTATTCGGTAGCTGCTGGCTTAATGCATATAGCATTTCACGCATTTGGCAAGATTACCCTCTTTCTCTGTGCCGGCGCTATTTTCATCGCCTGCGGAGCAAAACAGGTAAATGAGATTCGCGGGATTGCCTGGAAGATGCCTGTGACTATGAGCTGTTTTGCTGTCGGTGCCCTGTCAATTGTCGGCTTACCTCCAGCATCCGGATTTATCAGCAAGTGGTATCTTTTACTGGGGGCTTTTAGTCATGGCTTCCACTTTGTATTTTACGCAGTAATAATAAGTACTGTACTGAAAGCTTTTTATCTTCTGCGAATTTTGGTTATAGCCTGTTCGCGCGAACACACTGATTGTGTGGAACGCGCCTGCGAGCAGGGCCGCATTGTACTCTGTGTTGCCCCTGTGGCAATTACCGCAATTTTGGTTGTAGTAACTTTTTTCTTTTCAGAGATGTTTTTTGAACTTGCTAAGCTAGCAGTATCACAAATTCAGGGACTTTAAATGAAAGAAGAACCTTACGAAATACTGCACGATGAAATCCCGGGTTACAGAACTGTACTGCTCATACTTTCCCTTTTGGCTGCAGCATATTTATTATACATTTTTTGGGTATCACAGTGACTCTTAGGGGGATTACATGAAAAAACTCTCAAAAACAGCGAGAACAGCCGTGCGGTTATTATTTACTGGCTGCCTGATCCTTTTGGGGCTGGATTTAGCATTACTGGGACACGACACTCATTTCATCTACGAGAGCCGGCACTTTTTTTATGCCTGCTTTGGATTTTGCTCAGGTCTGATAATCGTTTTACTTGCAAAACATGTTTTGCGACCAATTGTGAAAAGGAGTGAAGATTATTATGAGTGAGCCGCTCCATCCGGTATTAATATTTTACTTTTCTGCTCTATTGATTTCTCTATTTTCAAGCAGAAAAATTGTACAGCTGTTGGTAATAATAATACCGTTATTTGGGTTATTAAATCTGTATTCCCTGCCGGATGGCAGTTATCATCAGTTTACACTACACGGATTCCATTTTCTTGCTTTGAATATTGATCCGCTAAGTCGTATTTTTGCATACATCTTTCATATAGCAGTCTGCATTACTCTTATTTATACAACTGCTTTTGATGACACTTCAAAGCTGGCTTTCGGGTTTTTTTATGCCGGCAGTGCTCTGGGAGTTGTTTTTGCAGGAGATTTTCTTACTTTTTATATTTTCTGGGAGCTTTTAACTCTAAGCGCCGTTGCAATTCTTTTAAAGCGCAAAACCGATCGCGCTGCACGGGCAGGTATTCATTACCTGCTGACACATGTAGTGGGAGGACTGGCGCTACTGAGCGGTGTGATACTGCACTACCTTGATTATGGCTCACTTCAAATGATAAGGCTTTCACTCTCCGGAACAGCGGAGTGGCTTATTTTTATGGGTCTTGGGGTTATGTGTGCCTTTCCTTTGCTTCACTGCTGGCTGACAGATTCATATCCGGAGGCTTCTATTTCAGGGACTGTTTTTCTCAGTATTTTTACGACAAAGAGTGCCGTATATTCCCTGGCTCGAATATTCCCCGGACAGTCGGAACTTATCTGGATTGGGGCTGTAATGACGATTTTTCCAATTTTTTATGCAGTAATTGAAAACGACCTGCGGCGCGTGCTTTCTTACAGTTTAATTAATCAGGTAGGATTCATGGTCATTGGGATTGGCCTCGGAACATACCTTTCGATTAATGGGGCAGTAGCACATGTTTTTACCCACATTCTTTATAAATCACTGCTTTTTATGTCCATTGGCGCAGTGATGTTCAGAACCGGGACTGCCAGAGCCACAGGTTTGGGTGGGCTGGCACGCTCGATGCCGTTTACTACTGCCTGCTGTATAATTGGTGCTGCTTCTATTTCAGCCGTACCGTTTTTTAGCGGCTTTGCAAGTAAGTCTCTGGTGGTAAGTGCTGCGGCTGACGGCCACCATCTGGCATTGTGGCTTGTGCTGCTGTTTGCTTCTGCCGGGGTTTTTCATCATGCCGGTATTAAGGTCCCTTTCTTTGCCTTCTTTAGCCATGATTCTGGTCTGCGTGTTAAAGAGGCTCCTTTGCCGATGTTGGCGGCAATGGGAATTGCAGCATTTCTCTGTGTAATTATCGGTGTTTTTCCAGAGTATACCCTATATCCGCTGCTTCCTTACCCGGTTTCATACAATCCTTATACAGCTGCTCATATAGTCTCGCAGTTTGAGCTGCTTTCTTTCGCAGCCCTGGCATTTACGCTCCTGCTTTTATCGGGCATATATCCGGCAGAGATGCGCGCTACCAATCTGGATTTTGACTGGTTTTATAGAAAAGCTGCTTCGTGGTTAATCGTTGCTGCTGGCGTTATCGTCGCAGCAACTTCAAAACTACTCGAGCTTGCAGGAAAAATGCTTGTCTCAGTGTACCATCGGCTACGAACCCTACCCGATTACCTTGTGTATACTACAGGATTGAAATCAACTGTAAGGCCAATCGGTGAAAGTTTGGCTCTGGCGCTGCTTTTTATGACAGCATTGATCTTCATTATGTAAATTATCCCAGCTGCTGCATGACTTTTCTCAAAACTCTACGCCCAGTTTTTTAAGTTCCTTTCGTAAAAATTCTCTCCGTTTACTGTCTGACATTCTCTTCCAGGATGAATATTTAACGCGTAATATGTCATGACCTGTTGCTCTTAAAACTTTATCCTTAAGCCGCGACCTGCCATTTCGCATAACCCGTCCCGCGGAATTCACCATGTAATGAAAACGATCTCCATCACACTCGATAACGATTCCTGGCTGTTTCTCCCTCATAAGCAGCAGATCAACCCGATATCCTTCAACAAGAGCTTGGGCAACTACTATCAGATCTTTAGGGGCAAGTTTATGAACATGTCTCTCGACATCTCTTTCAAACGAGTTTGGCCTCGGCATATTTTCCTGCTTTTTCTTTATGATTCCGTCAACCCGCTGCGAGAGCAAGTCAGGCACTGGCCTTTTAGCCGCTAAAAGTGCGTGATAAAGTCGCATCAGGTTTTGCTCGGTTAACTTTTCCAGATCGAGCTTCCCGGCATAATTCAACCATACCCTGCGAAAAGCTCTACTGCTCTGGCTGGCCAGCGCTTCGAAGCAAATCACACAGCTGTTAGGATATCGACTGAACTGTCGGCTACGTTTTAACAGTACATCTATGGCCTTATTGTTTAACCCCGTACCCCCAACACGTAAATCGGCAGCGGAGCGCAGGATCCTGGCAAGCTGTCTTACGCTGAAATTATCAAGATGCTCTCGGGCATACTCAGCAAGACCCTCCAGCGTTTCCTCGTTGCTGGCACGAATGTTACGCATTCCCCATCTTCGCAGATTAGAGACTGACTGGAAGACCGCTGCGACCGTTTCCGGCTTATACTGATCAGCAAATTCTGGCAGTTGCTTCAATAACCTGGCCGTTAACGGTTCTACAATTTTTCTGGCATTTAAAAGCTGTCCACGAGTCATTGAACTGTCAGCAAGCTGCCCGAGACCCCACAGCATGGTAACTATATGGCGGCGGGCAAACTGTCCACTATACTGATTATAAAACCTGCTTAACCTCCTGACCCGCGAGTTAATGCTGCCGGTACTGTTAACTATCCCGTGAATTTGCTGTTTTAAATTAATACTGGCCGTTTCGGCATGAGATTCTTTTGCCCCGAACCGGGCTGAGGTCCATTCGAACGATCCTGAGAACGGAACTTGCTTAGACGTAGAACTGTGCGGCTCCTTTACCATTAAACCAGCCGTGTACTGCACATTGATAACACTTTCTCCTACTGGCAAATATACCACTTCAGCAGTTCGTAATCACATTATTTCGCCGCAGCCATCCTAAGTGATGCCAGGGGGTTATAAGCTTCTTTCCAGACGTACAGCACTTTGGACTTTTTGCGGATATCGTTTCTGGCCTTGGCTATGCAGTGAAAACTCTTTTAACGGAAATTTTCCAGTCGGACTGGCTGCCTGCGCTGACCCCAGTTGCCACAGGTGTCTAAAAAAATGCCGGGACACTCTGCACCACAATGGTTACAGCGGCCTGCTGAATCAAGATTATAAGCTGTGATTTCGTACCAGTCCCTGCCTATTAAAAGCTTTTTGCATTTTTTACAATATGTGCTGGATGCCTCTTCGTCATGAACATTGCCGACATATACAAAATTGAGTCCACTATTCATTGCTATCTTACGAGCTCTTCTAAGAGTTGCAGCCGGGGTAGGTGCTACATCCATCATGCGGTAGTCGGGATGGAAAGCTGAAAAATGAAGCGGCACATCGCTCCCCAGTTCTGATACTATCCACTCGCTTAACGCACTTACTTCCCGATCAGAATCATTATGACCCGGGATTAAAAGAGTTGTAATTTCCAGCCAGGTAGCGGTTTGATGATAAACGTACTTTAGAGTATCCAGCACCGGCTGCAGCTCCGCTTTACAAATCTTACGGTAAAAATCGTTACTGAACGATTTAAGATCTATATTTGCTGCGTCAATATATTTATAAAATTCCTTACGCGGCTCCTCAGAGATATATCCTGCAGTAACGGCAACTGTTTTAATTCCCATTTTTCTGCATTCTTTGGCAATATCAATGGCGTACTCCATGAAGATAACCGGGTCGTTATAAGTAAAGGCCACACTTTTGCAGCCCAGTTGTTTAGCAGCCTTTGCTACTATCTCGGGCTCAGCCCTATCAGCCAGTTTGTCAATTTCACGTGACTTGCTTATGTCCCAGTTTTGACAGAATAGGCAGCCCAGGTTGCAGCCGGCCGTTCCAAAAGATAATACTGCTGTTCCCGGCAGAAAATGGTTAAGCGGTTTTTTTTCTATAGGGTCTATACAAAACCCGCTTGAGCGGCCATAAGTTGTTAGAACTATCTCTCCTTCTTTACAGGCTCGTACAAAGCACATCCCGCGCTGACCTTCTTTCAGTTGGCACTTGCGCGGACAAAGGTCGCACTGAATCTTTCCGCCATTCAGTTTGTGCCAGTAATGAGTTCTAACAGTATCTTCAGCCAGAAATTCTCTCTGCATATCTCTATTATTACAGACCTAACGCAATAATGCTGGAAAAACACTCTTAATATGCTTATGATCATTTCTAGCAGAAAATTCCACCCGGGTGGTTACTTTATCGCTGTTTTAAAAGATAAATTCGGGTTTTGAATATTAAAACGCAATAGCAGAAAGAGTTGTTACTTTTATGGGTAATGCGATTAGACCCGCTGCAGTTTCTGGTATGTTTTATCCGGCTCAGCCGCAAGAGCTGACTGATATGATCGATACTTTCGTAGGGGCTGCCCAAGTTGATGTACTACCTGAACCTTTTGCTGTTATAGCGCCGCATGCCGGCTACATTTATTCGGGCCCTATTGCCGGAGTTGCATACGCTGCTGCTTCAAAGCGGGCTGATTCTGTAAAGCGGGTAGTTTTACTTGGACCCAGTCATCACGTTGCACTGAGAGGATTGGCCTTTCCTACTGCTGATTATTTTGAAACTCCACTTGGGCGTGTGCCGGTTGATCTGACCGAACTGCGACCGTTACTGGAGTG
Source organism: Candidatus Dadabacteria bacterium (assembly GCA_003696425.1). Lineage (GTDB taxonomy): Bacteria > Bdellovibrionota_C > UBA2361 > UBA2361 > J046 > J046. The sequence continues at coordinate 4,149 of RFHI01000071.1, read as the reverse complement.
GGATTTTGTGGAAATGCGTGATGACGCTCATTTAAGAGAACATTCGCTGGAAGTACAGCTTCCTTTTATGCAGAAAATTTTCAGTGAATTCACCCTTTATCCGTTTGCAGTCGGGCAACCTGATGCAGAAGAAGTGCGGCTGGTGCTGGAGAAGCTTTGCATAAACGCCGGGAGACTTCGTGATGACACCATAATTGTTGTTAGCTCTGATCTTAGTCACTACCACCCTTACGGAGAGGCATGTGAAATAGATCGAATAACTTCTACGTTTATTGAAAGACTTGAGCTTTCAGAGCTTGGCCCTGAGCGGGCTTGTGGAGCTTACGCGATTCGTGGATTAATCGATTTCTCACATAAGCATGATCTTAAGGCTAAAACTCTTATGCTTGCAAACTCAGGAGACACAGCCGGAGGCAAGGATCAGGTGGTGGGCTACGGAGCTTATGCGTTTTATAAACTAAGCGACAGTTAAACTATTATGACAACACGACTCAGTGAACATGAAAAACAACTCCTCTCTGATGTAGCCTCTGCTGCGCTCATTAAAGCTGCGCGAGAAAACACTCTACTTAGAGTAGATCATCGTGAATACCCTGAAGCACTTCAAGAACACCGGCCTACCTTTGTAACTCTGAAAAAGGACGGTCAACTGCGTGGCTGCATTGGTGTTACTGCGCCCTGTCGACCGCTAATAGTCGATGTGGCTGAAAATGCCTTTTCTGCTGCAATGTATGACACTCGCTTTTTGCCTTTAGCGGAAGATGAGCTGCCCGGCCTTAATTTTCATATTTCAATTCTTAGCGATTCTGAAGAGATTAAATTTGAAGATCAGAGTGATTTACTGTCCAAACTGAGGCCAGGGATTGATGGTGTCACAATTGAAGAGGGCAATATAAGAGCGAGTTTTCTCCCGGTTATGTGGGAGCGCTTTTCGGGGCCGGAAGAGTTGCTGATGAACTTAAAAGTTAAAGCGGGCCTGCCGCCAAATTACTGGTCTGATACTATCCGGGCTTACAGATATATAATGGAAGACGAATGTAGTGGCACAGTTAATGTTTGAGGCAGCTGCAATAAAACATTCAATTTAGATAGCTGTTTCAGGATCATTATCAGCCAGTTTTTCAGATACCAGTTTTTTCATTCTGGCCATAAATTCTTCTTTACTGATGCTGAGCTGCTCTTTAACGCAGTAACGTCTTAAAGTTACTTTCCCGCTTTCCTGTTCCTTGGCGCCAACTATCAGCATATTGGGAATTTTGCTGGTTACAGCTTCGCGGATTTTTTTATTGAAAGAATTATCTGAGCGGTCTACTTCAACGCGGTAGCCGGCGTCTTTAAGTTCTCGGGCATAATTTTCAGCATACTCAAGAAATGGATCTGCAACTGGAATAAGCCTTACCTGTACCGGGGCAAGCCAGGTAGGGAAAGCTCCTCCGTGATGCTCAACCAGGATTGCAAAAAAGCGCTCCATTGAGCCGCAAAGAGCGCGGTGAATCATGAATGGCCGTTTATAAGAGCCGTCTTTATCGGTATAGTGCAGATCAAAGCGCTCCGGCAAATTAAAATCAAATTGTATTGTGCTTAGCTGCCACGGTCTTTCCAGTGCATCGCGCACGTATATATCAATCTTTGGCCCGTAAAAGGCTCCATCACCTTCGTTAATCGAATACGGCAGCCCACTTCGTTCAAGTGCAGCTTTAAGACTATCCTCTGCCATGTCCCAGAAGCGCTCTTCGCCAACCCGCTTTTCAGGCCTGGTGCTTAGATAGAGGTGGAATCCACCCAGGCCGAAATCCTTTAATAGCGATGTACTAAATTCCAGCACTTTATCAATTTCTTCTGCCATCTGATCTTCACGGCAGAAAAGGTGGGCATCATCCTGGGTGAATCCGCGTACCCGCGTTAAGCCTGAAAGTGTGCCGCTTTTTTCGTAGCGATAAACTGTACCCCACTCTGCGAAGCGAAGCGGCAGGTCACGATATGATCTAATGGAGCTTGCATAAATTTTACAGTGGAAAGGGCAGTTCATTGGTTTTAAATAAAACTCCTGCCCCTCAACTTCTATGGGAGAGAACATACCTTCCTTATAAAACGAGAGATGTCCGCTTGTTTCCCAGAGAACTGACCGCCCGATATGTGGAGTATAAACAAACTTATATCCGCCTTTTAAATGCTGATTTTTTGCGTGCTCCTCAATCAGGTGTCTTACAATTCCGCCTTTGGGGTGCCATAAAATAAGGCCGGCTCCTACTCCATCATGATCGATACTGAAGAGATCCAACTCTTTGCCTAACTTGCGGTGATCGCGTTCCTTTGCCAGCTCACGGCGTTTAAGATATTCTTTAAGTTCTTTCTTATTTTTAAAGGCCAGGCAGTAAATTCGGGTAAGCATAGGGTTGCGCTCATCTCCGCGCCAGTATGCACCGGCAGTTGTGTCAATTTTAAATGCGTCTGCAGGGATTTGACCGGTATGCTCAACGTGTGGTCCGGCGCACATATCTTCGAATGGACCGTTTTTGTAGAAACCGATCTCTTTTTCACCCTGTCCAATTAGCTCCTGGCAGTATTCTACCTTAAAATTCTCTCCGCGCTGTTTAAGATATTCAATTGCCTCTTCTGCCTTTCTTTTTTCTTCAACGAATTCCTGCTTTTCGCTGATGATCCGGCGCATGCGCTTTTCGATTTCATCGAAGTCTTCGCTTGATATTGGTTCATCCAGAAGAAAATCGTAATAACAGCCGTTGTCTACCGGCGGACCAAATGCCAGCTTGGCGTTCGGCCTGAGTTCCAGTACGGCCTGTGCCAGCACATGTGCCAGTGAGTGTCGTATTTTATATAGCTTGTCGTCGGTTTGCTGCATAAGTCAGAACCTGGTTCCAAATAAGATAACCTGTTGTTCTGACTACTATAGATTAAACAAACAGCAGCTGTAAAGTTGTCTGGCGATTAAATTGGTTAAAGCGTGTCAAGCGGGTTGTTAGATTACTCATATCACCATTGGCTGAACAGTTATAAATATAGCTCGCGGGGCAATTCCCGCCGGGCCAGCCCGGGGGGAGAAGCTGCCGATATTGCAGCTTATGTAGTAGCATACTGTAATATTTTGATGCTATGGATACCGTTGTTATAGGATTAGGAGCTTGTTAGAGGCAACCTGTTGCGGGTTAAGCCCCCTGGCAGGCTCTCCATACTTTCTTCGGCTGATGCGCTGCTATGTTCTCAGGTCACATTCTACTCTGATCCAGTAGCAGTGAGGGGGACCAACTTCATCCCCTCCTACTGGTTCACAATACCATTCAGTGCACCAGGACTGTTGGCCCGGCAAAGTAACGTCAAAGTCCTTGGGAATCACTACAAGGACCCGACCGTTCTGGAACCGCTCTGGTGTCTCAGCGTGCTGTTCAAGCGGATAGTTATTATCGATCAAAATCTGGAACTCTTCTTTAGTAAGATATTTACCATCATAGAGAGAGTTTACCACCCTTTTAAATTCCGGATTGTCTCCACTACCGCCGCCACCACAGGCAAAAAGCGGGCTAATCAGCAGGGTGTAGCGCCCCCCGACTGGTGCCAGGCCGCCCCCCGACTGGTGCCAGGCAGCCCCCCGACTGGTGCCAGGCAGCTTTTGCCATTGACTGTGCCTGGTTTTGAACCAGGGAGTGTTTTTTAGGTTTTTAAGATTGATAGGTATTCATTCAAGGACTGCCGGGCCCGTTTAGAACCTAAAACTGCCTGCCATTGGCGCGTAAATGGAGGCTTAACCGAGCTGAGGGTGCAGCCTGCCTGTCGAATGTTCAGATTTAATCAAATTTTAAGATACTACGTTATGCCAGCGCATTAGCGCGCGGTGGCAGTGGAGGTGGGAAAGTGCCGGGCGGCCAGGGGACAGAATACTCGCCTCTTTTCCAGCACTGGTATACATACTTACAAAGCGCATCGATGGCTTTTGCTTCATTAATGATTCTTATTCTTATTTCTTTAAATTTAGACTGTACAAAAATCTTTCTTCCATATTTTTTAGGCTGATGCGGCTTCATAAGCGGCTGGCGGATTAACCTCTTTCTACCAATAACCCCCAGGCCTTTTTCCTGCCGGATGCGCTCATTCTGAGCTTCCTTTTCTCTAAGACCTTTAACTATCTCCCCGTTT
>RFHI01000003.1 GCA_003696425.1 Candidatus Dadabacteria bacterium | reverse complement strand
GACTGTTACTTAACGGATTTCAGGTCAGGTGAAAAATGATTCCACGCTATTCGCGCAAAGAGATGTCTTCAATCTGGAGCGATAAGACCCGCTACTCTATCTGGCTTGAGGTTGAAACGTTGGCGCTTGAAGGGATGGCTAAAGTAGGGCTTGTGCCACAAGAGATTGCTGCTGAGGTAAGAGAAAAGGGTGCTTTTGATGTTAAGAGAATTCAGGAAATTGAGGCTGAAGTAAAGCACGACGTAATTGCTTTTCTTACAAATGTAGCAGAACACGTTGGACCGTCCTCGCGCTACGTCCACCGCGGCATGACCTCAAATGATCTTTTGGATACAACCTTTGCCGTGCAGCTTAAGCGCTCCGGAGAATTAATTCTAAAGGGCCTGGATGAAGTTACAGAAGCCGTAAAGGCGCGCGCTGAAGAGTACCGCCATACGCCCTGTATAGGCAGAACTCACGGAATACACGCAGAGCCTATTACCTTTGGTTTAAAGTTAATATCATGGTATGCCGAGCTACGGCGTGCCAGAAAGCGGATCGAGGCTGCTATAGAAGAAGTCTCGTGCGGAAAAATTTCGGGTGCTGTGGGTACTTATGCTTCTCTTCCGCCGGCTGTGGAAGCGTACGTAATGGAAAAACTCGGTCTTAAGCCTGAAACTGTTGCCACCCAGGTGGTCTCGCGCGACAGACACGCAGCTTTTTTCTCCGCACTGGCTATTCTGGCAGCCTCAATTGAACGCTTTAGTACCGAAATACGGCACCTGCAGCGTACTGAGGTAAGAGAAGCTGAAGAAGAATTTACCAGGGGCCAGAAAGGCTCGTCAGCTATGCCGCATAAACGAAACCCGATTTTAACCGAAAATCTCTGTGGCCTTTCACGGATTGTAAGAAATTACGCCGCGGTTGCTCTTCAGAACGTGCCGCTCTGGCATGAACGCGATATCAGCCACTCATCGGCGGAAAGAATCATGGCTCCTGACGCCTGTATAGCAACTGATTTTATGCTGCACCGTTTTAAATCAGTCATTAGCGGCCTGGTGGTTTATCCCGAAAGGATGAAAGAGAATATTGAGCTTACCAGAGGGCTTATATTTTCAGGGACGCTGCTTGTACGCATGGTAGATAAAGGCATTACCCGCGAAGATGCCTATAAGATGGTGCAAAAACACGCGCTGGCTGCCTGGGCGGGGGGCGAGGATTTTCCTTCGCGCATAAGATCCGATGCTGATATTAGTGGGTTATTTAGCGAAGCTGAGTTGAATGAAATTTTTGATCTTAAGCGTCATTTTGCTCAGGTGGATATGATCTTTAAGCGGGCGCTGGATTCTTAAACATCTTTGATTGGGAGAGTAATTATGAAAGCGCAGGTTCTGGTTAGACTTAAACCGGGTGTACTCGATGTGCAGGGAAAAGCAGTTGAGCACGGTCTTAAGAGTCTCGGTTTTAATAATGTAAGTGACGTGCGAATTGGACGCCTGGTTGAGTTTGAGATAGAGAGCGATTCAACCGAGGATGCTCGCAGAGAGGTAACTGAAATCTGCGAAAAACTGCTGGCAAACACCATCATTGAGAATTATGAAATTAGGGGGCTTGAATGAAAGTCGCTGTAACGCTTTTTCCCGGCTCAAATTGTGATCATGATGTGCTATATACATTTAACAAATTGCTTTCAGCTGACAGTTATCTGGTCTGGCATCGTGAACGAGATCTGGGAAATCCGGATGCGGTTATAATTCCGGGAGGGTTTTCATATGGTGACTACTTGCGTTGTGGGGCGCTTGCAAAGGTATCGCCGGTTATGGAAAGTGTTATAGAATTCGCCGGTAGAGGGGGACCTGTATTGGGGATTTGTAACGGTTTTCAGATTCTTTGTGAATCTGGACTTCTGCCCGGAGTACTTTTACAAAATATTGAAAGAAAATTTCTCTCTCGCTTTGTCCATATTAAAGTTGAGAATAACAGCACACCTTTTAGCTGCCAGTATCAAGAAGGTGAAATCATAACCTGTCCGATAGCGCATTTTGAGGGTAACTATTTTGCCTCCCGTGAAGAGCTTAAGGCCCTGGAAGATAACGGACAGGTAATTTTTCGCTATTGTGATGCCGATGGAAAGGTTGCCGCAGATGATCGTGCAATTAATCCAAATGGCTCGCTTAATTCAATTGCAGGTGTTTCAAATTCAAAAGGTAATGTTGTCGGACTTATGCCTCACCCTGAAAGGGCTGCCGAACAGTTGGTTGGCTGGGTTGGCGGTGACAGCGGTCTGGGAGTGTTTAAATCGCTTCTGTCCTGAAATATTTCAATTACTTGCAAACCATGCGGGGCTGTGCTACAAACGTTTGCCCAAGTAGATTTCACACCCGGGTATCCTGTCTTGGTGAGATTTGGCTGTTATTTCAGTTGGTTATCTGTTTCTGAAGTAAGGCCATTTAAAATCTTGTTGAGCCCGGGGCGGACTGAACTGAGACATATAGGAGAGTACACTAATGACACCTTCTGAGAACGGGACCGAAAAGGTCGAGCCAGCTGCCGAGGATCCTCAGGCGCAAAATAAAGTTGAAACTATCAATAATCAGCAAGAGGATAAAAAACGATTGGTTGCATCTTCAGAGGAATACGAGCATGTGCCTGTGCCGGTTACCATTAAAGCTCTGCTTGAGGCTGGTGCGCATTATGGGCATCAGACCGACAAGTGGAACCCTAAAATGTTGCCGTATATCTTTTGCGAGAGAAATGGCCTGCACATTATTAATCTCGACTTGACACTGAAAGCCTGGGAGAGAGCTAGAAAATACATAGTCGATATTACCAGTCGTGGTGGAAACCTGTTATTTGTAGGCACAAAAAATCAGGCGCGTAAAATAATCGAGCAGCAGGCGACTCGCTGCGGTGCATTTTACGTTACTTCACGTTGGCTCGGTGGTACCCTTAGTAATTTCCAGACTATCAAGAACTCGATTGATCGTATGAGAAAGATGGAGGATTTGTTGCGTAAAGCTGCAGATCCTGAGTCTGATGTTAAACTAAACAAAAAAGAGCAAATCAGCATCAAGCGCAAGCTTGAAAAACTGGAGAACAGTATTGGTGGTATCAGGTATATGAAGAAGGTACCAGAGTTGATCTTTATTGTTGATATTAATAAGGAGTCAATTGCGGTAGCAGAGGCGAGGCGGCTTAGGATTCCTGTTGTTGCGTTGGTGGATACAAATTGTGATCCAAGCTCAATCGACTTTCCGATTCCCTCTAATGATGATGCCACTCGAACTATTCAGCTTTTTGCTGCCGCTGTTGCTGACGCCGTACTTGAAGGCAGGCAGGTCTTTGAAATGCAGCGGGTGAAAAAAGAAGAGGCTAAGAACGGCGCTACCGACAAGCAGGATGAAAAGGGCACAGCTGCATCAGTTGATGCTCCAGTTGCAGCTGACAGCGCCAGTGCAGGGTAAGTGACTGTGCGCTTTTCTCTGGCAGGTGTTTTTAATGTAATTTGGTAATTTCGAGGTGATTTATGACAGAGGTAACAGCATCACTTGTTAAAGAGCTACGCGAGAAAACCGGAGCCGGCATGATGGACTGCAAAGCGGCGCTGGTAGAAGCTAACGGGGATATTGAACAGGCGATCGAGGTGCTACGTAAAAAAGGCTTAAAGGACCTGGGTAAGCGGGCAGGCAAGGTTGCCGCAGAAGGAGTAATGGGAGTTTATAGTCATCCAGGAGATCAGATCGTGGCTGTCGTTGAATTAAACTGCGAAACTGACTTTGTGGCCCGTGGAGAGGAGTTTAAGGAGGCTGCACGAGGTATTGCTATGCATGTGGCAGCAATGAACCCGCAGTATTTAAGCATTGAAGATATCCCCGAAGAGGTAATCGAAAAGGAAAAAGAGATAATTCTTGAGCAGCTAAACGAGAAGCAAAAAGATAAAGCTGATAAAATTATCCCCGGAAAACTGCAGAAATTTTATGCAGACACGGTTTTGCTCGAACAGCCTTATGTTAAAGATGATTCCGGTAAGAAAACTGTGCGTGAGGTTGTCGAGGAGCTGGGGGTTAAAACCGGAGAAAAGGTTGTTTTGCGTCGTTTTATCAGGATGCAGGTGGGGGAAGGGATTGAAAAAGCTCAAACAGATTTTGCAGCTGAAGTAGCTGAGATGGTTTCGTAAGGCATTTTAGTGCCCGATTTGTTGATAACTGTGTAAGCCTGAAATTTTATGTTTCAGCCTTTAAAGTACAGAAGAATCTTACTGAAACTAAGCGGCGAGCAATTAGCTGGCCAAAAGGGGTTCGGTATAGATCCAGCTGTAATAACAAAGCTTGTTGAGCAGATTAAGGACGTTCATGAACTGGGCGTTCAGATGGGTATAGTCATTGGCGGGGGGAATATATTTCGTGGCGTTCAGGCCGGCGCCCAGGGGCTAGATCGTGCCTCCGGTGATTACATGGGCATGCTGGCAACTGCGATGAACGCACTGGCACTTCAGGACGTGCTCGAACAGCACGGGGTGGATACCCGTGTAATGTCTGCAATTGAGATGCGTGAGATTGCAGAGCCTTATATAAGACGTCGGGCCATTCGCCATCTTGAAAAAGGCCGGGTGGTTATCTTTGCCTGCGGAACAGGTAATCCTTATTTCACTACTGACACGGCGGCAAGCTTGCGTGCTATGGAAATTAATGCTGAGGTTTTGCTTAAGGGTACGAAGGTTAATGGAGTTTATGATAGTGATCCGGTAAAAAACAAAGATGCCAGGCAATATGAGGAACTTACCTTTATGGACGTATTAAAGGATGGGCTGGCAGTAATGGATTCTGCGGCTATATCGCTTTGTATGGACAATAACCTGCCCATTATAGTTTTTAATATTAGTGAAGATAAGGGACTACGAAAGGTTGTTACCGGTAAGAAGATAGGAACTGTTGTAAAAGCTGAGCAGGGGAGAAGATAGATATGGAATACGATCAATTGGAAGAGGAATGTAAAAAAACCGTTGACTTTTTTAAGCGGGATATTGCCCGCATGAGAACGGGGCGCGCCAGCACCGGCTTGCTGGAGGGGATTCAGGTTGATTACTATGGCTCGAAGGTGCCAATTAATCAGCTCGGTAATATAGCAGTCCCCGAGCCTCGTATGATAACAGTGCAGGTTTATGATGCCGGAGCCGTTGAAAGCGTTGAGAAAGCAATTATGAGTGCTGATCTAGGCTTGAATCCATCACGTGACGGCAACTTAATACGTATTAATATTCCAGCTCTGACTGAAGAGCGTAGGAAGGAGTTGGTTAAGAAGCTGCATAAGCTTGCTGAAGAGACTCGTGTTTCAATGCGCAATCACCGCCGTGATGCTATTGATTTATTGAAAAAAAAGCTTAAAGAAAAAGAGATTTCTGAGGATGATATGCACCGTAGCCAGGAAGACATACAAAAAATAACCGATAAATATATTAAGGAGATTGACAGGCTGCTGCAGGTTAAAGAAGAAGAAATAATGGAAGTGTAGGTCTGTTTTGTTAAATTGATGAATGATCTTAATGGCACAAACCGGTCTCAAGGGATACCTGTAAACTCTGTACCCAAACATGTTGCGATTATCATGGATGGCAACGGGCGCTGGGCTACCTCGCGCGGATTGCCACGTGTTGAAGGTCATCGGCGAGGGGCTGCTACTGTGAGAATGGTAGTGGAAGAGGCCCGTAAAATGGGTATTCGTTACCTGACACTTTTTGCATTTTCTACCGAAAATTGGAATCGCCCCAAAACTGAAGTTTCAACTCTGATGAAGCTATTCGCCAGACACCTTGAATCTGAACTTAAGCTGCTTAGGGAAAACAATATTCGGCTCAGAGCAGTTGGTAACCGTGAAAAATTACCAGAAAGCGTGCGTGAGCGACTTGAAATGGTTGAGAGAGAAACGTTAAATTGTGATGGTATGGATCTCGTATTGGCGGTGTCTTATGGAGGCAGAGAAGAGATCACCGCTGCTGTACGTAAAATCTGTGCGGCTGTAAAGAATGGCCAGCTAAAAATCGAGCAGGTTAGTGAAGAAACTATTGCGCAGCATCTTTATGCGCCTGATCTTCCAGAGCCGGAGTTATTAATCAGAACTAGTGGGGAGTACCGCATATCGAACTTCCTTTTATGGCAGCTTGCTTATACTGAAATTGTTGTAACGCCGGTTCTGTGGCCGGATTTTTCGCGAAGTGATTTTGCTTCCTGTATCAAAGAGTTTGGGTCACGTCTCAGGCGTTTTGGGCTTACCTCAGAGCAGATTAAAGAGTCCAGAACAAATGTTTGAAAAAGACAGTAATTCAGCAGTAAAAGGGAATGAGCTGAGGATTAGAATAATTACCGCGGCTGTGCTAGTAGCCTTGGTAGCAGTGCCGCTGGTAATATCCCTTTTTTCAGATATAGGGCGCTGGATGCTTTTAGCGCTTACTTTTTTGGTCGTTGGCTTTTGTTCCTGGGAGCTTGCATCTGTCTGTACTAGTAACAGCAACCAGGCCCTCCTGCGCCGTGTGCTTTATTTTGTAATACTTATTTTGCCTGTACTGATACTTTTTCTAATGTATTCAAGTTTTGACTATTCTGCCACAGAAGTAGTTAGAGATATTTCTTATCCTGGTGTTCCTCTTGTCAGCACCGCTGCATTTTTCCCGGCGCTTGTGCTTCTTTTGCTTTCAGCAAACAATTCGTTGGATGAAGGGCTTAAAGTAGCGGGTGAGCTGTTTCCGGCTCTGGTTTTAATAGGAACGGGGGGAGCGTCGCTCGCGGCTTTGACACTGCAGCCCGGCAGTGCCGGTCTTCTGGTTTGGTTTCTTCTTACAGTTTGTGTAAATGATATTGCTGCTTATTTTGGAGGAAAGACTATCGGAGGTCCTCGGATAGCGCCACTGGTATCGCCTTCAAAGACTGTCAGTGGCAGTGTCAGTGGACTTGTGGCGGGTGTTATCGTAGGTCTGGTTGCATCGCCGTTGATGTCGCTTAAGACCAGTTGGGCGGAGCTGATGGTGTTGAGTGCGGTAATTGTAGTTTCAGCTCAGATTGGTGATTTAACCAAATCCTTTGTAAAGAGAGTACATGCAGTTAAAGACTCCGGCAGTATATTGCCAGGGCATGGTGGCGTGCTTGACCGAGTGGACGGATTACTTATGGGGTCAATTCCACTCTTTTACTGGACTCTATGGAGTATGTAGCTCCGTTTAGATGGGGCTTTAGGAACATTATTGAAAATGCTGGTAAAGTACGCTCTTAAAAGAGAAGTTGTAATAGGTGAAAGGCCTATAGGAGTTTCTGTACTTGGCTCAACCGGTTCAATAGGGTGCTCAACTTTGGAAGTTATTCGCAGTAATCCGGAATTATTTCAAGTAACAGTGCTGTCGGCAAATTCTAACTGGGAGCTATTACTAGAACAGATTAATGAGTTTAAGCCACGTTTCGCCGTTTTAAATGATGCAACTGCCGTTAAGGAGATTTTACACTCTCATACGCACTCGGGAACTCATGTCCTTGAGGGAGAAGACGCCCTTAATGATATTCTATTCGAAGACGGTTCAGAGATCACTGTAATTGCAATTGTTGGAATTGCTGCCTTAAGGCCGCTGCTAGCAGCACTTAAAAGCAAAAAGCGAATAGCACTTGCAAATAAGGAGTGTGTTGTGGCCGCTGGTAGTCTTCTGAAAGCTGCAGTTGAAAAATATCAGGGTGTGATCATTCCTGTTGATAGCGAACACTCAGCCCTTTTTCAGGTTATTCAGGGTGAGAGCACAGCCGATGTGAGCAGGCTGATTTTGACCGCCTCAGGAGGGCCATTTTATAGAACGCCGGTTGAGAAGATGGCAACGATACAGCCTGCGGAAGCTGTAAAGCACCCCAACTGGAATATGGGTGCAAAAATATCTGTTGATTCGGCTACTATGGTAAATAAAGCTCTTGAGTTAATCGAAGCATGCCGATTATTTAATTTGACAGAGGACAGAGTAGATGTGCTGGTACATCCGCAGAGTATAGTGCATTCTCTGGTTGCCTTTAATGATGGTACGCAGAAGGCGCAGCTCTCCGTTCCGAGCATGACCGGACCGATAGCATATGCCCTTACATATCCACATGGCCGTTTGCCGTCGGCTATGGCTGAGTTAAATCTGGCAGAATCCGGCGTGCTGGAATTTGAAGCTCTTGATAATGAACGTTTTCCTGCTGTTCAAACTGCAAGGGAGTGTTTAAGAGCTTCTGATGGCCATTGTGCCGTTTTTAACATAGCCAATGAAGTAGCGGTGGCTGCATTTTTGGAGGGGCAGCTCAGTTTTGACAGAATTGTGCCATTTGTAAGGAGAGCCGTTTCTGAGTTTGGTGATAGCTTCAGAGTGAGTTCACCTGAGAGTTTGGATGCTCTTTGGAACGAGACGCGAGAGAGGCTTTTTGAATGTAGCTCTTTTTAACCGAACAGAGGATTATTAAATAAAGGTCAACAACCAGTAACTGCTTATGACTATACTAATAAGTGTTTTAGTTCTTGGGATTTTGATATTTGTTCACGAACTTGGCCATTTTCTGCTTGCTAAGGCGAATGGTGTCGGTGTGCTTGAGTTTGCTATCGGATTTGGGCCTAAGATTTGGAAGAAGACTATCGGGGAGACTCAGTATTCTGTTGGTATCGTTCCGCTTGGTGGATATGTACGTATGGTTGGTGACGATCCCCATGCTGTTTACGATCATAACAGTGGCGAGCTGGAAGAAGATGAGTCTCTTGGCAAGGAACAGCTGGAACTGCTTAAGGATCGCAGCCGCTGGTTTCTTAACAAAGGCTATCTGGCAAAATCATCGATAGTTCTGGCCGGACCGGGATTTAATCTGTTGTTCGCTTATATTGCTTCGGTCGTTTCATTAATTGTGTTCGGCTATGCTAATCCGATTGATCAGCCGGTGATAGGTGATGTTATCCCCGGATACCCTGCAGCTAAGGCGGGACTGAAACGTAAAGACAGGGTTGTTGAGGTGAATGGACAGCCTGTTAGAAGCTGGAGAGAGCTGGCAAGCAAAATAGCAGAATCAAACGGTGCTGAACTGCAACTTAAAATCGAAAGACTGAGTGATCCTGCTTATGGTAAACCAGAGGTTCTTTCAATTACCTTGCATGGCACTACTGAGACTGATGAACTGGATATTCTTGATTCCGGTAAAAGCAGGAAAACTAAAAAGTCAGTTAAAATAGGCATTGTACCTGATACTGTTCGCAAGCCCGTCGGATATGGTGAGGCTGTCTTGGGGGCGGCATTGCATGTAGTGCGAACCTGTGAAATTACAGTTAAAGGTCTCTGGGCTATGGTTAAGGGGGCTATATCGCCAAAAAACATTGGTGGACCTATATTTATATTTCAACAGGCTGGCAAGACCGCAAAAAAAGGGTTCGATTATTTGCTTGATTTTATGATTTTTTTAAGTGTTAGCCTGGCCATCTTAAATTTGTTGCCGATACCAATCCTTGATGGTGGTCATTTAATGTTTTTTACCATTGAGGTGCTCTCAAGAAAGCCCTTGAGTCTTAAAACCCAGGCGATGGCAAATCAGGTCGGTATGCTTTTTCTGTTGGGCCTAATGGCATTTGCGCTTTGGAACGATATAGACCGCCTTTTATTTGGATAAGGTATGAACATTCTTGCGATTGACACCAGTACCAGCCGCGCCTCGGTAGCGTTAAAAACAAATGCTGGAGAGCTCCACACTGCTTCCGGTTCAGGTATCAATAGTCATAATGAAGAGCTTGCGCTTTTGGTAGAGTCGCTTTTAGAGCAAGCTAAACTCAAAGCATCCCATCTTGATAAAATTCTGATAGGTTCTGGTCCTGGATCGTTTACAGGACTGCGCATAGGTTTTGCCTTTGCGAAGGGCTTAGCACTAAGTTGTTCTTCAGCGCTTAAGAGTGTGTGCAGCTTTAAGGCAGCCGCTGCTGCTGGAAGGTCTTGTGTAGCTGGAGGTGTCTTAGTTATAGCTGATGCCAGACGTGAGGAAGTTTTTTGTGCAGCTATGAGGATTGATGCGGATGCAATCAGTATGTTAAGGTCGCCAGAAATTATTAGTAAGGTACGGATAGTTGATTATGCTGAAGACTTAGGTATATATAACAGAGCTGAATCAGAAAAGTTGTCTGTAATTTTGTTAAGTGAAATCTCTTTGCCGCCTAACTGTCAAGCTGTAGCTTACGGTAATTTTAATCTTGCTGAAGGAATGATTTTTATTGACTTATTAGGTGGGGAAGAGGCTGACAAGTTTAACACCGCTGAGTGGTTATATAGTCTTAAACCTAATTATGTAAGAGAGGTGGCTGCAAGAACTATTGCTGAACGTAGTGCGGGTAAACATAGTAATGCCCCTGTACTTTGAGAAAAGCGAACAATTTCAATGTGAAACTTGACATTTTTTAGGTTATTGACTAGTAAAGCTAATGAAGGGTAAAATTATAATATATACTAACCATACGTTAAATCCCCTGATATCAGACGTCTAAGAGTTAATACTTTAATGTGTAATTTTTATCAGTAAAAATGTTGAACGTAAAAGGGATCTGACGACGCTACTTTTAGTTTTTTATAGCTATAATGTTCAAATTGCTGGATAGGTCTTTGGGAAATTTTAAGACAGCTTTGGTTTAGTTTTTAATTTCGGGAATTTATTCCACTTTGAAATCAACGTATGTGATCCGCATGTATACATGCCCCTGATGTCAAAAGGCTAAAGAAGGACTGATAAGTTATAGCTAGTCCGGACTGGCCGCTAAATAATTTCAGTCTGCAGGTGCTTTATACATGCAGTTTAGTTAACAAAGAGAGAGAAAATGACTGTATCATCTGAAAAAACTGTAAAAAAGGAGAATGGGCGCAGCTCAGCTAAGAAGCGTAGTACAGCGAAAAAAGCCGCTGTCAAAAATAATGGTAATGGTTCTGATAATCAGCCGGTTGCAGCAGAAAATGGCAATGCTGATACTGCACTCGAAGATTTGAATGGACATGCTATGAATCTTAATAAGTTAAAACAGCTCCCTCCCGATCAGTTAATTAAGTTAGCATCTAATTTTAATATCGAAGGTTGCAATACTATGCGGCGGCAGGAGTTGATTTTCAGCATCCTGACAGCCCAGTCTAATTCGAACGGTAATATTTATGGCGAAGGTGTGCTTGAGTGTTTGCCGGATGGTTTTGGTTTTTTACGTTCTCCAGATTATAACTATCTGCCAGGTTCTGATGATATCTATGTGTCGCCAGCCCAAATTAGAAGGTTCGGCTTAAGAACTGGAGATACTGTTGAGGGGCAGATTCGTCCCCCACGTGAAAAAGAAGGAGAGCGTTATTTTGCTTTACTTAAGGTTAATTCAGTCAATCATGATCCGCTCGATGTTATTAAAACTAAGATAGCATTTGATAACTTAACTCCGATTTATCCAAATGAGAAACTGAATCTGGAGTATGATGACAAAAAGGGTGGGGAATCTACACGGATAATTGATCTCTTTGCGCCGATTGGAAAGGGTCAGAGGGCTCTGATAGTGGCTCCGCCGCGTACTGGTAAGACTGTGCTGCTGCAAAATATCGCCAATGCTATTACCACTAATCATCCAGAGGTGGTTTTAATAGTATTGCTTATCGATGAGCGACCTGAAGAAGTTACAGATATGCAGCGTTCCGTTGATGGTGAGGTGGTGAGTTCAACTTTTGATGAACCTGCTCAACGTCACGTTCAGGTTGCGGAAATGGTGCTTGAGAAAGCCAAGCGATTAGTTGAGCACAGACGTGATGTGGTGATTTTGCTTGACTCAATTACAAGGCTTGCACGTGCTTACAATACAGTTGTGCCTCCAAGTGGTAAGATTCTATCAGGTGGTGTTGATTCCAATGCTCTGCATAAGCCCAAACGCTTTTTTGGTGCTGCCAGAAACATTGAACACGGGGGCAGCCTAACTATCATTGGTACTGCCCTGATCGATACCGGTTCGCGTATGGACGAAGTTATCTTTGAGGAATTTAAGGGTACCGGCAACATGGAGCTTCATCTTGATCGTAAGCTGGTAGAGAAGCGTGTTTACCCTGCAATTGATATAAACAAATCAGGTACCCGTAAGGAAGATCTGCTCTTTCCAGAAGACAAGCTTCAGAAAATCTGGTTGCTTAGAAAAGTACTGACGCCGCTTAATGTTGTTGAAGCAATGGAGTGGCTAAAAGATAAGATGAGTGGCACGAAGAATAACCAGGAATTTCTTGATATGATGAAAGGCTAGTGGCCTTATAGCTTATGGAAAAGCCTGAAGGAGAATCTATTAGGGTTCTCGCGGTAGATGATAATCCGGAAGGTCTGTTTGCCTTAGAAAGTATTCTTGAAAAAGAGGGGTACGAGGTAACTACCGCTTCAGATGGCAAGTCGGCCCTAAAACTAGCTGCTCAGCAGAGACCGGATCTTATTTTACTTGATGTAATGATGCCCGGCTTGAATGGGTTTGAGGTTACTGAGCAGATTAAACTTGATCCCGTCTTAAGATTTATTCCCGTCGTATTACTTACCTCAAGGGATGGGTTGGACGATATTGTAGATGGATTCTCGCGCGGTGCTGATGATTATATCCGCAAGCCCTATAAGCCAGAAGAGTTACTTGCCCGCATTAAAGCAGCCTTAAGAACCAGACAGCTATACCGGGAACTTAACAGTGTAAGCTCTGAAAACGACAACTTACGTGCACGACTGGGAACAGACGGGGGAATCATTGGTGAAAGCGATAAAATTAAAGAGATCTTTACTGTTATAGAGCGGGTTAAGGATGCTGATGTGCCTGTACTGATAACTGGTGAATCGGGGACAGGTAAGGAACTTGTAGCAACAGCACTTCATCGCCAAAGCAGAAGGGCTGCAAAGCCGTTTATCGTGGTAAATTGTTCAGCTTTTAATGAAAACCTGCTTGAATCTGAACTTTTTGGCCATGTACGTGGCGCATTTACCGGCGCAAATACTAACAGGCAAGGGCTCTTTGAAGTTGCCGACGGAGGGACATTTTTTCTTGATGAAGTAGGAGATATGTCTTCGGCTCTGCAGGTTAAGCTTTTAAGGGTACTTCAGGATGGCAGTTTTATGCCGGTTGGTTCAAGTACAACCAGAAAGGCAAATGTAAGGATTGTAGCTGCGACCAACCGTAACTTAAAAGAAATGATTACCACAGGGGAGTTCCGGGAGGACCTCTTTTACAGAATAAGTGTTGTTAATATAGAGCTTCCACCGTTGAGAGAGCGAAAAGAGGATGTACCTCTTCTTTTAGAACACTTTCTGCTTTATTTTTCAAAAAAACAGGGCATGCCACCAAAATCTCTTAGCGCGGAAGCAGAAAAACTTTTAATTAACTATGATTGGCCCGGTAACATTCGAGAATTGCAAAACGAGATTGAGAGACTGGTAATTATGTCCGGGGCAGATCAGGTAATTGATGTCGATTACCTTTCTGCACATATAGTCGGTTCAAAAAGCTTGGCATTAGCTGCCAGGCCGAAAAGCTCAAAGCTGAAGGAAGCAATAGAAGATTTGGAGCGTCAGATGATATTGGAGGCTCTTAGGCGTTTAGGTGGTAATAAGAGCGAGGCTGCTCGTGAGCTTGGAATTTCGCGATCCAGCCTGATATCGAAAGTTCAGACTTACGGTCTGGAATGATTTAACCAGCCAGCAACCCTCTCTGCCGCCGCATAATAGCCAACTGGCAGAAACAGCAGGCCGCCAAAAGGTGCAACTAACATCAGCGAGAAAACTGTACCCATTAGAAGTACCTCTGTAGCGTGCTTAAAAGAGATATACAAGCGCTCTTTTAAGCAGAATCCGGCAAGTGCCAGCGGCAGGTCATACATATTATAACCCAGTAAGAAAAGGCCAACTAAAAAAGGGAGTGCCGAGAGCGGCGGGAAAACAGCCAATAGCGTTGCAAAAAGGGTTAAAATGAAAAAAACTATTATGCGGACAAGATCGTCCCTTAAGGCCCTGATTGTGCTTCGCAAAACAGTGATAAAATTTTCAGGTTGGTCCGGAGTTACTCCACCGGACTTTAATGCGCTATCAATTAGCATCTCGATGAAAAAAGCTCCGGCCACATTCATAACCAGTACGGCTGCAACAGTGCTAACCGGCAGTGTCAAAATAAATACCATTATACTGGTTGGCAGACTTAGCCAATCCGGGAGGTAAGAGCTCAAGTGTGCAGTGATCTCGGAAATATTGGTCCAAAACACAGTCAACAGACCAATGAGTGTAAGCAGACCGCTAAGAAGCGGAGCAAGGTACAGGGAAAGGAGTCTGGGGCTAGTAAAGATTTTTAAAGCTGCACTTGTGACTGTCCACAGCAGTCCAAATGCCGACGAGTCAACGTTCGCTTTCATTTATCTGCTTTTTCGGTGCAGCCAGCAGAGCTAAAACCCACATTAGAATCGATAGGGTTATAAAGGCTTTACCACCGTTAATAGTAATGCTGTAAAAGTTAAGTCTGGCTCTGATTTTTTGCAGGTACTGCCATCTTTCATCATGATTTATTGCAGGAGTGACGGGGGACAGCTCTCTCTTACCTGAAGGGCTTGCCAGGCTCGCTGCTACGTTAGATAATAACATAGTGTACTGCCTGTATTTATAGTGGCCAAATACGATGTTTGCGGTTCCTAAAAGGAACATTAAAAGTGCAAAGCCAAGCAGGGTCTTTTTTATCCTATGCGGGTTCATATAAAGAAGGATATGAGATCGGATCATGAAGTCAATAGAAGTCATAAAAAGAGAAATAAATGGCATGGGTGCAGGGGGTTATAAGGACCAGGGGGCCAGCAAATTAACTGTGCTTGTTTTTGCTGCCATCTTTGGCGTAGCCTTTTACTGCGCTTACCACATAATTCCGTTTTATTACTATTTTTATGAACTGCAAAATCAGTTTGAGAGTGCTGTGAAGGTAGCATCTACTTACACAGACAAGGAGATTCGACGTAAATTAATGTATCATATTAAGAAGATGCAGTTACCGGTAGAGCCTGATGATCTCGAGATTATCAGGCAGGACGGGAAGATTAAAATTAGCCTGGAATACGAAGAGGTTTTTTATATAACTTTCCGTGGTAAGGATTACGACATCTGGACTTTCCCGTTTCATGCCTATGCTGAAGGTAATGTGAATTGATTCCTGATATTTTCCAGGTTACAAAGATTTATCGATAAATTCGAAACCTATTGTTTTGTTACCATCTATTTACCAGGCACGACTTCTGTGCGCATCTTTAACTAGGCTGTTAGTTTAAACTCGGCAAGGCTCAGGGTGGAAGCCGCCTGTATTTTCGTGTGCTTAGTAAAAATGTCTGTATTTTTAAACTCACTTGCCTGGTTTCCTTAATAATGCTAATCTCCATTCGGCCTTTAAATGCGGAACAGAGAGTTCGCAAAGGTATAAGAACTTGCACTGGAGCTATTCAGGTCTTATAAATATTTCGATAAAATACCTGTGCTCCGGTTCATCCTGCCTTTGTATTCCCCACTTTTCTGCATTTAAATAAGCCTGTTTAAGTGAGTTTACTTATAAATTTTGATTGGCCGCTTGTATGTCTGGATCTAAGGCGAAATTGTTATGACAACAGCAGAAACTAAAAAAGTACCAGCTGATTGGAAGTGTGTAGTTGATAGCGACACTATTTCACGCTGCATCTCCAGGATTACATATGAAATTCTGGAAAAAAACAGGGATATACAAAATCTTGCCATAGTTGGAATTCGAACTGGTGGCGAGTTTTTAGGACGCCGAATTAAGAATCGAATTAAGGAGATCGAAGGCCTGGAAGTGCCTTTCGGCGTTGTTGATATAACTCTTTATCGAGATGACTTATCGCATAGTTCGTCTCAGCCTGAGCTCAAGGGTACTGATTTGCGCTTTTCTGTGTCTGGCTCGAGAATTGTCTTAGTTGATGATGTCCTTTATACCGGCCGTACAGTACGGGCGGCACTTGACGCCATAACTGACTTTGGGCGGCCATCTTGTGTTGAACTCGCTGTTTTGTGTGATCGCGGGCATCGTGAGCTTCCGATACGGCCAGACTATGTAGGCAAAAATCTTCCTACCGAGAGAAACGAATTTGTAAGGGTGCGCTTAAGAGAGATGAATTATCAGGACGGTGTTTATCTGATTCGTAAGAAGAAATGACAAACACAGATATTGACTATAGCAGACATTTGCTAGGCATTGAACATCTCAGTCGGGAGGAATTGTATAATTATCTAGACAATGCGACTCATTTTTTGGAGGTGTCTGAGCGCGATCTGAAAAAAGTTCCAGCTCTTCGCGGCAAAACTGTTGTAAACTTATTCCTTGAGCCTAGTACTCGTACGCGGACCAGTTTTGAAATTGCTGGAAAGCGGCTGTCTGCTGATACAATCAATATGACCGCAAGCGGCAGTTCAGTAAGTAAAGGGGAAACACTGCTTGATACTGCCAGGACAATAGCTGCAATGAACCCCGATGTTTTGGTCATAAGACACCGTGCCAGCGGGGCTGCTCACTTTTTAGCATCACGCCTTGAAAATACAGCCGTAATAAATGCTGGTGACGGCATGCACGAGCACCCTACTCAGGCGTTGTTGGATCTGTTGACGCTGCGTCAGCATTTTAAGGATAGATCCGGTGGGATTGAAGGTCTTAGAGTAGCAATCGTTGGTGACATCAGGCATTCACGCGTGGCTCGCAGCAATATTATGGCTCACCTGCTGCTTGGTAATAAGGTTCGACTTGTAGGGCCATCTACACTTATTCCGGATCTTCTGGTCAAAGAGAACTGTTTTGGAGAGCCGCTACAGGTTTTTTACCGCTTAGAAGAGGGGATTGAGGGCTGTGATGTTATTATGCTGCTTCGAATGCAGCTTGAGCGCAGTGCAGGAGGATTTATTCCATCGCTTGAGGAATATGCCAGAGAATACTGTCTTACCAGTAAAATAGTAGAGCGTTATGCCGGAGATGCTGTTGTGATGCATCCCGGGCCGATAAATCGCGGCATAGAAATTTCTGGTGAATTGGCAGATAGTCCCAGGTCTCTGATAGAAAAGCAGGTTACCAGTGGTGTGGCTGTAAGGATGGCAGTGCTTTTTAAGCTGGCCACTGCTTCAGGGGAGGAAAAGAGAGAGTGAGGATACTGATAAAAAATGGACTTGTAATTGATCCGTCCCGCCAGATGGAAGAAAAACTTGATCTTTTAATAGAAGCTGGAGTTGTAAAGGAAGTTTCTGCCAGTATTAATGTAGGTCCTTCTTCTCCGGATCAGGTAATAGATGCCTCGGGGCAATGGGTTGTGCCAGGGTTGATTGATTTACACGTACATTTGCGTGAACCCGGACAGGAGTGGAAGGAAACTGTAGCCAGTGGGGCGGCAGCAGCTGTGATGGGAGGTTTTACTGCTGTCTGTTGTATGCCCAATACAGATCCGGTTAATGACTCGGCGGAAGTTACTGAGTTTATCCTGGAGCGCGCTGATACTGCCGGGCTTTGTCGCGTTTATCCGATTGGCGCAGTAACTATGGGTAGTAAAGGAGAGCGATTAGCCCCACTTTCTGAGCTTAAGAAAGCCGGGTGTGTCGCCTTTTCTGATGACGGGCAGCCGGTTTACAATCCAGAGATAATGCGCAGGGCTCTTGAGTGGGTGCGTATGTTTAACGCCCCGATTAGCTGTCACGAAGAAGATAAGCATCTTTCAAGGGGAGGTGCTATGAATGAATCATCTCTCTCGGAAAGAATGGGTCTTATAGGTATGCCAAAAGTGGCAGAGGATGTAATGATTGCGCGTGATATTGAGCTCGCACGGGTTACTGGGGGGCATGTTCATATATGTCACATTTCCTCCGCTCGCGGAGTAGAGCTTGTCAGAAGAGCAAAGAACGATGGGATAAATGTTACTGCTGAGGTTACCCCGCATCACCTGGTGTTAACGGAAGAAGCTGTGGAGGGATATGATACAAACGCTAAGATGAGCCCGCCACTCAGGGAAGAAGAAGAGCGACTGGCACTTATAGAGGGACTCTCTGATGGCACGATAGATGTTGTGGCAAGTGATCATGCTCCGCATGAAGCGGCCAGTAAGGAAGTGGAGTTTTCTGAGGCTGCCTATGGCATACTCGGGCTACAAACCAGTTTGCCGTTGTTATTGGATTTTGTCGACAGTGGTACAATAAGCCGCTTAAGAATGATTGAAGTGCTTTCAACCGCGCCGGCTAAAGTGTTTAATTTAAAGGGCGGCAGCTTAAAGGAAGGTAAAGTAGCTGATTTAACTATTATAGATCCACAAGTGGAGTGGATCTTTAGCCCTGAAACAGTTAAATCTCTTAGTTTTAATTCCCCTTTTATCGGGCGCAGAATGAAAGGAGCTGCCAGGGCTACTATTGTTGATGGAAGGTTGGTAATGTTGGATGGCCAGCTTATAAGGAGCGCATAATGCAGCATATTCGACGAAAGGCAGTACTGGCTCTGGCTGATGGAAAGCTCTTTCATGGTTATGCTTTTGGAGCCACTCGCAGCAGTGATGCTCCGGCGGTTGGAGAGGTTGTTTTTAACACATCCATGTTTGGTTATCAGGAAATTCTTACTGATCCCAGTTATGCCGGTCAAATTATGTGTTTTACAGCCCCACATATAGGTAACGTTGGTTGCAATGAGCTTGATGTTGAGAGTGAGAGAGTGTTTGTTGAAGGTGTTATTATACGGGATCTCAGTCTGAGGGCCTCTAACTTCAGGGCAACGCAGACGCTGGATGGCTACTTGCGTGCTGCCTCAGTGATGGGAATTGCTGAAATAGATACCCGTGAACTGGTTTCATATATTAGAGATGTTGGAGCTCAGATGGGAGCAATGGCCTGCGGTGATGATATTGATTGCGATCAGCTAGTGGATTATGCGCGTGCGGCCGGTTCAATGGAGGGAAAAGATTATGTTAAGAGAGTAACCTGTGACAGGCCCTACAGCTGGGACGAACTGCCTTGGACACTTTCTGATAATTCATACAAAAGGCTTAGTCAGGAAAAACTGGTTTCGCGGCCGCATGTAGTTACTGTTGATTGTGGCGTAAAGAGAAATATTTTGCGGTTGCTTCTTGATGCCGGATTTCGCGTTACCGTTGTGCCAGCCACTTTTAGTGCTTCTGATATTAGTGCTCTTAATCCGGATGCGCTTTTTTTGTCGAATGGCCCAGGGGATCCGGCTACTGTGACGTATGTTGTGGAGACTGTCAGAGAACTATTAGGACGGCTACCGATCTTTGGAATATGTCTGGGGCACCAAATCCTTGCTCAGGCCTGTGGTGCAAAAACGTATAAGTTAAAATTTGGTCACCGTGGTGGAAACCACCCCGTTCTCGAAAAAAAGAGTGACCGGATTCATATAACAGTACAGAATCACGGTTTTGCTGTAAGAGAAGATACTGTTGGCGATAGAGCTATTGTCAGCCAGATTAACTTGAACGATCAAACTGTTGAAGCGCTTGATATAGAAGAGCTCAACACTTTCTGTATTCAATATCATCCCGAGGCTTCTCCCGGTCCCCATGATGCTTCACACTACTTTAAGCGTTTTTTTGAGAATGTTGTCGGATATTATGGTTAGTGAAGAATTAGCAGTAGGAATTTATGCCCAGAAGAGATGATATTAAGTCAATTTTACTGATAGGCTCCGGGCCTATTGTCATTGGCCAGGCTTGTGAATTTGACTATTCTGGAACTCAAGCTATCAAGGCTCTTAAAGAGGAAGGCTACCGTGTTATTCTGGTCAATTCCAATCCTGCTACTATTATGACTGATCCGGAGTTTGCAGACCGGACGTATATCGAACCTATTACATGTGAGTTTGTTGAAAAAATAATTGAGAAAGAGCGGCCAGACGCTTTGTTGCCGACTATGGGTGGTCAGACTGCACTTAACGTGGCGCTTGAATTATCTGAGAACGGTGTTCTTGAACGTTTTGGCTGCGAACTAATCGGAGCAAGCGTCGAGTCAATAAAGCGGGCAGAGGATCGCGAGCTCTTTAGAGAGGCGATGGATGAAATAGGGCTTAAGTCAGCTAAAAGTGGTATTGTACGTACGGTTAAAGAAGCACAGGAGCTTGCTGAAAAAATTGGTTATCCGATGATTCTGCGACCATCACGTACTTTGGGTGGTACAGGTGGCGGTATAGTTAATAATCCTTCTGAGCTTAAAACAGCAGTAGCACACGCGCTTTCTGCAAGTCCTAATCACGAAGTTTTAATTGAACAATCGCTTATCGGTTGGAAGGAATTTGAGCTGGAGGTGATGCGTGATCGCAAAGATAATGTGGTAGTGGTTTGCACTATTGAAAATTTAGACCCGATGGGGGTGCATACCGGGGACTCTGTGACTGTAGCCCCGATTATGACTCTTACCGACAAGGAATATCAGTTATTGCGCGACGCCTCAATTGCGATTATGCGTAAAATTGGTGTAGATACCGGAGGCTCCAACGTTCAGTTTGCTGTAAATCCCGATGACGGTCGTATTATTGTAATAGAAATGAATCCGCGAGTTTCAAGGAGCTCTGCTCTTGCTTCGAAAGCCACTGGCTTTCCGATTGCCAAGATCGCTGCCAAGCTTGCAATTGGTTATACGCTTGATGAAATACCTAACGATATTACTCGTGAGACCCCGGCCTGTTTTGAGCCTTCAATAGATTATGTCGTTGTTAAAGTGCCTCGTTTTAATTTTGAAAAATTTCCAATGGCTCGGCCGGTGCTTGGCACACAGATGAAATCTGTCGGTGAAGTTATGTCGTTTGGACGTAATTTTCGGGAGGCGCTTCAGAAGGCTTTAAATTCACTAGAGATGGATACTGCCGGGTTCGACTTTGAAAGTGAAGTTAAAGATCTTGGCTCGGGGGAGCTGCTCGAACGCTGCCGTGTCCCGGGTCCGAGGCGGTTGTGGTTTGTAGCAGAGGCATTAAGACTAGGGCATCCGGTCGAACTGCTATATGAAGTAACTGGCATCGATAGATGGTTTTTAGGTGAGATTGAGGCGATTGTTGTTGAGGAAGAGCGCATACGCGGGAAAAAGTTAGAGGAAATTCATTCTGAAGAACTGCGCGATTTAAAACGAAGCGGTTTTTCAGATCAGCGAATAGCTGCTTTAACGCTTTCGACAGAGGAAGAGGTTTTTAATAGGCGACAGGCTCTGGATATTCGCCCTGTTTACCGGGCGGTAGACACCTGTGCTGCAGAATTTGTTGCATATACTCCGTATCTGTATTCCGCCTATGACTGTTCTACAGAGGCGCCGCCGTCTAATCGTCGTAAAATAATAATACTGGGGTCTGGTCCTAATAGAATTGGACAGGGAATAGAGTTTGATTATTGCTGTGTACATGCGGTTCTGGCTGTTCGTCAGGATGGTTATGAGGCGATAATGTTAAACTGTAATCCGGAAACTGTTTCTACTGACTATGATATAAGTGACCGGCTGTATTTTGAACCGCTAACACTTGAGCATGTGCTTGAGGTTTGTAAAAGGGAGCAGCCTGATGGGGTAATTGTGCAGTTTGGTGGGCAAACTCCGCTTAAGCTCGCAAAAAAGCTGACTGAAATGGGAGTCCCGATTATTGGTACGCCTGTTGATGCAATAGATTGTGCTGAAGACAGAGAGAGGTTTTCAGAGCTGGTTTCAAGACTCGGTTTAAGACAGCCCGAGTTTGCTACAGCGCTTTCACTCGATGATGCTTTAAAGGCTGCAGCTCGGATAGGTTATCCGCTGATGATCAGGCCTTCTTTTGTTTTGGGAGGCAGGGCAATGCGTGTAGTTTATTCAGAGGATGAGCTGCGCGAGTATATTGCTGAGAGTGTTGATGTCTCAAACGAAAGGCCTGTCTTGTTGGATCGGTTTTTGGCAAATGCGATTGAGGTTGATGTAGATGCGGTAAGTGATGGTAAAAATGTTGTTATTGCCGGGGTTATGGAGCACATAGAGCGGGCGGGAGTGCATTCCGGCGATAGTTCCTGCTGTATTCCGCCACAGTCATTGACTCGCGAAGTGGTTGATGAAATGAAGCATCAGACTGAAATGCTGGCGGGTGCTCTTGGAGTAGTTGGGCTTATGAACGTTCAGTTTGCAGTATCGCAGGAGGAACAAATTTATATTCTGGAAGTAAATCCGCGCGCATCCCGGACGGTACCTTTTGTAAGTAAGGCTACCGGCGTGCCTTGGGCTAAAGTAGCTGCAAGGGTTATGGCAGGGAAATCTCTTCAGGAGCTCAGCATTCCACAGGAAGTAACTCCAGAACATATATCTGTTAAGGCATGTGTTTTCCCATTTAATAAATTTCCGGGTGTGGACACCATACTGGGCCCGGAGATGAAAAGCACAGGTGAGGTCATGGGGATTGGCCGTGAGTTTGGGCGGAGTTTTGCGCGGGCGCAGTTTGCATCTTATGTGAGTTTGCCGACTGGCGGAACTGTTTTTATGAGTGTAATGGATAATGACAAACCGGAGGCGTTGAAACTTGCTGAGAAAATCGTTTCATTAGGCTTTAAACTTGTGGCTACTCGCGGGACCGCCAAATATCTGAAAGAAAGGGGTTTCGATGTAGAAACGGTTAATAAGGTTAGAGAAGGCTCGCCCCATGTTGTTGATGCGCTTGGCTCTGGTACAATCGACATGCTTATCAACACCCCTGAAGGCTCCGGCCCGCATCTGGATTCACGATCGATTCGGCTGGTAGCCAATGAGCTTAAGATACCCACGTTTACTACAATTGCTGCTGCAGGGGCTGCACTTGAAGCAATTGCTATTATGCAGTCTAGCCGTGAAACTGTTGTTACTTCTCTTCAGGAGTATCACGGTCAGGTTAAGGGCTGATATTATAGCTAAATGTTGTTAAAGAAATTTGTGAGTTAGTTCATGTGAGTTTATTCGCTGTATGTGCTGGTCTGACTGAATGTATCTAGCAAATTGTCCGGTCGATTGTTGCATGTTGCCGCTGTTGTTGAAGGAACATCGGAACATTATTGCTGGCTAAATATGAATGATAATCGTGCTTTTTGCGCTAAGCTATATAATTTTGTTATGGTCAGTAATTACAGGGGGGTACTTGTAGTTAAAAGTTCTTTCATTC
>RFHI01000070.1 GCA_003696425.1 Candidatus Dadabacteria bacterium | reverse complement strand
GAGTGGTATAATATATCGAATAATCCCTCAGTCAATCCGGGCGGGTTGTACATGAAATTCCTCTGCCTTATAAATTTATCCTCAGGAAGCAGAGATAAAGAATTCTTACGACGCCTTAATGCTCTAGAACACTTCGATATTACGGTAGCTGAAATCGATTTTGTAAAGCTGAAAGAGCAGGTTGCCGGGGCAGGTCGGTACGATTGCGTGCTGATTGGTGGCGGCGATGGAACAGCTTCAACTGTGTTGCCCGAACTGAGCGGTTTGGACTTAAAAGTCGGACTTTTGCCGCTGGGAACTGCTAACGATCTCGCGAAAGAGTTAGGCGTTATGAGATTTTTCAACCGCAATAAGCCTGAAACATTGCTTAACTTTTATTTAAGTGCAAAAACCCGTGAGTTTCAGACGTGGCAGTTATGCTTCGGCAGAGGTTTTAAAGCCAGCCGTTATTTTTGCAATTATTTGTCTTTTGGTTTTGACGCCCTGATTATAAGGGAATTTGAAAGCTGGCGAAGAAATTCCGGCTCTCGTCTGCTCAAGCTGGGGCGTACTGGAAACAGGATCGGGTATTTAAAAGCTGTAGCCAGGAATATGACCTTTATAAATAAGGATCTCTTCAGTGTGCGTGTCGGAGAGAGCAAAAAAGACAAGTTTCTGCTTAAGCCGCGTAGCAGTGTGATTTTTGCTAATATTAAATCTTTTATGGGCCTTGGGCAGTCAAACTGCCAGGGCAGTCCGTTTGACTCGTGTCTTGAACTAATTACCACTAATAGCCTTTTGGATTACGGCAATATGTTCTTTTCAAACAGGCTGCCGCTTTTTAAACCTAAATATATGGGAACTGCTGAGTGCTGGCAGATAGAGGGGGTTAGGCCTTCAACTCTGCTTCAGGTTGATGGAGAATACATTAGTGGTGATTTTTCTCCTGTATGCAGGATACAGCCGGCTGGCAGGGTGAATGTGTTAGTTGCTGACAGTCGGGGCAGATAAAGCAGTATCTTTAACGGAGCAGGCGATTATTTTGGGGCAGAATATTAGTTCGGTTAGCTGCCTAGGTGATAAATTACTTAAGCAGGATTTTCTGGACTATACAGACAGGGTTGTCTGTTTTTTTCGGATTTAACGGTTTTACAAGCATTACAGCAGAATTTTTATAATCGAGCAAAATCATTTGGCGCTTATCTGATTTAAGTAGCAATGTGTCAGCCAGCGGATTAAAGTGTTTGCTCTCAGACAGCAGTCTGCTTATGGCATATCTGCGACGGTCGCTGCCACTTATTTTGCGTATTTTCTGAAGATCGTCATTTTTTATATAAGTTACGGTACGACCAGGCCTTTTGGTGCAGATACTTTGTACCGCCTCAATTGTTAACCCGACGCTGCTTCCTTTTTCCACCGATTGATTATCAAGATACAGCCTGCCGTCTTTTAGTAAATATGGCTTGATGATTTCGCGAAATTCCTTGAACTGGTTTGCCTCAAGCAGCGCGACGTCTTCCTCGCCGCTGCTTCTAATTACTTCATTTAAGCCGTGAAAGCCGATTATAGCCGGCGCTTCACCGGCCGTATGGGTATCTATAACAACCGAAAGATAAGGATTGTTATTATCTATGGTAATGCGCAGATTGTCGAACAGGATTACCAGACTGCCGTTTAGGTGATATCTGTTACTACCTGATTGCAGATAATCATAGTGGCGGGCACGAGGATTGTAGCCAACAAAAATATGAGATGTACTTTTCAGATCAAGTTTTTGCGGGTTAAAAAGTTGGATACTGAATTTGCTGCCCGAAGCGATAAATATTCCGGGAACTCGTCGTGATACAATAATTCGGCTTTTCTGATCAGTTGCCTGATACACATTTTGGGAGGTTTTGATAAAGCGTACAGCAAAGCATTGTGTCGGATTAGTGAGCAGCCAAACAAAAGCTGTAGCCAACAAGAAATTAAGAAAGTATATTGGGCTGAAACGCTGCATACGGCAAAAATTCGCTTCTTAAATGAATTCTTTCATAAATATTATGATTATTCCGGTAAGCGGCAGTATCCGATATTTATAGCAGCTGCTGCAAAGGTAACCAGATATAATCTGCTGGCATGCCTAACTTATTGTAACTACAGGATATTTATGCTGCCACAGATAAAGCCGCACGGGCATCTAAATAATGCTGAGATATGCTTATATCAGCGGGCGTTTACGCTGCTGTGCCAAAGAGTTTTGACCGGGTATAAATGAGCAGATTTTATAAGGTTTTTTTATTTTGCTTTGTCGTGATTATTGCGGTGGTACCGCTTTTTCAGCAGCCCGGTTCCTTTACCGCCCGAGTTTTTACCAGAGATACCTTAAGCTGGATTAACTTAATCAGCTGGAGTATTGTGCTGGCCTTTCTTTTTGCCCGTGAAGATCTTTTAAGAAATCTTAAAAAAAACGCACGCGATCTGGGAATTGATTCGCGCTTTAAGTCGCTTGAAAAGTTACTGGCCGACATAATTGATGCTGTAAGTCGCAAAAACAGCTCTTTTGCAGTAAATCTTGTAGAGCGCAAAATTACTTCAAGAGAAGAGCTGTCGCGGACATTTGAACAGATTGTGGGTTTGGCTTACGGACTGTTAAAGGCTGAATCCGCTGAACTGGCCCTTTTTGATCGCGAGACAGCGCTTTACCACTCGTCTTTTGTCCTTGGCAAGCCCTTTAACAGCAGCGCTCAGGCCATGCTGGCTGGGGCTGCAGAAGGGGAAAGTGAAGAGCCCAGTCCGGAGGTGTTAATTTATCCGATATCTTTTGCCGGAGAGGTACTTGGAAGCCTCAGGGTTGCACTACCAAAGGGATCTCTCCCATCAGCTGCGGATCGGGAAGTACTTCGTCTTTTAGCCCTGCAGGGCAGCCTGGCTATAATTAATGCGAATTATACTGAGCAGCTGGTACGTATGAAGCGCGCTTCAGAGGAGAGCGTTAAGGCTAAAACCGGATTTCTGGCGAACCTTAGTCATGAAATCAGGGGACCTTTAGGCATCATGCTTAATGCTGTAGAGCTTGTACTGGATGGACTCTGTGGACAAATTAATGATGACCAGCTTGAAACTCTCCAGATGGTGCGTTCAAACGGTGAGCATCTGCTCGATCTGATTAATGATGTACTTGATTACGCTAAAGTAGAATCGGGAAGAATTGTACCGAATCCGGTCGAAATCCGTGTTGATGATCTTTTAAAAGACATTGGCGGTGTAGTAAGAAGCCAGGCTGATGCTAAGTCGCATAAGCTGGTAGTCAAAAACACAGACGAAATTCTGGCAATTTGCGTCGACAAACGGCATATCAGGCAGATGCTGATAAATCTACTTACCAACGCTATTAAGTATACGCCTGATGGCGGAGAAATTGAATTGTGGGCTGAACGTACACCGGGTAACAAAATTAAAATATGTGTGAAAGATACCGGTGTTGGTATTGAGGAGAGCGAACGTCATAAAGTGTTTTCCGCGTTTGAGCGAATAGATCATGCTTATTCAATCAACCAGATGGGTACCGGTCTTGGTATGCCGCTAACTAAAAAGCTGGCTGAAGTTAACGGTGGCATGATCGACTTTCAGTCACGGCCCGGTAAGGGCTCAACATTTTGGCTGGTATTTCCGGCTGCGCAATATGATGCTTCACTTGCGCGTGCAGAAGAGGAGGAGCAGGAGATTGAAGTGCAGGGTAATGGAGAGGTGATACTGCTGGTTGAAAAAGAGGAGGGAGAAAGGAGAATGCTTGCCCGATATCTCTCACATATTGGCTTTCAGGTCATACCAGCCGCTGAGCGGGTTGAAGCGATGGATATTATCCGTTCACGGGAAATTAATCTGGCTATAGTTGACAATGCCAGTGTTGATAAATCTGAAAATAGCATTGTGACTTCAATCAGGGACAAAGAGGCAGGAGATAGGATACCAGTGGTGCTTTTAAGCAGTCGGGCTTTTGTATTTGACATTGAAAAATACCTTAAATCCGGTATCGACAGGTGTCTGATTAAACCGGTTGAGCTAAAAAAGCTTGCCCTGGCCTGCCGCGAACTGATTGACGGGAACTACAGCGGCGATATTATCGACCAGGAGGAGCACAGGCAGGAAAAGAAAAAGAAAGGGCCGGTAAAGACCAGGATAATGAGCGTAGACGACGTACTGCATTAATTATTCTGGCAGATTGATCCATGCATTGCACTGTTGTTATTCTTGTGCGGGCATAATCGCGAAAAATCAGGCAGCTGGAATTGTTTGCTTATATACTTTAGTGGTTCTAAAGATGTTTACTGCTGAAAGCTCGGCTGAAAGTGCACTTGGACTCAAATTTAAGGGTCGTATCACGGATGATCCTGAAGCACCACTTGTATTTATGGTGCACGGCAGAGCCGGAAATTATGACGTTATGTGGGCCTTTAGACGCACTGTCCCTGACAGTTTTCATATCTTAACGCCGCAGGCTCCGTTTGCTGATTCTATAGGAGGATACTCCTGGTGGCATGTTGATAGGCAGGATTCACTGCAGACAGAAGGTATCGCGGCCCTTAAAAGTTTTATTTTAAAAGCGCCTGAGTATTATCAGCTGAAGCCACGGGCTAAAATTGCGCTCGGGTTTTCTCAGGGGGGCGCAGCTCTGTCAGTAGTATTTCAGGATCATCCCGGTATTTTTGATGGCCTGGGACTGCTGGCCAGCTTTGTATTGAAAAAAGAAGAAGCGCTGGTGTCTTTAACTCATACAGCAGCTGTATTTATTGCGCACGGCGAAAAAGATCCGATTGTGCCGCTAAATAAAGCGCTGGAAGCACGCAGTTATTTTGAAAGCCTGGGGTATAAAGTAACTTTTGTAGCTGACCCTGTAACGCATAAAGTAGGAACAGCTGGCATGAAAGCGCTAAAGGCCTGGCTGGCACAATGGGAATAGCAACTGAAGGCTCTTCAACTAGGCCGGTTTCCTTGAGTTGCGGTAAAAATAACTCTTTTTAATTTAAAGCCAGGCCAGTCTTAGCAGCATCTTAATAACAGGCGGGAAGATTTTAGGGCTTAATGCAGTTAAGTTCTAAGCCTTTAGAACCCCGGGCGGAGGGCCGATAAAATAAACAGGTCATTTTAACAAGGTTTTTTATGCCACGCGACAAAAAAGATACAGCAATATTCACAGCTTACGAGGAAGAAGGGCCTTTTGATTCGTCGGTACCTGAAAAGAATCTGTTAAAGGCTATTTTGTTATCGGCAATAGCAGATCTTAAAAAAACAGGTGAAACCAGGAAAAAAGCCACTGAATTTTTCCTTAGTGAAGAAGATGACTATATCTTCTCATTTAAGTCCATTTGCAGTTACTTAAATGTGGATCCTGAAATAATTTTAATGGTGGCCGGCCTGCGCGGGAATCCTTATGACAATGCTCCGCCAATTAAGCCATCAGAGATTACAAATAAACCCGTAACTCTGGATAATTAATAATACGGCTTCGTTTGACAGCTGAAGCAGCGTTGTCAATGCAAAGTGTTTCAGAATATCGCCGGACCATTAAACTACAATATTTACCGAGCTGCTTTCAGGTTTTACTGTAGTCTGGTCTTTGGCTTGCGCAAGAGAAGCTTCATGCTTTTCTTCTTTTTCAGGAGAGTGTTCCTCCTGATTACTGTTTTCACGCTTTTCACCTTCAAAGGTTACTGCGTCGCTTATAACAGTAGATTTATGCTCTGATTTTATCTTTTCTGCTGATTTAAGATTGTATACAGACGGATTAGTCTGAATCCTTTCAATTTTCATTTTGCCCTCCCTGGCTGCTGTTTCGGCAGAGTTAAATCTCTGCCGATCTGTGCGATCTGTACTTCCGTCAGTACTTCTACTTACTGTATTAGATGTCGACATGTTCACCAAAGTTCTTAACTAAAAAATAGCAGAGCGGCTCGTGGTGTAATATATTGAATAAAAAAGGGATTTTAGCTGACAGCTGATTAAAGAAACCGGGCAATTTACCGATAAACAATTAAGGCAGGTGTGTGCCCGCAAATTAGCATACTAACAGAGATCTCAAAGGAATTGAGGCGGCTTTTATGCCCAGGATAGGCCTTACACAGGTTATTAACTCGGATTTTCTTAACAGGTTTACCGGCCTCGCCAGGGGCAGTTCAACTTCATCAATCAAAAAGGCTCTCCAGGGTGGCACATCAGTATCTCTTTCAGACGGTCTTCGTATAGGTGCCCGAACATTTGCCACGGCAGTACAGAATTTAAACAGCGTGGTATCCTTTGTAAACCTGTCCCGCTCTACGCTGGAGGATCTCGGCGGACTGGTGGATAAGATGATCTCTCTTGCTGATGAAGCTTCAAAGGCGCGCACCAGTACACAAAAGAGGAAGGCACTGGATCGTGAGTTTCAAAAGCTTGGAAATGATTTTGT
>RFHI01000069.1 GCA_003696425.1 Candidatus Dadabacteria bacterium | reverse complement strand
TGAGTATGTAATACTATGTGTCCTAATAGTATCACTTTTATAGACTTATGCAAATCGCTTTATGGCTTATGGCTCTGATAACAAGAAATACATTGTAAGGGCGGTTGCAACAACGTCTATTGTGTCAGGTAGAATAATTAATCCCTGTATTGCTTGCTTAGTCCCTTAAATAGCCTATCATTAAAACTATATACTCCGGCAGGGTAGCGGAGTTTTCTGAACTAAATGTGAGTAAATTGTTTAAATGCAAAGATTTGAACCTCCTGTAGACAGTCAGGACTTATCTGCTTTAGAAAAACCAGCCAGTGGCAGCACCAGAGAGCCGCTAACTCCTCAGGAAATCTACAAAAAAGTTGCTCCTGCAGTGGTGGCCATGAAGCATAACGGCCATGCTCCCGGGCACGCGGCTTCAAGAACAGTCGACCTTAATCATCCCTCCTCAAGCTACGGCTCGGGATTTATTTATGACCGTGAAAACAGAATTGTAGTTACAAACTGGCATGTTGCGGCTGCCGAAAAGCAGCTGCTGGTTAAAGTTGATGATCAATTTTTGCCGGCCGACATTATTGGTGTTGACCCGCGCCACGACCTGGCTGTGTTAAAAGTTTCAGGTCAGGGACCGCTTGCAGCGGAAATTGAACTTGGAAGCCCTGCTGACCTTAATATCGGCGATCCAGTGTATACCATTGGCAGCCCGTTTGGTTTCGATGGAACCCTCGGCCAGGGAATCGTATCCGGCCCGATGCGGGACATAGATAGCCCCAACGGGCAGACCATGGTTGACCTTATTCAGCATAATGCAGTCACAAATCCGGGCAACTCCGGTGGAGTGCTGGTAAACCAGTTTGGTGAAGTGGTGGGAATGAACACCATGATTATGTCACTTTCCGGCGGCTACGATGGCTTTACTCTCTCTACTTCTATTGAACATATTAAAAAATCTGTAGATGAATTGCTTAAAACCGGACAGATAACAACGTCCACACTCGGTATTACGGTAGCCCCGACTAAAGCAGGCCTGGCTGTAATCTGGATAGATCCGGAAAGTGCAGCAGGTCGGGCCGGACTTACTTCCGAGATTGGTTTTAAGAAAAAATTCGGGCTTGTGGGCGAAGCAATCCCTGATTTCAGCAAGACCCTCTTTATAACCGAAGTTGACGGAGTTCAGGCAAATTCCAGGCTGGACTTTGAAAGCGCTATTCTTAAAAACTCAGGCGAACCAGTTAAGCTTACATTAAAAGAGGGGCCGGACGGGACACCGTTTAAAATCGAGCTTATACCTGACCGGGTTCCCGTACCGGATGCAATCGCAAAGAAGACCAGTCTTGCGAAAGTAGAGGTACTTGAACCCTCGTGTCAGCACCTGACGATGCTCTCACAAATTGCACCGCTTAGCGATCAGGATATAGAACATATCCTTTCAAAAAATCCTGTTGCGCTGGTTTTAGATGGCAATTCTATGCAGGCCAATCTTTATTTTGACCGAGAGGAGATGCTGGCCGTTGTTCTTGAAAACGGGAAAAGCCCCGAGTGGCTTGATAAACAGCTTAAAGAAGTCGGCTTTAGCGAAGCAGGGGCGAGTGAGGGAGTTACACGTTATACCAGATCACTTAGCAATAGGCCGGAGGGCGTGGTTCTGATGAAGCAGGTTTCAGCGATTATGCATGGTAAAGAGCCACCCAAAATAGATCTGCGCGTGCAGATGTTTAGTGGCGATATACCTGAAGAAGTTGCGGAAGTTTTAAAGAAACTACTCAAATAGCTTCTATTTCTGTCTGCCACGAAAATCAGTTTAACCGGCCTGCTGCTGCTCGTTTGCAAAGTTTCGCAGACTTTCGTTTTCAGTTCCGGCCAGAATGCGATCGACATCCAGTAAGATTGTAACACTGCCATCTTCCTGCCGGCCCATTCCGGTTATAAATGAAGTATCAACTGAGGCACCGTAATCAGGAGCTTCAGCAAGCATATCAGGAGAATAATCTTTTACCTCCAGGACTGTATCAACAATTACTCCAAGTGCAACCTGCTCATCGGCCACCTGAATGTTTACAACAATAATACAGGTATGATCGTCGTGTTCTTTCTCTTCCAAGCCGAATTTCAGGCGCAAATCAACCACCGGTATTATCTTACCACGCAGGTTAATTACTCCCTTTAAATAATCCGGACAGCGCGGCACACGGGTAATTTCCATTACTCTGAATATTTCTACTACACGCATAATATTAACCGCGTAGTACTCACCAGCGAGCTTAAACCGAAGGTATTTACCGGCCAGTCGACCTGCTCCTTCCTGCTGCTTAACCTGCCCTTCCTGTTTTCCGTCGGTAGTTTCCATCGAATTTCTCCCTAAGAATACCCTCGCCCTTAAAATCGACTGTTCATCTTAAAAACTTAATGCCAATATAGTTACTCGCTCTGGGCCAACTCCATGATCTTACTGGCTATCTGGTCAAGCGGCAAAACATGATCAACTGCCCCGGCTTCTACCGCTGCCCTGGGCATACCATAAACTACACAACTCTTTTCATCCTGGGCCAGGTTAACTGCGCCTGCTTCTTTAAGCTTCAACATGCCCTGAGCACCATCTTTCCCCATTCCTGTCAGCATAACTCCAACTGCATTCTTACCAATAAATGCAGCCGCAGAATTAAAAAGCACATCAACCGACGGCCGGTGGCGGCCTACCAGCGGGCCGTCTTTCACTTCTACAAAATACTGCGCCCCCGAACGCTTAACCAGCATATGCTTATTACCGGGGGCAATCAGAACCTTACCCGGTGTTACTGTGTCCCCGTTTTTGGCCTCTTCAACATGAATTTTACATATCTCGTTAAGTCGTTCAGCAAAAGAGCGGGTAAATCCGGCTGGCATATGCTGAACTATCACAGTTCCCGGCCCGTTCTTCGGATACTGGCGTAAAACATATTCAATAGCCTGCGTTCCGCCCGTTGAAGCTCCAAGTACAACCACTTTGTGCGTTGTTTTACTCAGTGCTGTTGCCACAGGGGCAACCGAGTTAAGCTGGTCACGCGAAAGTTTTTTGTCAAGCTTGGCATTAGCAGCTGATTTAATCTTTTCACGCAGCTCAATACCCATCTCTCCGATAGAGTATGACGGCCCCGGCTTGGCAATCACCTCAACAGCACCGAGCTGAAGCGCCTCGAGTGCTATTTCAGAGCCCTTTTTTGCCAGCGATGATACTACCACAACCGGAATAGGATGATGGTGCATTAACTTTCTTAAAAAAGTAAGGCCATCCATCCTGGGCATCTCTATATCAAGTGTAATAACATCGGGATTCATACTCACAATTTTATCCCGCGCTATAAACGGATCTGGCGCTGTCCCCAGCACTTCTATCTCAGGATCATTGCCCAGCTCCTTTTGAAGTGTCTGCCTGACAAGTGCTGAATCATCGACAATTAACACCTTAACACTCATTATTCCCCCTGCAGATCAAAAGTAACAGCTACTGGTTCATCATCAGCTAGGTAAGACACTGTCCTGTCAGAAAAAAGCTGCTTTACCTGCTCGCCATCCACCTTCGTCACTTCAGGTAAAACCAGGTCAAATACAGCATCCTCGCCATAACATTCAGTAAGAAGATTGCCGCACAAAACATTTGCCATTTCTTTTAAGGCATCCAGCGAATCCTTCCCGTCTTCTGCCTGGTCATCCCCAAGCAGGTTAGCTGCCAGAGTCTGCATAAAAGCCTTTTGGCATATTACCGTATAGCGTCCACTCATAAGCCCGTGAAACTGAATAGTAGCCAGGTAAAACGGTTCATTGAAA
Source organism: Candidatus Dadabacteria bacterium (assembly GCA_003696425.1). Taxonomy (GTDB): domain Bacteria; phylum Bdellovibrionota_C; class UBA2361; order UBA2361; family J046; genus J046. Next base: position 14,682 of record RFHI01000069.1, on the reverse strand, counting down.
TCAAATATCTGCGTTTCTTCTGGTGCCGGATCAACCATCATCATGCCCCAGTCCTCCAGAATCCGGGCAGAAACTTCGTAAATAATTGTTTTAAAGTCACTCACAGCATTATCCTCCAAGTACTTTATTAACAGTCTCTACCAGTGCCTCGGGAGTTACCGGCTTTCTGAGGTAAGCCTTAATATCAAAGCGTTCCAGTGTTTCCCTTCTTTCTTTACTCCCTTCTGTGGATACAACAACCACGGGAGTACCTTTTAATTGCTCATCTTTTCTGAGCTCCTCCATGAACTCCATGCCATTCATTACTGGCATGTTAATGTCAAGGAAAACAAGATCAATCCACTGCTCCCGCAAAATTTCCAGACCCTTCTTGCCATTTTCGGCTTCATACAACTCGTTAACCTCTATATCGGTCATTGCGAGAGTCTTTCGCAGCGATTTGCGAACAATACTCGAATCATCAATAGCCAGCAGGTTGTATGCCATTATTCACCCCCGGTAACATTTGATAAGTTTCTCCTTTAGCACGAAGGAGCACCTCCCCCGTGCCAACATTTAAACTAATAGTACGGGCAAAATCTTTTTCAAGATCGTGCGCCTTAATAAGTAAATTATTTTTCCATAAAATCTTTCTAAGCACCGTTACATTCTTTTTGCCTATCTGAAAAACGCCCGATGCCTCGTTAATAGCTGCACCACCTGCCACGCAGATTAAAAGTTCTTTCTTATTGGCGCCCTTTGCCAGCATTGCTTCAAGCAATGCTACTACTCCGGTGTCAACATACATACACGGCTTTTCACGGGCCTTATCAGGGTCAGCCTTCGAAAGTGGCAATAAGCAGTGTACTAACCCGCCAATGCGGTTTACCGGATCGTAAATTGCAACACCAATACACGAACCCAGGTTAGATGCTATCAGCAAGTCGGTTGGATCCGAGCTAACAACCATCTCTGCTATGTTTACACCTCTGTTGTTCATTTAAACCTAAAACCTCTGCTTACACTTTCCGGTAAACCGCACTCTGCACCGTTTCCATCCCATGGTTAGCCGCCGAAAGCGCCTCGGAGTGGCCTACAATCAAATATCCACCGGGGCGTAATAACCTCTTAAACTCAGTAACAATGCGCGAACGCAGCTCATCATCAAAATATATCATCACGTTCCGGCAGAAGATTATATCCAGCGGCCCTTTAAGCGGATAAGGGAACTTCGCCAGATTTAATTTCTTATACAGAACTTTTTTCTTCAGTGAATCTCTGACCTGAACCAGGCGCTCGCTACTGCTTTCTAAAGGGATAAAATATTTTGCTCTAAGTTCAGGAGGCATTTCACGCAACTGGCTTTCGCGGTAGCATCCTCTAAGAGCCTGCTTAAGAACATCAAGACAAATATCAGTTGCAAGAATACGTACGTTACAGCTGCTGCCCCCCAGTACTTCTTCTGCCACCATTGCAATAGTATACGGCTCTTCGCCACTTGAAGCAGCAGCACACCAGATTTTCACCTCGCCTTTACTGGCACTACGGTACTCCTCCAGTACTTTTTCAAGAAAATCAAAATGGGCCTTTTCACGGAAGAAAAAGGTATGGTTAGTAGAAATTGCGTCAATTAAATGGGCCAGCTCACGCCCCTCTACATCAAGTTCAATAATCTCCAGATATTCCCGCTCATTATTTAAATCCAGAGCTCTAAGACGTTTTTTAATGCGGTTTGCCAGAAGCAACCGCTTGCGGTCGTTTAAAGTTATACCGCTCTCACGGTAAATAATATCCCGCAGTGCACAAAAAACCTTTTGATCCACAGCGATTTTCTCCTAAACCCTTAATGAATTCTACCCATAGATTCAGCCCCTGCCGGATGCTCTTCAAGCTGCTCTTCTCTGGCAACGTTTCTCTGCTTTTTCTTGGCTGCCGCAAGTAAACTGGAAACATCCACAATCAGCCCAATCGATCCGTCAGAGAGAATCGAACAGCCAGCAAGCCCTTCGGTCTGTTTAAACATCACCCCCAGACTCTTGATTACAGCTGATACGTTCCCGAGCACATCATCCACCTGTAGTGCAGCCATTTCACGGCCGGTGTCCACAATTACCATGGTAGCATCAAGCGGATCATTATAAGCCTCAGGAATCTGAAACAGATCTGCCAGCCTGAAAATGGGTAGAAACATATCACGGTACTGCAGGACCTCTCCCCGCTTTAAGGTAGTTGAGAGCATTTCCGGCTCCGGCCGCAAAAACTCTGTAATTGAAAGAGTCGGAATAATAAAGCGCTCATAGCCGACAGTTGTTTCAATGCCCTCCATGATCGCAAGAGTAAGTGGCAGCTCAATTGTAAAGCAGCTTCCTTTACCAAGCTCCGAGGTTATATTAATCCTGCCACGCATATCTTCTATATTGCGCCTGACAACATCCATTCCAACGCCACGACCTGATACGTCAGTCACAACTTTGGCTGTTGAAAATCCCGGCGCAAATATAAGCATGTAAATTTCTTCCTCGCTAAGGCTTTCCCCTGGAGCAACAATTCCCTTATCTACCGCGGTCTTTAAGAGTTTCTCAGGATCAAGCCCTTTACCGTCATCACGAATTTCAATAATAATGCTTCCACCACCATGCGTCGCACTCAGATGTACATGTCCTTTAGGGGGTTTGCCTGCTGCTTTTCTATCTTCTGGCGTTTCAATGCCGTGATCAACGGCGTTACGAACCATGTGCATAAGCGGATCAGCCAGTTTTTCTACAACAGTTCTGTCAAGCTCTGTATCTTCTCCTGACATCTCGAAATGAACTTCCTTGCCTATCTTTTTAGCTGTATCCCAGACTACGCGGGACATTTTTTGAAATAGTCCTTTTATCGGCACTAGCCGCATCGACATACCGATTTCCTGAATCTCCCTGGATATACGCTCAAGCTGATGGGTATTGTTAATTACTGCTTCATCATGGCTCAACTGGTCTCGGCACTTGCGTATCAGCATAGAAGATGAAATTACCATCTCGCCGATATATTCCATCAGCCTGTCAAGCCTGCGGGTTTCCACTTTAACAAATGATTTAAGCTCTACCTTTTCTTTACTGGTTCTGGCCTTCTTGGGAGCTGGAGCGGCTGTCTTCGGAGCTATTTGAGTCGAAGGGGTCTGCTCCTCAATTGGCTGCTTAGCGGGATTTTCAGGGGCGGTTTTGTTTTCTGCCTCCTCAGGCTTTTCAGCAGGACCTTTATTTTCCTGTTCCATCTGTGCCAGATCAGCCTGAAGACTGAGCTCTTCAATAAGGGCTAGCGACTTTAGATAATCATCAATAGTTGCAAGAAATCGTTCCGCCTCCGGCGATGGCGTTATCATTCCGTCGCCTGCTATCGCATTACTGGTTTTTTCAAGCAGGCTTCGCTGGATTGCTATATAATCAAGCATAATGCCCTTTAAAGCATTATTAAAAACCACATTGCCATTTCGTGCATTATCCATAAGGTTTTCTGTAGCATGTGAGGTGCGGGTTATCTCCTGGATATTAAAGTAGGATGATCCTCCTTTTATTGAGTGAACCGCACGAAACATTGCATCCAGATCTTCGCGTCCGTAACTGTCGCTGTCACTTAAAAGAAGCTCTTCAACTTCATTTAAGTGATCTTTAGCTTCAGCAATGAATTCCACCAGAATTTCCGGATCGCCATCCAGCTGGTATGGTTCTAACTCCGCCTCGGACTCTGCGCTTTGCGGCTCTTCAACTTCAGTTCCCTCACCCGTTTTTAAATTTTCACCAGACTCAACTGACAAACCTGCTATAAAATCATCTGATAATTTCTCCGGAACTGCGCCTCCAGAATATGCTGACAGTACGTTTAAGACCCATTCGCGGTACTCAAGCAACTGATCAATAATCTGCTCTGCAGCTGTATCCTGCAGAATGTCTTCAATAAAGTGGGTAACTTTTTCTATTCCCGATAAACCTACCGAGCCGGCGTCGCCTTTTACGTTATGAAGATAACTTTTAACGTACCCCCTGAATTCCTCGAGGCGCTCGGAGGTGCGTTCCTCCTCATTTAGCTGAGCTATCTGGACAATTGCTGCCTCAAAGTCGTCCATTAAGGTGGAATGTTTTTCAATAAATTCTATAATAAGCCCCTCGTCAGCTTCAGGGCTTAGATCTGATTTCCAGGGAGACTCCTGCTTCTCATGCGGGAAGACACCGGCTGTATTATCCTGCGTAAATGCCTGCGCGGCGGTTGCAAATTCATTTAAGGCTGCAATTAGATTTTCATCATCCAGACTCTCACGCTGCTCCAAAATATAGTTGCATGCCTCAACAAGTCTTTGGTTCTCTTGATCGGACTCGCAGGCCTTTTTTAACTCTGCCAGAGAATCCATTACGAGATCCAGAGTTTGGGCATCGCCCGGAAAAAGCATTACCACCAGTAACGCAATCTCTTCAATTTTATCACTAATTGAATCAGACACAATCTTCTCCCTTTTTACGCTTCATACAAACGCACGTACCGCAATCAAATATTCGGCACTTGAGCAAAATAAATTTAGAGCTTTATTTAGAGAGATTGTGCCTGACAGGTCGGCTGCTGCCGCTTATGCAACAACCTGTTTACATAGGTTTGTAATACTTCGGTATCAACTGGTTTTGGAACAAAATAATCCGCCCCGTTCCCAAGTAAATCGTAGATCTCGTGTAAACTAACAACCCCGGAAACTATAATTACAGGTATTGCCTTTAAGTCGTTATCCTGCCTGAGTACCTTTATAAGCGCGCGACCATCGAGCTCCGGCATGGACATATCAGTAATAACAAGTGATATATCAGGATTGTCCCTTAAAAAATCAAGCGCCAGCTTCCCCTGGGATAGCTGCACACAGACGCACTTTTCCGACTCAACTGTTCTAGCCAGAATTGTCCTGGTTACGGGATCGTCATCTACTATTAATATCTTGTGCATAGCTACACTCGCACCGTAGCTGAAAGCTTAACCTCTGTTAAATATCGCGTTAATCTTCTCTTCCAGCGCGTTAACCGTAAAAGGCTTTACAATATAGTTAGAGACCCCTGCCTTTGCTGCTGCAATCACGTTTTCCTTTTTGCCTTCGGCAGTCACCATGAGAAAAGGGATGTTTTTTAAGCGCTCATCGGCCCGCACGGCTTTAAGCAAATCAATGCCCATCATATTTGGCATATTCCAGTCTGATATTACAAAAGCAAATTCACCGTTTTGAAGTTTCTCCAGCGCCACTTTACCGTCCGGCGCTTCAGTGACATTATTGAACCCAAGCTGCTTCAGTCCGTTTTTTACAACTTTTCGCATTGTTGAAAAATCATCAACAACCAATATAGCCATATTTTTATCTATTACTGCCATATCTATCTCCGCTGATTCAAGAAGAACAGGATTCCTCCAGATTTGCCTGCTCTGATGGGAATTCACCATTAAAATTTCTGCTGGCAGCCAACTGCCTCCAGGCTTCCTCATTGGTTGCTGGCTTGCCGCTGCTTTCCTTATGAGACCAGTAAGCAGGGGTCTCTCCGGTATGCCTTGGGTGAGCAGGTGTCTTACAGAGAACATCACCAGCTTCAGCTATATAAGTCAGCCAGTATTTTGCATCTTTAAGATCCTGCGCCTGATATACCTGGTGCAGTTTTCCATCGTTATCCAGGCGGTAAATAACAAACGGAGCACTCCAGCTCATTTATCCCTCCACTAAGATAGAATTTACCTAGAAAGAGTAATCGGCAGTATCAAAAAATAAGTTAAGCCTGGCAGCAGAGAAAAATCAGAGGGAGATATTAACAGGTTTTCAACTACTTAGAGCTGAGACCAACCGCAACCACAAACTCTCCTTTAGGTGTCTTAAACGGTATTACTGTAACCTGATTTTCACCGAGCTGGGATATCTGAAGCCCCTCTCCAACAACGACCATAGGGATAGCCATATCAAGTTCAATATTAAGTTTGGATAATTCGCTGCGGGCATTAGAAGAAATCATATTAGTAAGCTCTCCCACTGCATCAGTTATATCATCATTAATTTCAGTATGATCCTCTCCCAACATGCTTGAGACAATTTCGCAAATGGAACCAGTGTCAAAACTTGCTACCATATTTCCGCTAACTTCTTCTCCTGCCATTCCGACTATGCCGGTGACCTGCCCCCAGGTTTTGGGGTCATTTTTTATATAGACCTCTCCGGCCTCAAGCGGAACACTGGCCATAGTCCCTATCACATTTAAGGTGGCGTTTATAAATGGCTGTATTAATTTATCTTCCATGACTTTTAATTATTATTTCTCAATATAGTAAATAAGTACTGCTGGTGTAAACTCGTCAAAAACACAGTAGGGCTGGATAGAAAATTCTAAAACACTGCTTTATCGGGGACGGGATGCTATTTTCAAAAAAGAGTATTCTGGGCCCGTTTTGCCGTTAAGTTTTCCGGAGCATTTTGCCGATACCTCAAACATCGCGGGTACTACCCGCCTGTGCACCGCTATTTATCTGTAAATGCGAGAGGAGACAATCAATGAAACTTAGCGCACGTATTTATCTCGGTTATGTTCTGCCAATAGTAGTGCTTTCCGCTCTTGTTGGATTCGTAGAATGGAAGAGTCATAGCGTCTCTACCGGTATACAAAAAATCGACCAGGAAGACATGGTTTACGCCGATCTTGCACAGAACATGAAACTATATGTTGTGCAGGTACAACAGTGGCTGACAGATATTTCCGCAACGCGCGCTGCTCCGGGCTTTGACGATGGTTTTGATGAAGCTGCTAAAAATGCCGATCTATTCCGAGACGGTATAAAACGCTTCCAGCAATACTATTCTTCCCGCGGAGAGGCTGACAAAATCAAAAACATCAACAAGCTTCTTAAGACCTTCGAAGACTATTACGAAATGGGACAGCAGATGGCCCACGGATACATCCAGGGCGGGCCGGAGCTTGGCAATCAGAAGATGGGAGATTTTGACAGCTATGCCGAAGCCATGACCAATGCTATTGATAAATTTGTAGATAGCGCCACTACCAATCTGGGAGCACACGTAGACCAGGTTCAGGCTAACCTCGATAAAATTAAAGTCTCCGTCTGGATAGCTCTTGGCCTGGGCATTTTCTTCTGCGTTGCCGGGGCTCTTATTAACACCCGCCGGATAAGCCATATTATTAATGCGACAATTGCTGAAATCAGTGAAAGTTCCACAAGTCTTACAACAGCAGCAAATGAAGTTGCCGATAACAGCCAGTCGCTTGCTTCCGGGGCTACCCAGCAGGCAGCCAACCTGGAAGAAACTGCCGCCTCTCTTGAGGAGCTTTCCTCAATGACCAAGCAGAATGCCGATAATTTGCGGCAGGCCAGCGCGCTGGTAGGCGACCTGCACACATCATCTGAAACAGGCAAAGTTGCCATGCAGAGAATGTCCGAAGCTATCAACAAAATTCAGGTATCCTCAAATGAAACCGTTGAGGTTGTAAAAACTATTGATGAAATTGCTTTTCAAACTAACCTGCTGGCCCTAAACGCTGCTGTTGAAGCTGCCCGCGCCGGAGATGCCGGCAAAGGCTTTGCAGTTGTAGCCGAGGAAGTACGCAGCCTGGCCCAGCGAAGTGCCGAGGCAGCCAAGAATACTCGCACACTGATCGAAGAATCGCAGGCTAACGCGGCTAACGGGGTCAGTGTGTCAGAGGAAGCCCTGGCTTCTTTTAACGAGATCGGTGATAACCTGCAAAAGGTCACTCATTTTATGCAGGAAATTGCTGCTGCCGGTCAGGAACAGGCTGATGGTATTGGACATATTAACAGAGCGGTTACCGAGATGGACGGAGTTACACAGGCTTCAGCTGCAAGCAGTGAAGAGCTGGCTGCTACAAGTGAACAGCTTAAAAACTGGGCTCATGACCTTAACAGAGCTGTCGAGGAGCTGGCTGTTTTTGTGGGGCAGCACAAAGATAAAATATCAAAACAGCTAAGTAAGAAAACTAAAAAGACACAGCATAAAGCAGATGCGCACCACCAGGATGTTGGCGTTAATGGCAGCAGCAAAAAATCGGCCGAATCCGCTTCAGAACTGCCGGAAGCCCCAAATGGTGAGAGCAATGGTACAGCAGCAGAAGAACTGACTCCCAGCCAAATCATACCACTTGAAGATCAGGATTTTATGGGATTTTAGTCACAATATGACAGCAGCAAAATGCTGCGGTCTTAAAAAAATTGCGGGGGACATTTTAGCCTGATGGCCAGAAGAGAAATTAAACTGATAGATGAAGAACGCGAGTTCGATATTACCGAACTGTTTTTCTCTATTACCGATAAAAAAGGCATCATAGAGTTTGGAAATGATGTCTTTACCCGCATATCCGCCTACAGTGAGGTGGAGCTTATTAATAAGCCTCATAATATTATCCGGCATCCCGATATGCCGCGCGCGGTCTTTCAACTGCTGTGGGATTACATCCAGTCAGGCAGACTGATAGCAGCGTATGTAAAGAATCTGGCTAAAGACGGACGCTACTACTGGGTAATGGCTACGGTTATGCCCTGTGAAGGGGGATACGTCTCAATCCGGCTTAAACCCACAACAGATTATTTTAATGTGGTTCAGGTTGTATATAAAGAGGTTCTAGCTGTAGAACAGGAGATAGAAACAGGCGGGGGCCGGCGCCGTGACGCTATTAAAGCTGGTATTGAGGCTACTCTAAAGATTCTGGCTGAAAACGGCTTTCCTGATTATGACTCGTTTATGCAGACAGCTTTTCTGGCAGAAATGTTTGCAAGGCAAAAATTATGTGAGCAGGCATCTCAGCCGGCTGATGGCGGCTTGCGGGTGATAACCAGTGACACTGATCTTTCTAATAGGGATCCTGTTGTACTGGATCTTTTTACAGTCAGCACGCAGCTTAACCGTGAACTGCAGCAGTTATTTATCAGCATGGATGAACTTAACACCCTTAACAGCAGCCTGCAGGGCAAAGCATCATTTGTTGAGGAGCTGCAAAAAATAATCCGCCTTCTGGCCATGAATGCCAGTGTAAAAGCCTGCCGCCTGGGCGACCAGGGAGCGCCACTTCGCGTGGTAGCTGATGTGATGAGCCGCAAGACTAATGAGAATAAAGCTGTTATGGCTAATCTGGAACAGGATGTACACCACCTGGAAAAATACCTTAAGCAGCTTATTTTTGATATTGCTGTATGTAAACTGCAGCTGGAAATTGTAGAGCGTTTTACGATTGAACTGCTTACAGCACACGATAAAATCGGAGCTGAAGGTTATGTTGAAAACAGAGAAGAGCTCCTTAAGAAATCCTCTGTAATCCTGGCAACTCTTTTGGATAAGAAACTCTCGTTTTGTCTCGGTTCGCTCTCGGAGCTGCTCGAAAAACTGCAATCCACCTCAAGACTGATAGAGCAGCTTGGCTGTTTTACGCGGGAACTCAGTCTTATTCATTTTACCGGAAAGGTTGAGATCGCCGTAATTGAAGAAGCGGCTTCTTTTAGCGCAACCTTTGCTGAAATCCTAAGACAGATTGAACGAACTGAAACAGAACTTAAAGAATTCATGGATCTGATTGAATCCAGCAGCAGCTGTGTGCGCAATGTAAACAATCATTCATCAGTAATAGCAGAACGCTGTAAAACGCTCTGTCAGACTGCCTCAGACTGGCACTAAGCAGCTGCTTAAACTTCATATATCTCTGTGTATTTTTAGGCGGTTAACTCTTTAGCTGTAAGAATTTGTTTAAGATCCGGCTTAAAGATAAAATAAGGTTATAGCTCGTTTAAGAAAGGAGTAAATGCGATGAGAAAATTTCTGGTTCTTGGCCTTGCTGTAGTGATTGCATCCTGCGCGCCAGCCGGCGCCGCTAAAATAGCCGCTACTGATAAAATTGATGATAGCGCCAGAGCGCAGCTAAAAAGCAGCATGCCTGATGACGCTCAAAGCGGTAATAAGCGTGATAATTCCGTTGATGCGTATTCAAGACACGGCCGGGGGCTTATGGCACGTACGCACATAATGCACTGAAACGGCCCTCGTCTCTCCTTTACACCGACAATACTTAGTTCTCAGAAGCTCACGGGATTTTCCCCCTTTCCCCTAGAGTTTGTCCGAACAGTGTTTCTGATTTTTCTTTAAAGCCACTTCCCTTTTGGGGGCGATAAATTACCTTGGATAATGCTGATTGAAGTCTCGGCATTTATTGCTGTATCCTGACAACACTTTCTTTATGTTACGGAGCGTCAATATGAAAAGATTCGCTATTACTCTGTGTTTAGTTATAACTATCACAAACCAGGTTTATGCAGATGGCATTTTTGGAGATTTTGGTGGATACAGAAGCTCCTTAAGCAAGCATGGGGTTGAAATTGAGTCCATATTTACTATGGACTATATAGCAGACCTGTCAGGCGGACTTAAAAGGGATGAGGCTTTTCTGGGTAACTACGACCTTACCTTTACCTTTGATACCGGCAAACTGGGCGTCTGGGATAACGGTACACTTTTTCTCTACTTCCTTGGAAACTTCGGAGACGCCCCAACCGAGATAATCGGAGATCTACAGGGCAGTGATAACATCGAAGCGCCGGAAACCTTTAAGCTCTTTGAAGCCTGGTATGAACATACATTTTTTGATGGAAAGTTCTCGTTTCTTGTAGGGCTTCATGATCTGAATTCGGAATTTTACGCGCTTGATAACGCAGCCGGACTGCTTAACAGCTCTTTTGGTATAGGCATTGATGCAAGTCAGCCCGGACCATCTATATTCCCTACTACTGCCCTTGCAGCCCGAACAAGAATACTGTTTGGGGACAAAGGATATTTTCAGGCTGCCGCTTATGACGGAATCCCGGGCGATCCCAATAACGATAAAGGCACCCATGTAATTTTAAAGTCCAGCGATGGTATTTTCTGGATAGCTGAAGGCGGCGTCGCTGGAGGTGAAGACGCTTCTTACTATAAAGCAGCACTTGGCGGGTGGTATCATACAACTGATTTTGAAGATTTTAGTGGTGTGTCACGTTCTAATAATTACGGCGCGTATCTAATCGCTGAAAAGAATGTGCTGGCCGAAGCTGATCCGGAGCAGGGTTTGGGGCTATTTTTCCAGTTCGGATACGCTAAAGGGGACCGCAACCAGACCGAACACTACCTTGGTTTTGGCTGCCGCTACACAGGCGCCCTGCCCGGACGGGATCAGGATGTATTTTCCTTTGGTGTTGCTGCTGCAAGAAACAGCGATGAATTTTTAAAAGCTAACCCGGGATTTGATCGGACTGAAACCGCAATTGAAGCTACTTATAATATAGTGCTGAGCGATTATTTTTCAGTTACACCGGACTTTCAGTATATTATTAATCCCGGTACCGACAGCTCACTTGATAATGCCGTAGTTCTTGGCATACGTACCGAAATAGCCATGTAAGCGCTGTAACTTATTTGCTGAGGGCCCAGTTTCCGGTATACAATTGGTCTGCAATTAACTGCAGAAATGAAATCAATGTATCTTATCGGAATAGCCGGAGGGAGCGGCTCGGGCAAAACAACACTGGCAGAGATGCTTGTAAAGCTTGGTGGAAGTAATAAGGTAAGCTGTATCCAAACTGACTGGTACTACCGCGCGCAGGACCATCTGCCACTGAAAGAGCGCGATAAGGTAAATTACGATCATCCTGATGCCGTGGAAGCGTCTCTACTCTGCACGGACCTCTGCCGCCTTATGGAGGGGCAAAGTGTGGAGTGCCCACAGTATGATTTTACTGTGCATACAAGATCCGGAGTTACAAAGACAATAAAACCTTCGCCAGTTGTAATTGTTGAAGGGATTCTCGCGCTTTATTACGAAAAACTTTTGCCGCTTTATGATCTTAAAGTATTTGTAAGCGCCCCCGACGAGCTTCGCTTTAAACGCAGACTGGCGCGCGATGTAACCGAGCGCGGCCGAACGCCGGAGTCAGTAAAAAAGCAGTGGCAGGAAACAGTCCTGCCGATGCATCAGGAGTTCTGTGAGCCTTCCCGCACAGTCGCTGATTTCATAATTCCAGATGGATTTGTAAATGAGCCGATAGCAAAGGAAATTCTGGATAAGGCACTTGCGGCTAATACTCCCTGAAATCCGGGCAATAACCTACTTTGAACTCTAAAAAAACGAAAAACCCTTAATTATTACAGGCTATTAGCAGCTATGCCGCCTGCCACCCTTAGCTCTTAAGTCTCATCTTAATAAATAGCGCCACAGTGCCGACTTATCTCTATGGGTGCAGCCTGAGTGCATGCAAGCTCCCCAGCTGTAAGCGGCCTATCATAGCGCAGTTTTATATATCTTTCCGGCCGGTTAGTTTTTAGCGAGGTTTTATCATGGACAAACACAGCAGAATTTATGTTGCCGGGCACGCGGGGCTGGTCGGCTCCTCAATTGTCAGAAATCTTAAAGCAAAGGGTTACAATAATATAATCACACGCACCAAAGCAGAGCTTGATCTTCGCAACCAGGCGCTGGTTAACCGGTTTTTTGCTGAAAATGAGATTGACTATGTATTTCTTGCTGCTGCCCGTGTAGGAGGAATTCTATATAATCAGCGTTATCAGGCGGATTTTATCTATGACAACATAACCATAGCGGCAAATGTAATTCACGCTGCTGCAGAATATGATGTCAAGAAACTCCTGTTTCTTGGAAGCTCCTGCATCTACCCCAAGATGGCTCCTCAACCGATTAAAGAGGAGTATCTCTTGTCAGGCCCGCTTGAGCCCACTAACGAGGGTTATGCTGTAGCGAAAATTGCCGGGCTTAAGCTGTGTGAAAAGTTCTACCACCAGTACGGCAAGTGTTTTATTTCGTGCATGCCAACTAACCTTTATGGCCCGGGTGATAACTTTCATCCGGAGCATTCGCATGTAATACCCGGAATGATGCGCCGCTTTCATACGGCTAAATTAAACGGCGATGAAAAAGTTGTTGTATGGGGAAGCGGTAAACCACGCCGCGAGTTTCTGCATGTAGACGACCTGGCTGAAGCGCTGTTTGTGCTTATGGAGAAGTATGACAGGCCTGAGACAATAAATGTTGGAACAGGAATTGATCACTCAATACTTGAAGTTGCCGAGATGTTAAAGGACTGTGTAGGCTTTAAGGGCCGTATTGAGCTTGATACCAGTAAGCCTGACGGCACACCGCGTAAAGTACTGGATGTAAGCCGCATTAAAGAGCTTGGCTGGGAGCCCAAGTATTCGCTGGAAGAGGGTCTGCGCCACGCTTACCAGTGGGCTGTAGAAAACCGAGTCTTTGATACCAAGATTATTGAGCTTGGCGAGGAGCGCCAATCTGAAAAAGCCGACATGCACGAGAGGCCGGGGGCGGTGTAAAAACAGCCCGTATCGTAACTTTTCCAACATTTCCGTATTAACGTCGAATCTACGGAGAATAGCAGACTAGCTGCCTCGATTAAAAACCCTGCAACAGTTCAAGCAGTTCCTTAAAAGGGAACGCCACTGTACCGTCACTGAATTTTTGGGGCCGTTCGCCGCTATAATTTTATCAGCTGGTAGCTTTTAACGGGCTTTTGAAGAGTATTAATCTGTCCGGTATATGGGTCATACGCGATAAAAATACACTACAGGTAAGACGTAACCAGGCCTGTGTATTTAGCTATTTTTCATTAAAAAGGGCGAAACTATCCTTAGTTCAGTGACAATCAATATAAGCGTGAAATATGTTTATCTTCTAAAAAGCATAAATAATCCTGAGCGGCAGTATATTGGAATTACAGCGGACTTAAAGAAGCGGCTGAGGGAGCATAATGATGGGCGCTGTAAGCATACAAGTAAGTTTCGTCCCTGAAGAATAGAAACCTTTGTTGGCTTCAGTAACCATAACCAAGCGATAAAGTTTGAAAAGTATTTAAAAACCGGTGCGGGTTGGGCTTTTTCATTAAAAAGGTTATAGGCACACTTCGCCCCTATTATAGAAAAAATATTGCCTAAAGAATAAGTGTGGCTTGCCACACGTAGCACCTGCCGTTAGGCAGGGCAAAGTGTGGACCCGATCGGGATCGAACCGACGACCTCATGACTGCCAGTCATGCGCTCTCCCAGCTGAGCTACGGGCCCCCATATATACAACTTACCTCTACAGTAACTCCCTCGACCCAAACATCAAATCTCGCCGTAGCCCGAAGGCCACCGGGCGGCTGTCTGAAAGTTGAAGATCCTAAATGTAATCGAATAAAAAATTTTAGCAAGCTATTGACCCAAGGGCTGATAAACACTGTATTAACAGAATATTTTTCCTGGGATGTCGCAGCCACTCTAACATGTTCATTTTACAGCGCTTATTCGCTGGCGCTAATAGTAGGCCGGTTTCAAAAAACCTGCATATTACGCTATGGTATGCTTCAACATTTAAAGCAGTTACATTATATAGATAGTAATAAAACAGTTTAGTCGGGCTGTGGCGCAGTCTGGTAGCGCGTTCCCTTGGGGAGGTGCTTTAGCACGCGAAGCGTGCATGTAAGCGCCTAAAATGGCAAACGCGAGCTGGCGAGCGTTTGATTCCTCAGCTGAGATCCCACCCCAAGGGTCTGTTGCTTGCGCCACTACCTGTACTACGGATAAAACAGTTTAGTCGGGCTGTGGCGCAGTCTGGTAGCGCGTTCCCTTGGGGAGGTGCTTTAGCACGCGAAGCGTGCATG
>RFHI01000068.1 GCA_003696425.1 Candidatus Dadabacteria bacterium | reverse complement strand
GCTGTTCAATCATCATCAGATCGTAGTGATCAAGCGCTCTAAAGATATCTATATCATCCAGGGTATAGGCAAAGTTGGCATCGACCATAAGCGGGATACCTGCACCAAAATGTGCATATATTTTTTCCACAACATCAATATCCTTTCCGGGCTCAATTTTAACTTTTATTTTGCGGTAACCCTTATCGAGCGCTGCTGAAATGGTATCCAGTAACTCCTGCATGTTCGGTTTAAGCGGCACACTGATTCCCACCGGCACTTCATCTAGCTCACCACCGAGCATTTTATAAAGCGGCATATCTTTCGATTTTGCATACCAGTCCCAGTAAGCCATCTCCAGGCCGGCGCGCGCTATGTAGTTCCCTGCTATTTTGGAAAGTACTTTAAAAGCATCCCGTGGGGTCTCAGGCTTTTCCTTAAAAAAAAGCGGAATTGCAAAGTCCTCCAATACGGCCAGAAGCGTGCGCGGATATTCATGATTGTAAAACGGCATTGGAAGCACCGCTGCCTCGCCCCAGCCGGAAATCCCTCCGCCGCGCATATTAATCAGCACCTGCGTGCGATCGCTGATTGTTCCAAAACTTACCCGAAAAGGCTCAATCATCGGAAGATGCACTGTGCGCACCTCTATCTCTTCAATTTCAAAACTCATAATCTCTTGTCAGTCACAACTTAATCAGGCTACAGCAGCTGCTTTTCTAAATTCTTCAAGCGGGGTTGATTCACGGCAGTTAATCCACCAGCGCCCTTTGCCAAAGGCCTTGTCAAGGCCAAGGCAATACTTGGAAAAGCGGGTCTGTGGCACCCCGTAGCGGGTAAGCGCAGAGCTCAACCAGAGTGGAATTGTCTGGTTGGTTTTTATCTCTAAAACTCCGTGTCCACCATCGATTAAGTATTTCTCCTCCGCAGGAGAATACTGCGGCAGGCTCTGGCCGCCGGAAGTTATGCGGGTATCGAGCGTTATTCTCATATCACGCTCGTAATGCGGAATAACAGCCCGCCTTAAGTAACGGATAATCACTACCGGATAAAGCTCAAGGCGCTTATGAAGATAGCGAAGCTCGCGGGCCACTTCACCATCTTCAAGAACCGCAATCACCTCATCAAGCGGGATGCGATCGTGGCGCTGGTAGCGGGCTAAAAGATCGTTTTCCTTTAAGTTTGCCCGCTTTTTGGAGACGTAGCTTTTATGGCGTTCTTTTATCTCAATAAAAAGAGCCGTTGACTGACCGTTACTGTTATACGACCTGAGCCGCACCTTACGCCGGTAACCAACCGACTCTTCGCGATCGAGATAAAATCTCAGATCCTCAGTATCATAATAGGTGCTGGCTATTTCATAATATTTCGTAGCCCCGGCGTGCTCATCCAGGTCACAGAACGGGCTTATATCCTCATAAAAACGGTGGGCGTCCTCCAGCCTGATTACATACTTAAGCTCGTGGCGGAATTTACTCTTCTTTATCATAACTGCACCGGGCGCCCCTAAAGCCGCCACTTCTTACAGGTCAAGCACGTGATTGCTTCCAACAATCTGGACTTTAAGATTTTCGTTAAGCTTGGAAAGCTCTTCCATTAACTTTTCAGCGCTAAATCTCTTGGGCACCTTCAATGTAAAAGTAAGCTCAAGCTCAGTTCCCATTTTGGTCGTCTCAGCAGAGACCAGCGTAAAAGACTCAGCATGGTTTTTTAAGGTGTCATCAAAGATATGCTCAAAATTACTGGTTAGCGGGATCTGAATTCTCAAGATTTTCTCTGTAAGACCGTGCTCGCCAAAACGCACAAATGAGAGAAAAATGGCAGCAAAGCAGGTTATAACAGTCAGCGCTATGGCAATATTATAAAATCCTGTGCCACAGGCCATGCCGATTCCCATAACAAGAAAAATATAGGCCACATCCCTGGGGTCTTTTACAGCATTACGGAAACGGATAATTGAAAGCGCTCCCACCAGGCTAAAAGCACGTGCGATATTGCTTCCGATAATAAGCATTACTGCGCCAATCACCATGGCACAGATAACCAGAGTGTGCATAAAAGCCGGCGAAAACGAGACTCCACGGTAAGTAATCTGGTAGGTCTTGGCTACCACCAGAGAGAGCAGAAAGGAAAGCCCAAGACAGACAGAAATCTGTGAAACAGTCAGCACATTTCCCAGATGCGAAAAATTCGAGATATCATTCATAAAATTATTCACTACTTAGATCCTCATAAAGTCAAAGCCCTGCTGTTAAGCCGCAGCGTTAAACTGCCACAGTTTGCTTAATCAGGCAAAAGGGCCGGATATCCAGATAACAGATAATATCTGCAAATTATAAAAAGACCGGGTATTTTTTTAACGTAAATGTTACTTTCAGGCAACTGCCGGAGTAAGTTTTTACAGTATGCAGCTACTTTATTTTATTCTACTTTTTGCCTTTGCCGCCTTCTTCCGGGGGTTCCCGTGCAGCAACAATCACAAACACCCGCCCAAATTTTTTAACCTGCGGATCTGAGAAGCCACTCTTTTTACACAAACTTTTTACCCAATCCGAAACCCCTAATCCACTTTTTCCAACAACATTCAGCCCCAGTGCAGTGCATGCCTGCTGACCTTTAAGAACCGGCAAAATATTATCCTCAACATAATGTCTGCCGTTTATACTTTTTATTGGGGGCGGAAGAAACAAAACCTTTTTTCTAACCTT
The DNA here is from genome assembly GCA_003696425.1 of Candidatus Dadabacteria bacterium. Lineage (GTDB taxonomy): Bacteria > Bdellovibrionota_C > UBA2361 > UBA2361 > J046 > J046. The sequence goes on along the minus strand of RFHI01000068.1, from coordinate 1,406 downwards.
GTAATAATTCAGCGGCCCAAGCAGGTAGTCCCTGTGCCCCGGATCAGAAAACCACTCGATGTTCTTACTTTCAATTAAACTGCTGTAGAAAAGAAGCGCGGTCTCGTCCTGCAAACTTAAAGTGTTTATATACCTTACCGCACCGCGCCAGTCTTCTCCCGTAATCGGGCGGCCAACTGCCGTAATAAGCACCAGCGCGCTAAAAGAAATTACAAATGTACGCAGGGCATTTTTGTTTTTAAATGAGATTGCCACAAGAGATAGGAGGGCGGCTGTAGCCGGAAGACACCATATTAAATAACGCTTACTGAAAAGCGAGCCGGATTTTAAAAGATAAGAGAGGCAAAACAGGCCTAAAACGGGCAGGAAGCTCCAGCATACCAGGAATAACCCCTTCCTTGTTGTTAATTCTTTTTTTATAAGCGTAATGTCCGGCCTTTTAGCGCTAAAGGCCTGCGTGTAAAAAAATGCCACAATAAAAAGCAGTGCAGTTGCAGGATCGAGAATCCGTCCGCCAATTGAAAGAAGCCCGGGTTTGGCACTAACCGAAATTTCAGCAGCACGTCCCAGAAGATATTGAAAGTGTAAATAAAGCGGGAGCAGTCCGATAAGCAGGAATAAAGCTGTTAAAAAGAGCGCCGCTAAAGTAATTCTGCTATCACTATTAAAGAGTATGTAATACAAAAAATGAATAAATATAACCGGCAAAAATATGTAATGATCGTAAACAGCCAGAAGCATCCAGGCCAGATAAACGAGTTGCTCTGAAAGCTTTCCGCTATCATGCCACCTAAGAAAGCTGTATGTAGCCGCCATCGCGGCCATAAAGCCCGGGGCGTACGGCCTGGCACTTACAGCAGCACCGGTTACAATATCAGTTGAGATAAGCAGCAAAACTGTAAGACCCGCCCTGTCGCTGTCAAAAAGTTTGGCAATTATCTTATAAACATAATAAAGAGCGCCTACAGCTGAGATAATTGACAAAAGTCTTAGTGCTGGCTCACTTACTCCAAGCACTATAGAGAGAAGATTCAGCAACAGAAAATAAAAAGGAGACTGCCCCTGATAAGTAAAAGCCCGCTCAATTGCATCTAAAGGACTATCTTTAATAATCCAGTAAGTAAGGGTTTCATCGAGCCACAGACTCGTATTTAATCTTAAACCCCAGAAGAGTACTATCAGCGCGATAATTGCACCTGAAAGTAAAAAATCCGGCCCTGAATTGTCTGTGGCGTTACTGGTACTTTTAGCCTGCATAACGCATTTTATTATGGAGTAAAGGCCACTGGCCGGTAAGTTAAAAAGATTAAAGCAGCTAAACTTATCAAAAAGCCTGTATTGTCAGGTGCTTACCGCAAAGATATAAGGTTTCTGCGTAATCTTAACCGGCTTTACCTGGCATAATG
>RFHI01000067.1 GCA_003696425.1 Candidatus Dadabacteria bacterium | reverse complement strand
TCATCATCCTCAATCAAGCAGAAGATTAAGAATTTAATCGCTGCTGAAGATCCGGAAAATCCCTTGAGTGATCAAAAAATTGTTGAGCTGCTTAAAGAACAAAACATTGAGATAGCCCGCAGAACTGTAGCAAAATACAGAGAGGGCCTTGGAATACTCTCGTCCTCAAAAAGAAAGAAGCTGTTTTAATTGCTTGAAATAGTTCTCCTGCCGATTAAAATATGATAGATTGTTATTGAGTTTTCTTTAAAAAAGGAAATAAAAATGCCTCGTGATGCTGCTACCCCGACCCCTGAAATCTCAGTAAGTGTTACTTTTAAAAACACCGATGCTACCGACGCCCTCAAATCCTATGCAACTGAAAAGATTACAAACTGTATTAGAAAATTTGCTCATCACAGTTGCGAAGTAGGTGTAGTACTGAGAGTGGAAAAAAACAGGCAGATTGCTGAAACGTCGTTTAATCTCGGTGGCAATACTTTTACAGCTTCTCATGAAAGCGATGATATGTATGCGTCAATTGATGGACTTATTGACACACTTACAGCCCAGCTCAGAAAACATAAAGATAAACTAACGAGTCATCATTGAGCATAAACTTTGACCATTTTAAGGCCCTGGTTCTCCTGGCAGGCATATCTGGTGCCGGCAAATCATCGGCTCTGAATGTTTTCTCGGATCGGGACTTTGCGGTTGTTGATAACCTTCCAGTACCGTTGTTAGAACAATTTGTGCTGTTTACTGCCGGTGACTCGAAGCGCTTTGAAAGGACTGCTCTTCTTCTCGATATAAACTCACGGGACAAGGTAAAAGAGCTGCTCGGTTTTTTTAAAGCGCTGGGAAACAGACCTTACGTCCTACAGATTGTATTTCTGGACTGTGAAACGCAGACCGTCCTAAAGCGTTACAGCGAAACTCGTAGGCCACACCCCGGTTTCGACTCACTGCGCGATAAGACACTGGCTGATACGGTACAACGCGAAAGAAACAGACTGATCCCTATAAAAGAAATGGCCAATCTGGTCGTTGATACAAGCAATTTCACTGTGCATGACTTAAAGCGCGAACTTAACAGCTTTATTGATTCGCTGCCATCTGCCAAAGCACGTACTGTCAGGGTTAATTTTTTATCTTTCGGGTTTAAATACGGCGCACCACTGGATTGCGATCTGATTGTTGATGTGCGCTTTCTACCGAACCCTTATTTTATAGAAGGCCTAAGGGATTTAACCGGAAAAGATCGAAAGGTCGCTGATTATGTCCTCGGTTTTGACGACGCTAGAAGTTTTATTAAGCGCTATACTGAGCTGCTTGAGTTTTTGCTGCCGCGCTATATATATGAGGGGAAATCATATCTAAATATTGGTGTTGGATGTACAGGGGGGAAACACCGTTCAGTTACAATTGCTGAAGAGCTTGCAAAGGCTGTCACTCACGATCAGTGTGTTTTCAGTGTTAAGCACAGAGATATAGACAGATAGCTGATACAGCTATTGTGGTATTCCCAGAGTAGGACCTGTATAAATATATTCGCCACGCAGGTCAGGATCCGGTTCAAACATCATGGATTCACGATGCATCTTTTCCCTGGCCTCTCTTATCTCAAGCTCGGTTTTTTCAATAAGCTTTTGACGCTCCCTAATTTTGGCATAGTTACTGGCAATTTTCATATCATCTTTAAAATCACGGTACTTAGTTTTGACTATCATTCCAATAGGCGCGCCGATAGCAGCTCCCAGCATTGCGCTGGCTGCTACATCGCCGTTTTTAATTAACGACCCCACCAGTGCTCCCGTACCGGCTCCCAAAGCTCCCCCTGCCAGCCCGCCAACAGTGATATCCTCAATCAGAGGACTCGGCTTTTGTCCAATTGAGTTGCCGCAACCGCTAACAGCCAGGATAACCAGAAAAACTAAGATCTTACGAATCCGGGAATTTTTCATCACTATTCTCTCTCAAAGTGTGCACATCTCTTTAATAGTGTTATGCTCTTTTACAAAATCCCGTAACACGGCTGCATCCTGCCAAGTAAACAGTGCCGTGTAACCCCGGCTCAGTCATTACGGGCTGCTGAGCGCTTAATCTTCCAGCAAACCGTTCCGCTGCCGCCGTAAGTCTGTACAGCTTTAACCAGCACGTTATTTGGATAGCCTCTGCCGGGCTTTGAAAAGCGCCAGTGCTGCCTGAAACCGTTTGCAATCCCGCTCTCTACGCCCTTTCCGCCCTTAACTTTACTTCCGTCAGCCCTGATAATTGTAACCGAACTTGCAAAAAATCCGGAAGGAAGAAGCACCACAAGCTTTCCGGTACTCTCAGAAACCGGCTTCCATAAAAAGCCGTCCTGACCATCACTGCCCGGCTTAATCTTGTCGCATCCGGTTGAAGAAGCGCCCTTACTTCCAAAAGGTGAATATGTTGCATCTCTAAGGAGATACTCCGAAGGAACGTCGTTCCCGCCACCGTTTCCTCCGCCGCCACCTCCTCCAAAGAGAAGGTCATTTATCAGATCTCCTACAAAATCCGGCTGATAATTACAGTCGAATACCATTGATTCAATTGTAGAATTGAAAGTATCAAAATCTCCTATCGAGAATGACTGCAGCAGGACACCTTTAAGATAATTTAAATCACACGGATCTACTGTTTCTCCTCCTGTCTGATCCTGCTGATCTACTCCGGGTATTTCAAGTGTAATTTCTGAAAGCGTCGCACCGCTAACAATATCAACTATGCTGATATCACGATCTTTGCCCTCGGCTATCTGTAAAGAGCTGCCAGCAGCAAACTGTCCGGGCGATAAAATACGATCTGGCTTTACTGAAAATGCTATTGATTCTCCGGTTTGAATATTATAAGCGCTGTATTTTACGCCGCGCTTAGCGAATTTCTGTGGCAAAAGTACAAAAGCGCCCGTAAGATACATAGGCTGACCTGCCAGTTTTCCAACCGCAATTTTTGCAAGTTGTGCGCCTGCGATATTATGCACATATACCAGTACGCGCCGGCCTCTGCGCTTAAATGATGCTATTGCCGCTTGCCCGCCATAGACAACCGGAATGTAATAGTTTCTGCGTCCCTTTGCCACCCGAAGGCTTCTTATAGAAAGTGTAGCCCCGGGGTTTAAAAACACTGTGGCGGCACCTCTCTTTGAAACTGCAGCGATATCGGTCAAGCCGTTTCCATCAAAGTCAAAGGCAAGCAGTGAAAATTTTCTTGTTACCCCGCTAAGAGTTAATGTTTTTGCAAGACCGCTAGAGCCGAGAATATAAAGCGTGGCGCTCCCTTTTTTGGGAAGCTTAATTGAGGCTACACTGAAAGGCTCCCCGGCAAGATATTTACCGGCAAAAACGACAGGTTTTTTAGAGCTAAGATAATCCTGTGGCAGATCAACTGAGCCGATGTGTGTCCCATCACTTTTAAAGGCATGCACCTTAAAGGCGTGGTAATAATAAAGGTCGCTATAGCCGTCTCCGCTTGCATCGATACTCTGACTGAAAGCATTTGGACTGAGTGCAGCTATCAGTAGTAAAGTAAAAAATAAATTCCTTACATTGCGCTTAAAAGCAGAAAGTCCTTTTGAAGAGATGATGGAAAAACTGAACCTTAACACCTGCATAAAGCCTCGCTCTTAAAAATTAGTGGTGTTTACAAAAACCTTTTCGGCAAAACGTCCCTAAAGTTGTTATGGAGCCTTAAAATCCGGTGTAGCGTATTTGACAGGGTGTAAGGTTCCCGCTAGTTTGTAAAGTAAGTTCCAGACTCACTACCCTTTTCTAATCAGTTGATATCTCTATTTTTTTGTCAGGCATCCTGCAGCAGCTCAGGTAGTCACCAGAGAGCTTAAATCCCCCATAACAATTATATATTGCTGGTTTCAAATATTTTAGCCGCGAAGATCTGCCTCGATTGCTAAAGGTTGTGCTGAATTTAAAAAAGAGTACTTGTTCAGCAGAAGGTTATTATGCCTGACATTTTTCAAAATAATACAGCAGAAGCATTTGAAAAAGCCTACCCGGAAACGGCGGCCAAGATAAGGGAGTCAGTTGATTATAGACTGCCCGATCTTTCCGGACCTGAAAATCCGTATGATGCACCCAGAGCAGATCACAGCATTATGGGAGCTGAATGGGACCGCTGGGCAGCCACCCAGCCATCTCAGGGCGGAGTAAACCCCTGGCAGTATGCCAATGAACTTGGCAGCCGTTTCTCCGGTGGTGGCGGCTTAAACGGTATGGATCTTTATTATCTCCGCAGTCTTAAGGCGGCAGGAGCTCTCGATGAAGTAGCCTTAAATTACGGCAAGTACATGAATCCAGAACTTGCTGCAAATGATCCGCAGGCAGCCCGTGAAATTTTTTACAGAGATTTGAGAAGCGCTGCAGAACGAAGCGGAAAAACTGCTGAGATTGAAAATATTTTAGGTCACAACTTTAATCCTGAAGCGACGGCAACTGCTATTGTGGAAAATATAGAAAAAGGAAACCTGCATGCAGCCAGGAGGATTGCCGAAAATGCAACACTTACTGATTTTGAAAGAAGCGAACTTGAAGATGCTGTTAAGCGCGAAAGAGCCCGTCTGGATCAGGCGCAGGAATTAATAACCGGCCAGGACGGGCTAATACAGGGTAAAAAGGACAAACCTGACCAGACTGATGACAAACTTCATCTCTCCGGACTATATGAAGCAATAAACACAATGAGCAGAGATCAGATTGAGCTTCTTGACAG
>RFHI01000066.1 GCA_003696425.1 Candidatus Dadabacteria bacterium | reverse complement strand
TAAGTCCGAAGCGCTTTCAGACTATCTGAATTTTAAGATTCCACCCAGTGAAAATTCGTCAGAGGAATAAGTATTATAAAGCGTAGTGCATACTGTTAAGAGATGAAGATAAGGATTGGCACGCGTGGAAGTGAGCTGGCTCTTACACAGACAGGGCTGGTAGCGCGGGCTATAGAAGAAAATCTGCCGGGAATATCAGTTGAGTTAGTAACTATTAAAACTACCGGCGATCTGCGCCAGGGTACAGCAGATGCTGCGCTTTTGGATAAAAAAGCATGGGTTGCTGAGCTTGAGAATGCACTGACTGCCGGCGAAATTGATCTGGCAATTCACTCCGGAAAAGATGCTCCAAACGATACTGCTTATGGTACTGAACTTTGTGCGGTGCTTAAGCGCGAAAATCCACTTGATGTGTTTATAGGGAGAATAAAAGCGGATGGAAGCAGGCTTCGTTTTGAAGAGCTTTCAGAAGATGCCGCTGTTGGAACTGCCAGTACCAGAAGGGCCGCTTTTTTAAAGGCTCTTTCTTCTTCTTTCCGTATTAGAGAGCATCGTGGCAATGTAACCACACGCATACGTAAACTGGATCAGAGTGAGGAGCTTGAGGGTATAGTGCTTGCTGCAGCCGGGATTGAGCGTCTTGCTGTAAAAGATCTTGATTATCAGTGCTTTACTCCAGAGCAGATGGTTCCTGCCATTAATCAGGGCATTCTGGTGGCCCAGCTGGTAGCCAGTCGGACTGACATAAAGGAGATAGTGGCGAAGATATCTGATCCGGCTACAGAAAAATGTTTTCTTGCCGAACGGGAATTTTCGCGGACTATAGGAGCGGATTGTCATTCGGCAGTTGGAGCTTATGCCAGAATTGAGTTCGGAAAATTAATTATGAGTGCTGCAGTACTTTCTTCTGACGGAACTACAGTACTTCGGGCAGAGGGCGGGGCTGCTGTTACTGAAGCTGCCCGTCTGGGAGATAAACTCGCCTCTGATTTACTTGAGCAGGGAGCAGGGGAGTTGTTGTAATTGTAAGTAGAAATTGGTTTGTGTTTTCCCGCTATCCGCTCCCAGCAGCCAGCAAAAGCTTTGAATAATAAGATTCGTAGACGTATCCGTCTACGTCGACGGTTTTACGTTTACGGCAACGTAGTCGTAGACGTAATACGCCTAACGAGTTCAGCGTTCCTTTGCAACTTCCGTATTAGAAAACAGAAACTCAATAAGCTGTAATGCCGAAAGCCGAAAAACAGAAGCTGACCTGCTGATAGCGGATTGCAGAGTGCCGGAGGCTGGTTCTGATTTCTGTCTTTCTGTTTTCCGGTTGGCGATTACTGATTTCCTGATTACCGTTTTCCAGCTATCTGCTCCCAGCACTCTGCAGCAGCTTTTGTCAGATCGCTCAAAACAGGGTTTTATTGTCACGGTTTTGTCACAGCCTGTGCCCTGAAAGCACAAAAGTTACCACATTTCTGGTGTTTAGCCTGATTAATACCCTCGCCAGCAGGGTGCAAAAGCCATTATCCTGATCTTAATGGGCCATAAAAGGGCTCTGCTAACGAATTTATCTTCAGGAGTTAAGGAGACTGTGAATCAGGGAATTTTTTGTGTTGCAGGATTAAGCCATCACACGGCCGGTATTGAAATCAGGGAAAAGTTTTCGTTCGGTGAGCGTGAGATACTTTCAATCCGTGGCGAGCTTTTAGAGGCCGGAATTAAAAACTACGTGGTGCTTTCTACATGTAACCGTACCGAGCTTTATGCGCAGGCTGAGAGTCCGGAAGCTTTAAGAGAATTTTTTAAGCGGCGGATTAACTCTGACAGTTTATCTGAAATAGTCTACCTTAAAAGTGGTCGGGAAGCTTTTAAGCATCTCTTTTCAGTAGCCTGTGGAATGGATTCACAGCTAATAGGTGAAACTGAGATCCTTGGACAGATAAAAAAGGCCTGGCAGATTGCAGCTCAGGCAAAAACTCTTAATGCATTACTGAACGCAGCTTTTCAGAAAGCAATATATACCGGAAAACGTGTACGTACAGAAACTGCCATAAGCGCAGGCTCTCTTTCACTTGCAAGTCTGGCGGTTCATGTGGCAGCCGGCAAGCGTCCGCTTCTGAACGAGTCGAAGATAGCGGTTGTCGGCACAGGCGAGATGGGTCGTCGCATAATGCGCGAGCTGCTTGACTATCAGCCGCAGGAAACTTTCATCGTTAGTCATACAAGATCCTATGCTGAGGAAGTTGCAGCAGAATTTGGCGGCCGGGCGCTTTCGATTACAGAATTTCCCAATGTGCTTACGCAGTGCGATATAATCTTTTGCGCTTCGGCTTCACCTCATCCTGTACTTGACAGGTCGCTGCTGCCAATGCTGGCAGATTCTGTTGCACCAGCCGGTTTGCTCGTGCTGGACCTGGGTATGCCGCGTAACGTAGAGCCTGAGTTAAAGGGCTCCCCATTAATTACTCTGTATGATTTAGACGACTTGAAAGAACTTGCCACAAAACATCGCAATAGACGGCTTGAAGCACTGCCGCGGGCAGGCTCAATAGTGGAAGAGGAGCTCCAGGAGCTTTTTAACTGGATCAAGGCGCGGCGTGTTACTCCGCTTATTAAGGAACTCCAGTTGCGCGCCAGAGAACAGGTTGAAAAGAATCTCAAGTGGCTTCTGCCAAAAACTTCAAATTTAAGTGAACGGGAAAAGGCGCTGGTTGAGCGCATGGCAGAGCGGCTGGCTAAAGGATTGCTTGAACCGCAAATTAAGTTGATTAAGACTGTAGCAGAGGAAGAGGAGTTTTTAGAGGTGTTTAAGGAGGTGAATGAAATAAACGGGGGCGACCAAAAACGTATAGAAACCAGGAGCGATTCCCGGATAGAGCGCGGTGTCGCCGCCGGGTAGCGGTTTCAGCGTTTTGATTGTCTTGAATAGACTCTCTGATACCACCCTGTAGTTCTGATTTTTGGTTTGAATTCAGGTTGAATAAGTATTTTAATATCCCCTCATACAGATGGGGTTTTAGGAGATTTTAATGCCATATGAACCTGGCCTGCAGAAATAACAGTAAGCCACTCACCGGACGGCGAGTTATGATTACACGTCCCGTGCATCAGGCAAATGGGCTTGCAGCAGAGATTAAATCGCTGGGAGGCAGGGCAATCGTGTCACCGGCTATAAATCTTGTTCCGCCCGATGACTGGCAGCCAGTTGACCGGACTATAAGGAATCTTAAAGACTTTGACTGGCTTATATTTACCAGCGCAAATGGCGTAAGTTTTTTCTGTGAGCGCGCCCGCGAGCTTGGGGTAGATTACCTGCAGGCAAAGAACGTAAAAATTGCTGCAATTGGGCCTGCTACCGCTAAAGAGTTAAAAAAGCGCTGGCGTGCGCCGGACGTTATTCCGGAGCGCTATATCTCTGATGATATTGCTTTTGCGCTGGGGGAAGTAAGCGGAAAGAAGATTTTGCTTCCACGCGCTGACCTGGCCCGGAAAGATTTAACTCAGGCGCTTAGGCAGGGTGGGGCTTTAACCACAGACGTTACTGTTTACAGTATTAAGCCCGGCGGGTCAGAGGATGTGATAGAGCTTTTAAAAAAAGAAGCGGCAAATGGCCCGCCGGATGTAATTACCTTTACAAGTGCAGCAACAGTATCAGGCACTGAAAGTACACTGAAGGACGCAGGGCTTTTGAACTGGATGAAAGAATCTGCCCTGATCTGTATTGGCCCCATTACGGCAAAGCGTATAGAGGAGCTTGGCTATCAGCCGGCCCGTGTGGCAAAAGAGTTTACATCCACCGGATTGCTTCAAGCTATTTTAGAGGAGATTGGAGAAAATGACTGAGAAAAAAATAAACCTTGCCGAATCGCACCGTTTAAGAAGACTTCGCGGTTCAAAGTTTCTGCGTGAACTGGTGCAGGAGAATGATATTAAGGTAAGCGATTTTATATATCCGCTTTTTGCCTGTGAAGGACAAAACAAGCGCGAGCCGATTGCAGCTATGCCGGGTATAGAGCGCCTGAGTGTTGATCTCCTGGAGAAGGAGATCCATGAGCTTGCTTCAAAGGGAATAAAATCAGTGCTGGTTTTTGGTGTAACTGATCGAAAAGACGCTCAAGCCAGTCAGGCCTATGCCCAGGACGGCATATCCCAGCGGGCAATTCACGTAATAAAAGAATCCTGCCCCGAGATGGTGGTAATGTCCGATGTCTGTCTCTGCCCGTTTACCGACACCGGCCACTGCGGTTTGATTGAGAATAAGCGTGTAGCCAATGATTCTTCATTAGAACTTATCGCAAAAACCGCACTCAGCCAGGCGCAGGCCGGCGCTGATGTTGTAGCACCGAGTGCCATGATGGATGGGCAGGTGGCTGCAATTCGAGAGCTTTTAAGTTCTTCCGGCTATCAGGACACAGCCATAATGGCTTATTCGGCCAAGTTTGCATCGGCATTTTACGGCCCATTTAGAGAAGCTGCCAATTCTGCTCCACAGTTTGGCGATCGTAAATCTTACCAGATGAATCCTGCTAATCTGCGTGAAGCTATGCGTGAAATTGAGGCTGATATTGAGCAGGGCGCTGATATTGTAATGGTTAAGCCCGGCATGCCCTATCTGGATGTAATAGCGCATGCACGCTCTGAATTTGATCTTCCAATTGCTGCGTATAACGTAAGCGGTGAATTTTCAATGATTAAGGCTGCTGCAGAGCGCGGCTGGATCGATGAACAGGCTGTAGTAAAGGAGCTCATGCTCAGTTTTAAACGGGCCGGTACTGATCTTATTATTACTTATTTTGCAAAAGATCTGGCCAATTGGCTTAATAATTAAAAGGGACTCTATAAATGACGGATATAGCAACTTCCGAGAAGCTTTATGCTGAAGCCTGTGGCTGTTTTCCCGCCGGAGTTAACAGTCCTGTGCGCGCCTTTGGTGCGGTGAGCGGAACGCCGGTGTTTTTCGAGCGTGGCGAGGGTGCTTATCTCTATGATGTAGATGGCAACCGCTATATCGATTATGTCTGTTCCTGGGGACCGCTTATTTTGGGTCACGCTCATCCGGGGGTAGTTAGCGCCTTAAAAGAGAGAAT
>RFHI01000065.1 GCA_003696425.1 Candidatus Dadabacteria bacterium | reverse complement strand
TTCAGGGACAGTTTATAAACATTTTCCCGATCCCCCTTCTGGATATTCTTTGCCTCAAGTGCGGCTAAAACGCGATCATTTAGTTTTAGGGAGTCAAGATCCATGGCAGCCTTACCGCACTTACTGCAGGTTTGGCTGGTGAAAGCAGCTGAAACCTCGCGGGCGATATTTCTATCTTTATTCTGCCCCGAACCCCAGATGTTTTTACTTAAAGCTTTCTGCGCGTCGTTCTCGGGGCAATCCGTCATCTTAACTGACTGGTATACCTTTCTGATTCTCTGGCCTGCCCGCTCAAAATAACTCACCTGGAATTCATAGGAGAGTTTAGCCCCGTACCTAAGAGCAATACTGTGAAACCTGTTCCGCAGGCTTCCCACCAGTGACTCTCTAAGATCTGCCACCACTGTGCTCGGAGCAGAAAAACTACCGCCACGTTGTCTCCGTTTAAGTGCTCTTACCTGATCAGCCAGCTTTTTCTGCTGCTTATCGCTAACGATACCTCGTTCAAGCACTCTTATTCGCATGCGACTCGAGGCAGTTTTTTGAGCTTCGATAACAGCATATGCCATAACATACTCACCGAGATCGACTCCCATATACCTATGTGTGGTGGCCGGCGACGGTCCTGTCGCATCCGATTTTTCCTTTGTCATCTCAAAGGGTATAGCAGTAAAAATCCGGTAGTCATTTGCCCCTTCTTTAGGAACCAGGGTCCCAGTCTCCCAGTCAACAGCGAGCGGAGTTGTCTGTTCCAGGATAAGGAAGCTTCCTTTAATAGCCAGTGAGCAAGTTTTAGTTCGCGGTTTTTTTAGCGCCCACTTTAAAAACTGGGTCTGATACCTGGATGACACCAGTAAAGAGGTAACGCCGGTCGGCTTAGCCGGTTTTTTTGCCGGAGAGGCCTTATTGGCATTATACCACATGTAAATTTCTTCACGCAGCGGTAACTGCTCAGACAGCTTCACCTTAGGAAAATTTGCGTAAAATCTCATACCTGACACATCACTTACATTTACCGGTGAGGCAGAACAGTACAAATTCATATGTTCTCCGTTCACTGCCTGAAGGGTATAGTTCTGGGTCATATAAAGTTTCCCCAGGTATGCGGAGAAGCCTTTCAGGTGGGATATGCACTCGTTAACATAGCGCTGATACTGGATAACCGGTAATTTCCAGTCATAACGGTCGGCAAAAGCAATTATTCTCTCATAGGGATTAACAAGCAGCGCTCTGTTATCATCGGCTTTAAATAGTTCTCTGTTTACTTCAATCTCAATCTCCTGCTGATTCCTTTCCAACTCTTCTCGCAGTATACCGGTCATACACGCCGATATTGTTTTTGCCGCATCAATGATTAAAAGCAGCATCTTATCATCCGGATTGTCTCTGAATCTCTCAATTAACCTTTTACATTGATCTTCCCTTCCGTCGTTTAAAGCCCCTTGAAGCCACTGGAGGGTTTCCTGGAGGGAGATAAACGGCCTCCGCTCTTCTGGGATAATCTTAACTTTTCTGCGGGAATACGGGCTCTGCCAGATCTCTTCATTTTCAGCAATACCGTTAAAGCTGTTCCAAAATGTATCTTTAAGGCTCGAGTCGGAATTAATATATGAACTGTAAATCCGGTAACAGCGAAGCAGTGCCTGAAGTCTATCCGGGGGCAAAGCGCTTTTAAGATCCGGCATTAACTTCTTCAGTTTATTAATGTCTTCAATTAGTATATTCCAGAGAGTATTGAAATAATATGGAGAATGGTAAGCTTTCTCATAAGTCTTAAGCTGCACCTCCCCGACAAACGCTGGTATCTTCGGCAAATCTTTTGAAAGTTCCGGAAAGAGCTTTTTAAAATCTGTATCCTTATCAATAATAATATTTTTTATATCTTTATTTTCAATTTTAATCGTATACTTCTTTTTTTCTCCCCGCTCTTCAAAGTGCCATTTTTTGAAATCCTGGAGATACCGGTTTAGTTTCGACCGCAAAAATGTAATCTCCTGAAGCGCAAGGTCCCGCAACACAGAATCAGGAGTTCCTTTAAGCGAATCGCACAAGTCGCTTAAAAGTTGGCGTGTATAATCACACTGCACCAGGGTAGCTTCAATCTCCTCATGCCGCTGATGTAAATCCGGTATCGAGAGCAAATGCTTACAAAAAGGCGTTACTTTTTCAGAAAGCACCTCTATAATACCTGTATTCTTTTTCTCTTTGCCATTTTTAACAGTAACAGAGGTTTTTAGAGCGGTTTGCAAATCCTTTTGAAGCCTCAATTTGTTAGAAAGCCAGCTATTAAGTTTAGCCTCAATTTCCGATCTATAATCTCCCGTGCCACCGGCAAAATTTACTTGCCATGATACATTACCCAGACTGTGTCTAAGCCTGTTTAAAACTTTATTAGTATATTCCAGATCTGCTCCAGGAAATTGTCTTTTATACTCCTCTTTTAACCGAGCCACCCCGGCGTCGGAATTCAAACATCTAAGAAAAGTATTACCGAAGTTTGAAAAGGCATTACAGTTATCTGACAGCCCAAGCAGTCTTTTAACTTGATTCTGCTTATCCTTCTCTGTATCAGCCCTACCCTCAAAGTAGGGGTGCCTATCTATAAACTCATACAAACGCGTCAAAACAGCTTCCAACCTCAAGTTATAACTTGTGTTGTTTAGTGCTCCAACTCTGAACTTGTCGCAAAATACTATAGAAAGGTTACCCTTAGGTTTTAGTTGCTGAAAAAATTCAGCAAGTTCGTTTTCGTTAAACCCCTCTAGAAACAACTTCAGTTTTCCGAGCTGATTATTGCGTAGTTTTTCAAAATCATTTTCATAATTTTTAGCAATATTTTCTATTGCATCTATTTCCTTGGCAGTTTCATCAGAGGTATTAAAGCAGAGCATCAATTTGTTACCCGGCCTACCT
>RFHI01000064.1 GCA_003696425.1 Candidatus Dadabacteria bacterium | reverse complement strand
GCTGCATTAATAATCTCAGGCTCCTTTACAGAAAACACAATCAGCTTTTGGCTAAAGAATCGGGCCTGACTATGCCCGGGCATTAAATCCAGCCGGAGTCAAGAGTCTCTATTTTGCTTGCAGGTGTGCAGCGTATATGCGTCAGCACATACACCAGCTAACCATTACGCTGATGCGGTATCTTAATCCCATGGCGGGCAAATATCTGCTCCTAACGGTTAAGCGGTATTTCTGCCTGCGCCTCTATATAGGCTTTCCCATCTTCGCGCTTCGTCATTTGCACCTCCCTTATAATGCTTAGGCAGGCATACTTTAGCGCAACTGAAAAGACCCGGATACCATGGGCTGGAAAGGACTGTTCCTAATTTTCTTTCCCCCCCGGGTGTTGCGATTAGTTATTGAACCCGCCGTAACAAATAGAAGTGGTTGAGATAGCTGCCCTAATCAGGCTGACTCGGCCTGGGATTCATAGACTATCAATGGTTTTTCACCGTTTTTGATAGTATCTTCGGAGATTATTACTTCTTTTATTTCAGGATCAGAAGGCATCTCAAACATTACATCCAGCATCACCTTCTCTAATATTGCTCTAAGACCGCGGGCACCAGACTTACGTTCAATAGCCAACTTGGCCACTGCCTCAAGCGCACCATCAGCGAAACGAAGCTGCACATTCTCCAGCTCAAAAAGTTTCTTGTACTGCTTGGTAAGCGCATTTTTAGGCTCAAGTAAAATCCTAACCAGTGCGTCCTGGTCCAGGTCACTCAAGGTAGCAATAAGCGGCAACCTGCCTATAAATTCCGGTATCAATCCGAACTTTAAAAGATCTTCCGGCTGCACTTTGCTTAGCAGTTCGGCCTTTTGTTCAATACTGCTCTTTAAACTCCCCTCTTCCTTAAGGCGCGTACCAAACCCCAGCTTTTTCTGTCCAATCCGCTGGCGAATAATATCATCAAGGCCTACAAAAGCACCGCCACAAATAAACAAAATATTACTGGTGTCAACCTGCAGGAACTCCTGCTGGGGATGCTTGCGACCACCTTTAGGCGGCACACTGGCTACCGTACCTTCAAGCATCTTAAGCAGAGCCTGCTGCACCCCTTCCCCGGACACATCACGGGTAATCGATGGGTTTTCGGACTTTCTTGAAATCTTATCGATCTCATCTATATAAACTATACCGCGCTGCGCCTTTTCAACATCGTAATCGGCTGCCTGAAGTAAGTTAAGAATGATATTTTCAACATCTTCTCCGACATAACCGGCCTCAGTTAAGCTGGTTGCATCAGTAATGGTAAATGGGACATTAAGAATGCGCGCCAGGGTTTGAGCCAGCAATGTTTTTCCGGTGCCGGTTGGTCCAATCAACAGAATGTTGGATTTTGCAATCTCAACATCACCACTTGCAGCTTTAGAATCTATACGCTTGTAATGGTTGTGGACAGCCACCGACATGACTTTTTTGGCATAGTCCTGCCCAATTACATACTGGTCAAGAAAGGCTTTAATCTCTTTTGGCCTGGGGACATTTGACTGACCAAAACCGCCATCCTCCTGTTCAACCTCCTCAGCAATAATGTCGTTACACAGATCTATGCACTCATCGCATATATATACCGACGGCCCGGCTATAAGTTTTCTAACCTCTTCCTGAGTGCGGTTACAAAATGAACAAACAAGCGAACCTCTGCCTCTGTCACTGCTTTTTGCCACTTATCTCCTCACTAATTAAACAAGCTTTACTACATATTATCTCATGAACAAAAGTTAATCACCATATCAGTCATGCTTTTCATAAATTTCATCTATGATACCGTAATCTTTAGCCTCCTGACTGGTCATGAAATTATCGCGATCAGTATCTCTTTCTATCTCACTAATATCGTGGCCAGTATGAACAGAGAGGATCTCATTAACCTGGGCTTTAACACGTTTCATCTCACGGGCATGGATTTCAATGTCTGATGCTTGTCCGCGAAAACCACCAAGTGGCTGATGAATCATAATCCTTGCGTGCGGCAAGGCCGCACGTTTGCCCTTTGTTCCACCAGCCAGAAGCAATGCCCCCATACTGGCTGCCTGCCCCAAACATACAGTAGCAACATCGGGCTTGACGTACTGCATTGTATCGTAAATTGCCAGGCCAGCCGTTATTGAGCCACCGGGACTGTTTATATAGAGAAAAATATCCTTTTCAGGGTCTTCGCTTTCCAAAAACAGAAACTGGGCAGTAATGAGATTGGCAACAGTATCATCAACCTCAGTACCAAGAAAAACTATACGCTCTTTTAACAGCCTGGAGTAGATGTCGTAAGAGCGCTCCCCTCGACCTGTCTGTTCTATAACATACGGGATGTAATTCATTCGTCTAATATCCTTATTAGCTAAACGCAGTAACTAAATAAAATAAACTATAGTGACAATTTATCAAAGCCGCAAACAGATAACGACTTAAATTTACTTAGAAACTGCTTACTATCTCATTGTTCAGACAGGACCAGAGAAGCTGTATCTACATTCTCCAACACATGTTATGATAAAACACCTGAAATCTGTTACCACTTTAACCTGTTAATTGATATAGTAATTTCAGGTAATTATCAATCAGTTTGTTCCTGATCCCCCTTGCCTTCCTTATTGCCGTCAGAGTCCTGCACGTATTTTACGGTGGCCCTCTCGCTAAGAAAATCAAGTACCTTATTACGGGTCAACTCAATTAAAAGACTGGCTGAACGCCCCTGTTCCATGAAGAAACGTCTTACCTCCTCCTCAGGCATGCCGTGTTTTTCAGTTGCCTCTTTAATCTCCCTCTCTATATCTGATTGGTCAGCCAACAGGTTCTCCTTTTCAGCTATTCTGTCAACCAATACTGCGGTCTTAACCCTTTTTAAGGCCACCTCCCCCAGCTTTTCACGAAAAGGCTCAACTGATATTCGCCCTGGATCCACCTTACGCGGATCTATTAAGCCATAGCGGACCAGCAGCCCTCGAATCTCATCGTCAACTAACGGCTGCGGCACCATAAACTCGTTTCTCTCAAGTAACTGCTCGAGAATCTTTTCATGAATAAGTTCTTTGCGCTGACGTTCTTTTTCCTTCTCAAGCTGTTCTGAGATCTTCACGCGCAGTTCCAGCAGAGTCTCAACGTTCATTCCAACATTTTTAGCAAACGCATCGTCAATTTCCGGCAGTACTTTTTCAGAAAGTCCTTTCAGATTGACAGTATAAGTCGCTGTTTTACCACGCAGGTTTTTATCCTGGTGATCGTCAGGTAGAGGAATTGAAACTGTACAGCTCTCTCCAATCTTCAATCCCTCAATTGCTTTTTCAAGCTCCTCGGGAAGTCTGCCTTCACCCAAAGCTACTACCAGCGGCTCAGCAGGCCCCTGCTCCTGCCCATCAACCTTTACGGTAACCTCAGCCTCAATTACATCACCTTTTTGAGCCTGACTGCGATCCTCGATCTTTCTAGTACTGGCCTGATTTTCCCGCAGCTGCTCAATAGCAGAGTCAACTTCCTCAGGCTTTACTTTCATCTCGGGCACCTCAAGTTCAAACGAGTCGTACCCGCTTATTTCTGGGGTTGGAAAAATAGATACGTTTGCTGTGTATTCGATATCTTTATCAGATTCATAGGATGCTATATCAATTTCCGGCATGCCGACCATATTGATTTCGTGCTCTTTTAAAAGACTCTGCAGGCTATCAGAAATCAATCTGTTAGCCACCTCCATTCGCACACGTCCGCCGTGAAGCTTCTCAACTATATTACGGGGGGCTTTACCCGGCCTGAAACCTTTAATACGAGTGTTTTTCATAACACCCGACAAAGCATTCTCGTACTCACGACTTACAGTATCAGCCGGTATTGAAACTGTAAGTTTTTTTGTTACTTCATTAACGTCTTCTATCGATGATTTATAATTCATTGCTTCTTCTTTCACGTTTTTACGTCTCTAACACCTCGTTATCACAACGTTTCAGGATCCTTACCACCTAATACTGAATACGCTTACTTTTGTAACACAACCTATAAACCGGACCAGTCAGTATTGCCCATTCTAAAGTTGCACCAGAGAGGGTACAAATATGTAATGAAAATTACAATATTTACAGTAACTGTTAAGCTCTTTAAACGGCTTTACAGCAGCTCTCTCTAAAACCCTCCGGCCAGCCGGTTTACGGCGAAATTATGCCGGAGTAAAATGCTTAAAAAATTAATAGCTTAAAGGCCATAATAACACTTTCATGATTTTTAACTTCTTGCTATCAATACTTGAACCATCTTTAAGGTAACTAACGCGGAGGTGGTGGAATTGGTAGACACGCTAGATTTAGGATCTAGTGCCGTATGGCATGGGGGTTCAAGTCCCCCCCTCCGCACTCGTGAGTTCAATGTCTCAAGATCACACACAGCTTATTTCTAAAATTCTCTTTGTATGCTACGGCAATATCTGCCGCTCGCCAACAGCTGAAGGAATTATGAACCATTTGATAAAGACTATGGGGCTGCAGGATAAATTTTATGTTGATTCAGCAGGGACACATGCCCAAAAGTCATCTGCTGGACCGGATCCACGTTCGGTAGCAGAGGGCCTGAGACGTGGAATTGACTTGTCTTACATTAAGTCCCGCAGGTTTGAGCACAGTGACTTTCAGGTTTTTGACAGAATTCTGGCCATGGATAGCAGCAATCTGGAGATACTCATGAGCATAAAACCCGCGTCACGGGCAGCTAAGCTTGAGCTGTTTACTAACTACTGTTCAAGCACAGAACTGAAAGATATCCCTGACCCTTACATATGTCAAAATGGTTTCAGTATGGTCTTCGACTTAATCGAAGAAGGCTGTAATAACTTACTCCACCAAATTATCTCTGAAGCCAGAGCTGGAAAATAGGCAGTCAGGGTTGCAATGCGCCTCAAAGCTATAACATTAATGTTATCGCCAATCATATTTTGCTGCTGCTCTACAAAATATATTACACAACAATCATTGTCTTATACCGCTGCAGATAAGAGGGAAACGCAATTTAAACAAATTGCATCAATTATCAAATCCTCCAAAAAAGCACTGGCCCACCTCGGAAGAGAACGACTCTGGTTTTTGCAAGCATTTAAACGTTATAGTTATCAACGACTGCCAGCAACTAAAATTAAAAATGGGCAATACTACTATTACTCCGAAAACGTTAGCGGATTTTATTATCCGGTTTTAAAACGCACCCCAGAAAGCTCCCCAAATAAGCCTGAGCTGTTTCTAAATTTTAATTCATATCTTAATCCTGCCTTTTTTGGCCCAATTGGTCAGCTACGCATCAGCCACGACAACCTGGCAGTAGCCTTTACTGTGCTTAGCAGAAGCAGCGGCAAACATATTCTGTTTATCTATTTTCACAGCCCTCGCCAATTAGTGCTAATCTCCGAGGAAGACTGTGCGGATCTTCGCTGGGGAAATAACCACAACAGGCTCTACTATACGATAACAAAAAATGATCGCCCCGCCACTCTGTACTCGTTGCTACTAAGGCAACACAAAATTATTGAAAATAAAAAACTCTTCCATGAAAAGAACCCGAAGTTTTATCTAGACCTTAAAAGCAGTAAAAGTGGCAATTTACTAATACTGGAATCCAGTTCTGTTAAAAAGAGCTATCTTCGCACTTACAGAGAGGCCGAAGGTTTAAAGCTGCTGATTGCAGCTGATGGTTTTTTGCATGCATTTCCGGTTAATGACAATTTAATTGTGGTTCACAAGCGGCTGCTATCCGGAAGAGAGATTTTAGAACTTAAAAGTCTCAATGGTTCAATGATATCAAAGCAGTTATGGCAGGGGGATTGTCAAAAGCATTTAATTGATCTGGCAGTTATTTCAAACTCCATAGCTATAATCACTGCAAATGAATTCAAGGAAACGTTGTTACTGTATCAATTAACTAGCAATCAGTGGATTACGCCGAATCTGTCTTTTGACTTTCGTTCTATGCACATGAAACTGTTACCAATTATCGATGATTCCCAGCGGAACCTTATTATCAGCGCTGAGGATTATCTAACAGCACCTGTACAAATACTTATAGATCCCTCAAACGGCCGAATTATCAAAGTTGTTCAAGGCTCACACCCCCCGGAGCTTAAAGACAAGTATATTAGAAAGGATTTTATAATTAACACTGAACATAATCGTAAAATTGGCCTGACTTTTATTACTAACCGTAAAAATAAGGGCAAAATACCCCCAGTTCTTTTTAAAGTATACAGTGCCTACGGCAAAACCTTAAGACCGCATTTCCTAGGCCCTTACTTCGCCTTGCTTAAAAGAGGTTATGCACTTGCTTTTGTAAATGTCAGTGGCAGCGGTTTTTATGGTCGCTGCTCACACCAGGCAGCAATGAATGGTCATAAATACAATTCCATCAGAGATTTTCTAATCGCCATTAAATTCATTATCGACCAGAATTTAAGTAGAGCAGGAAAGCTATTTGTTTATGGTAGAAGCGCTGGAGCAATCACTGCTGCTGGAGCAATTTTGGAACAACCAGAGTTGTTTGCAGGCGCAATACTTGAAGCGCCTTTTTTGGATCCCGTCTCGTTAATGCAAAACAAACACTTTCCCCACACTCTTCATGAATTGCAAGAATGGGGTGATCCGAACAACAAAAAACAACTAAATTTAATGTTAAAGTACTCACCCCTTAATCAAATTAAGCCGGAAAACTATCCAAACATGCTGATCCGTACGAGTCTGGCAGATAAGCTCGTACCTGCAACACAGGCCCTCGAATGGAGCAGAAGAGTACTGAATCAGGCAACAAATAAACCTCTGATAGTCGTATCCCTCAAGTCTGATCAGTCACATACGGGGCCAGAGAGAGTATCTCGGGATTTATACGAGCTTGCTGAAAATTTTGCCTTTATGCTTTCCTGTCTCAATACTCTGTAACACTATCAAGCAGTGACTTACTGCTTCCAGCCTTGCGGATCACACCTGTTTTATCAATAATAAAGATGGCCGGCATCTTTTTTACTCCAAGCACATAGGCAGCCTCATCATCAGCGCCGTTTCCGGAAAAAGCATGTATCATACTATCAAGATTGCGATATTTAATCCTTTCACGCAACTTGTCATAATCTGAAAGTTTATCAAGACTCACTGCAATAAAAGCGATATCACCTCGCCCGGCATATTTACGGGCCAACTTACCGGCGTATTCTATGACCGGCCTTGACGCGCTGCACCAGGTAGCCCAAAATATAAGCGCAACAGTTTTGCCGCGATACTCATCAAGGACTACCCTTTCTCCATTTAAAAGTTCCAGCCTAACAATCGGAGCTGGCTTACCTACATGCTCAAGCATTGCTTTATTAGTGCTGCTACAACCGGCAAAAAACAGCATAAGGCATAAAATAGCTAAGAACTTATTATCTGATAATGCAACTGACATACAATTTTGATTGCTATTTATTTCACAAAAATTTAATGCGCACCCGCTCCCTGACTTTCGCGTTTGGCCCTGGCCTCCTCGCGCTCCTTAATCATCCAGAACGTATCGCGATAAAGCTGTTTAACTTCCGGATCCTTTTCCCGCTCATAAAAATCTATAATCAAACGCAAAGCTCCAATATCATTGAATTTTTTAAGTGCCCTGATTGCTATCATACGAACTTGCTTATCGCGATTCTCAAGTAGTGGTAACAAACTGCCCAAGCCAAGCATATCTGAATAGCGTTTTACAATCTCATCTATAATCACCGGCTGATTAGAATCGATTAGCATTTCAATCAGCTCTGAATCCTTGGCAAACTGATCAATTGAATCAAAGGCCTGGCTAATTTCCTTTTTGCTAACATACTCAAGACTGCCGAGGACTCCTATAGCCTGGGCAAATTGTGCCCGTTGATCCCAGTAATTGTCTCTCACCCAACTCACAAGCGACGCACTAGGCTCTGTCACCAGACTCTTACCGGCTAAGATATCAAAAACCTCCTGACGAACCCTTGGATCGAGGTCGTCAGCACACAGCGCTAAAAGAATTTTCTCAACGCTGGTATCATACCATCGTCCAAAAGCTGCAACATCTTCCACCTTAAGTGCTCCAGCAGCAGCAAGAATCAACGATCGCCTTACATCAGCCGGCAAATCATCACGGTCCCTCACTATTTCAAGAAAATGTGTTCTGAGCTTAGAAAGTATGCCTCTTTCAACTGCAACGCTTGAAATTGCACGGACATTTATATCATCACGCTCTGTAAGTATTTTAAGTAACCACAGAATGTCTGAATCGGGAATTTTATCACGTAACTGAATCACATCTTCCCCAAACACCACGGCCAGTTCAGGGTGCGCTAACACCAATGCAAGAGCTGAATGCTGATCCGCATCCGGGAGCTCAAGTGCATCACCTATTAACTGAACAAGCACCTTTGGATTTTTGGAAAGCTGATTGGTGTCGATCGCAAGAGCCACAGCCAGCTTTAGAACCATACGCGGATAGGTGACATATGCTTCAACCAGTGCACGGCTGCGTCCCTCAAGCGGTATAGTTGTGTCTAAGGTTTTAAGCACAGACTCATATCCAGCAGGGATTTCATTTCCGCGCACAGTTCGTAACCATTTTCTAACCTGCTCAGCGCTCCTAAGTAGTCCCAACCTCCGTGCGCGCTCGATAATAGCACGCTCTACCAGCTCACGCTCTTCCGGACTACTAGCATCACGAGCGCTCTTAACCAGAATGTCATGGGCAATAGGGTCATCAGAATTGACGATTTTTTGAAGGCTTATAGATTTTTCCTTTAAACTAGCAGATTCGTTGCTTAAGGTATCTATAGCAGCTCGTAAACTATCTGAAGCAGTTTCAAACCTTTTATGCACTTTAAGATCATCGTGCTGCTGGACTGTGGACCGGGTGGCAGTCTTAACCACCCTCCGACCACTAAACTGTGGGAGAAAAAATGCTATCACTCCAACAGCTACTATTACTATAGCAATGATTACACGAGCAGCCCTTGTGTTACTTAGACCCCCGCCAGAAGAGCTGCCAACAGACTTCTTTCCAACTTCCGGTCCCTGCTGCAGGGCAGGAGATTCCGACTTCTGACCTGTTTTTGTCTTACTTACAGGAACAGGAACACTATCTGCTGCTACTGCTTGCTGACGGGCCTCAGTTAAAGCCTCGAAGAGTTCAGTGGCACTCTGAAAACGCTCTTCCGGAACCGGGTTAATACACTTCCACAGGACTTGTTCAATCCACTCGTGAGATACTTTTCCAAAGGCAGAGATGGGCTTTACATTTGAGAGATCCATAGGTCCAACCATGCTGCGAGGTCCATCTCCATACGGGTAACTACCAGTAAACAGGTAGTACCCTAGAACTCCCAGGGAAAACACGTCACTTTGAAAACCGACTGCCGCACCAGAGCGAAGTTCCGGAGCAATATAAGGCAGGGTATCGGCTGGTGGCATCATTGCTGTAGCAGCAGCCTCTGCATCATAACTTCCCATAATTCCAATCAAACCTACCTGTCCCTGGCGATCAACCCAAAAAGAATTTCCACACAAATCTCCACTGATAAGATCATTCCGATGCAAAAGGCTTATTATCCGTATACAGGCAATCCAACGTCGCTCCGCTTCACGTGACTCAAGATTGCCGGATACTACTGGATAGCCATCAAGAGCAGGCAAAACTACAAAGGCAATACCATTTCGATCAACTCCAAAGTTCAGTATGCGCGTGACTTCAGCACCCAGAGTGCTAATTGATTTGATGCGATTTAAAAAACGGTTAACACCGTCTGATCCTTCAACCAGCGGATGTCTAAGCATCCATATGCAGACCGCCTCAGCACTGTGTGCTTCTACTGCTTTATATGCATCTGCCGAACGCGTTGAAAGAATTTTTGATTCAATCTGATAAAGATCTTTTACTGATTGCTCTATCTGTATGGACTCCCTCATGCTAAATAATTCCCAACTGAACTTATGCTAATAGTTATAACCTCCAACAACCCCGTACAAAAGATACTATACGGAACATATATTAAAAAAGTAAAACACCGTTTATTCTTTTGACGTTAAGGCCTCCTTTTCATAATACAACTTCAGAGACCCCAAGTTGCTACGGTTTCAACTGTAACACCACTGTCAAGTTCATCATAAGTAATAACTTTCAAACCACTTTCAAAACTTTTTAATAGTGATAGAAGTTTCACCCTTAGCTCACTGCGACAAAGAACAGATACAGGCATCAACCCTCTATTTAACAGTGGAAACGTAATAGAGCTTAGAGCACTTTTTAACGAAGCGAACACCTCGGGACTCAGTGGAAGCGCCTGACCACTAGAGTCCAGCTCAAGATCATCAAGTAAAGTGTCAAGTTCATCAGCAATAGTGATAACCTTTAATGTACCACGATAAGACAATAAGTCCGAGAGTAACTGCCTGCGGCGCTGCACACGAATAAACGCCACCACATCATGCAGGTTAAATTCATCATCTCGACCAAGTGCCATACCATAGGAAGCGCAATAAGCAGAGACACTCTCAATCACCAATTTGAAATCTTTTATGCTAATCCCTTCACGCAGCAACTGCTGCAAAATTTCCGTGATCCGAGGTAAGTTAATATATTCAGTATCCAGCGCATCCTTTAAAAGTCCCGGATAGCGCTGCTCCAGCTTTTTTATCCACCCATGCACATCCGCCAAACGAATTATTTCTTCCGGGTTTCTTAAAAGGAATAGTGCTGTCTTAAGATAAAGATACTCCATAAAGTCAAAACTTTTAACACCACCTGCAGCTGTGACACGTCTTAAAGCCGGACTATCTACCGACCAGAACACCGTGCTGCCGTTTACTGGATGAGAGCACTCTTCTATAACTTCAATCCCAAATAATCCGGCGCTGGCAGGGTTCATTTCAATTAACAGGCAATCAAGCGGCACTCTGCCCTTTTCTACTATTATGCCTGAAACTCTAATTGAGTACGACGAAGTTGATGAATCGCGATCGTCAAACACCTCAACATCTGGCAGTACTACTCCTGCAATCGATTCAAACTCGTTTCGTATTTCCTGCCAGTAATGCTGATAATGCTCACTTCTCATAGAATAAAGTTTATAAAGAACCTCTGAATCCAGTGATATAGACAGGAAAGACTGATCTGCAATTTTTTCTTTTGCAGCAATCGCGCGACCTTCTGGTTCCGGTAAATAGCCAGCAGCTCCTCTTACGGTCAAATCACCGCTCACAACAGCAGGCTCAAGTTCGACTCTGCTTATCCAGTAGGCTGCCCCCAGCAAAAACAATCCAACAGTCAGAAACGGTATATAAGGCAACCCCGTAAGAGCCGGGATTAGTATTACCATCACCCCTGATACAATCAGAGTAACCGGTCTGGCAAAAATTTGCGCTCCCAAATCCGTACCAAGCGTTGAATTTTTTGTGCTGGAAACTCTGGTTACCACCAGACCAGCACAAATTGAAATCAATAGCGCTGGTATCTGGCTGACCAATCCGTCGCCAACGGTAAGGACAGTATAAGTCTGTATAGCCTCAGTAAAGTTCATTCCCTGACTAAGGCCCATGTACATTCCACCAATTATATTGGTAAGAATAATGAAAAAGCCGGCAACCGCATCCCCCTGGACAAATTTCATGGCACCGTCCATTGAGCCATAAAGCTGCGATTCGCGGCGTAAATCTTCCCGTCTTTGCTGAGCCTCCTCAGCAGTGATCAGGCCGGAGCGCATCTCTGCATCAATCGCCATCTGCTTCCCTGGCAAAGCATCGAGTGCGAAACGGGCAGCTACTTCTGACACACGAGTTGCACCTCTGGCAATTACAATAAAATTAACAATAGTAATAATAACAAATATAATTACACCTACTACAACCTGATCACCAATCAAGAAGGTGCCAAAAGCTTCAATAACCCGGCCGGCATCAGCTTGACTTAAAATCAAGCGGGTCGTTGCCACATTTAATCCCAGCCTAAAGAGGGTAGAGAGTAACAGAATCGCCGGGAACGCCAAAAGCTTGAGAGCATCAGGAGTGTAAAGACCAACCAACAACAAAAGCAAAGCAAAGGAGATGTTGATAGCCAGTAATAAATCAATTAACGAAGTGGGAAGCGGAACAAACAGCATACCTGCTACGGCCAGCACAAATAAGGCCAGAAGAACGTCACTTTTTCTGATCCGCTTGGCTATCATAACCGCAATACTTCCTTGCTATCTAATTCATTTAGGAGAATAAAATCTAACTTAAACAAGATAATATCAGCTTACAGTCGAGAACCATTTCTGTATAGTAAAAAGATTTAATTAAGTCAGATATACATTGGTAAGAACTTAACACAACCGATAGAAAAGCACACTGACAGCACTTGAACTCACCATTATCCGAAGGCATCCCTTATCTGAATAGCAAATCCTACCAGCAAAATAATCAGAAAGCCCAAAAAAACCAGAGCGACTGGACCAGTTGCTTCAAGCTCAAGCTTTTTAATCTTAGCCTCAATAGCGGTCTCACGCTGTGAGGCAACCGAATCAGCCAGCTCCTGAAGCTGCCTGGTAATCTCACCACCGTGTTTGGCAACCTGCGCCAGAGACATAAACACATGCTTTAAGTGTGTATGGCCTGATTTTTTTCCTATCTCATCGAGAGCTTCTTCGAGCGATGCGCCCGAACGAATATAATACTGAACATGCCTTAAGAGTTCAGTTACAACATTATGAGTGTCACGCTCATCGGCCATCTTGACTACACGTTGGATACATGGCCCAACATCCAAGGAACTGCTAACCCCTATTGCAATCTGCTCTATTACCAGCGGGAGATAGTACATAATCTCCTCTCCACGCCGCGCGATCTTTCGCTCTAGAATTGATCTGGGGATTTGCAATCCTATC
This sequence comes from Candidatus Dadabacteria bacterium, assembly GCA_003696425.1. Lineage (GTDB taxonomy): Bacteria > Bdellovibrionota_C > UBA2361 > UBA2361 > J046 > J046. The sequence goes on along the minus strand of RFHI01000064.1, from coordinate 17,769 downwards.
AGCAGTCCCAAAACTCCACCCACAATCCCCATATCCATCCCGGCAAAACGACCAAAAGCGTAGGCACAAAGCGGGGTGGTAATAAACGGCACTAACAAACGCATACGCTGGAAGTCACGCTTGGCCTTGGGGCTAAACATGCCTGCATGGAAGAAAAGCTCTTCCAGGGTATATTTGTCCTTCTGCTTTATTTTTTCTTTGCTAAGATTCTTTAGCTGCTGATACTCTTTACTTTCCGGGTCCAAAGCTGCGGCCCCACGAGCAGGGCTACCAGAGGCAAGTGTTCGATCCCCAGGGGCTGCACCACCCATTAAATTCCGGTAGGCTGCCTGCCTTTTCGGCACTATCAACAAATAGTAAAGCCATACTGCCACACCAATAAGTGCGGCAGTAAAAACAAAGATTAATAGCAACCCTCTCATTTCCATATCAGATCTTGATCTTAGTAACCTGCCGCACCCAGAATATACCCAGTAATATTGCTAACATGCCAAACTGCCATACCTGCCATCCAAAATCATCAGCCCATGCCCCCTTAATAGCCTCCGGATAGATAAAGAACAGGTAAATCTCTAATAACACCAGTATTACAATAATAAACCATATCGATCCGCGTTGCATACCAACGGCTGCAGAGGCTGAATTTCTGAAATACTGACGCTTGCGAACCTGCTTGGCGAGCCGCTCTAAAGTATCGGAAAGATTTCCACCAACTTGTCTGCTGAGTAGTAAAGCCTGCACAAACAGCTCAATTTCCGGATGAAAAATATCTTCACCAAAAGCTCCAATAGCTGCATCCTCTGAAACACCGAAACGTAATCTTTCATTCATAAGCTCGACTTCAGTTCTCACCATTGAGCCGGGCTCTAAACCCTCAGCGGCAGATTTTAAAGCTGCCATTGTATTCATACCCGTTTTTAACAGGCCAACTACTGACATAAGGAAGGCCGGATAATCAGCATCAAAAGCCTTAAAACGCTTATCTACTTTAAGCGTAAGTAACCAGTTCCAAAATAACGGCCCTGACAGAAGGGCTAGAATTCGCATCACAATATTGAAATACATACTCACCACGCCAAAAACGACCAGGCTGGTTGCAGCTGATGCTGCATAAAATACTGATGGAGGGATCTTCCATTGTGCATATTTAAGTTTTTTTGCGAGCGTTAATCTAGAATCAGTCAGCCTCTGAACTTTAGCTTCCTCTGCTGCGTCATAGAGCCGATTTTGCCCCACAAACGTACCATCACTACCAGCAGCAAACTGCCGCTGCATATCACGCTGAGCATTAACGATATTACGCATGTTGGTTCGAATATTAGAGCGCGAAGCTCGCTTGGTGCCTATTACCGGGATGTCGAGCAAAATCGCCAGCGCTGCCAAAACCCCAAAAAATGCAAGTGATATTGCTATAATTAAACCGAGACTCATAATTTTCTTTTTAAACTGTAATCAGCGGGTCCCTGCTCCCACGTTGCTCAATGTTAGCTCCGGTGGAGCATCTCCCAAAAAGATTCCATCTCTTGCAAGTTCTTCTTCAAAATTACTCGCCCAGGAATCAACTCTCCATACAGGTTGCTCGCCTGTTTTAATCAGAGTAAACATAGGTCTTACCTGAATTGTCCCCTCAACAAAGTGGCCAACCTCAATTATCTCACCTACACGGGGTTTACCTGTTTCTTTCTCACGAAAGAGCCAGATAACCACATCTACAGCCAGGGCTATCTGCTGTCTGATAATGTCTATTGAAACAGATTTTTGAGCTCTTCCTAATAAACTTTCAAGTCTGACCAGTGTTTCTCTGGCATTTCTGGCGTGCACTGTAGTCATTCCTGTATGCCCGGTCTGAGCGCTTTCCAGAAATGCCTCAGCCGCATAGGGGGTACGCATCTCACCCAGAATAACTCGCGTCGGGGTCATACGAAGAGTGGTTTTGATATGCTCCTGTAGAGTAACTTCACCAACTCCTTCGATATTCGGTGGCCGCGATACTAGTGAACGAAAATAAGGATGTTGAAAGTTTACTTCCGGGGTATCTTCAACTGCAACAATTGATTCATCCGGTCCAAACTGAGTACCAAGACAACGAATCAAGGTAGTTTTACCCGTTCCGGTTTCACCAGAAACTATGATAGTAGCATGCCCACAACGTACAAGTGAGGCCATATAATTTACAATAAGAGGCGGAGCAACCTGGTAACTTATGATACTTTCAAGTGACACGTCCATAATTCGTGGCACACGAATACATAACAGCGGCCCACGCGAACCACAGACGCTTTCATGAACTGCACAGATACGCACCCCATTTGGGAACGAAGCATCTATTGTGTGTTGCTGAGTCGAAAGAGACTTCCCAAGCCTTAAAAGCAACCTGTCAATAAAAGATACATACGCCTGATGACTGGGCCAGTGAATTCCAGTCGTTTCACTGACCTTACCTCGCTGCAACACAACAGTCTGGTAGTCATAGCAGTGAATATCCGTTACTTCCCTGTTATCAATAAGTGGCTGCAGAACCCCCCAGCCCATCAAATCTTTTTGAAGGTGAATAATTATATTGGCGCGTTCAATATCATCAAGGGTTTCACCTCGCCGCTTTAAGACCTTTTCAACAGCATCAACTATCTGCTGTTCGCTGACCACGACACCGGAATCCTGGCCCTTCTGAAAATCATAATCACTGCCGAGTTCCCGGCGTGCTTCTCTTAATACTGTGCTGCCAAGGGGAGAGAGATGACTTCTGCTTGCAGCTCGTGTAGCGCCAGATGTTGCCGCGCTCGCTGCCCTGCGATCAGAAAGCGTCGGCCTGCTCACTGAAGTTGAACTGCCAGTGGACGTACCACTCTTAACCGGAACAATTCCAGAGCGATCTATCGGCTTTGTCTGAGTAGCACGAGTTGAGAATAATCCTATTATCGACTCACTATCCCTGTCTTTTGATGAGCTCATAGCAAACCTATCATCCCTGTAAAACCGCGTATCCTACCCGATAATTTCAAGGCAGGTGCGTAAATTATCTTCCCGACCCACGAGCACGTATCAATTTGCCATCACGGGTAATTTTGTACTTTATGCCGTTCATAGTTACAGTTCCCAAGCTATCGTCCTTACCGTCTTTACCCCCTTGTCTTATGAGATCATCAACTGTTACTACACCAGCACCACTGCCTTTTCCAACATCAGTATCGCCACGAAGAGAAAGGCTAAGAGACCCTGTAGTAGAAGCTAACTGAATTTTCTGAGCATCTTGGGCAGTCACCAACAGTGATACAGTGCTTGGTACCGGCACGCCAGCCTGTTTCATCGCATCGGTCTCAGTCTGGCGTTCAGCTGAAAGTACTTTGGCATTTTCTACAATAGTTCTTACAGCAGGCTTTCCATTTAAAGTAGTAGACCAAACCACATCTACTCTGGCACCTGGTCTAGTAAAGCCTTCTACACTGGTACGAGCATCCACTCTGATAGTAACAGCCCTATAGCCTTCCGGAATTTTAGCAGTAATCTCATTGGTAGGCTTAACTGAAGTTATATAACTTCTGTGAAGCGGCTGCCCGGGTACAATCAATGAGCGGGCAAAATGCCCTTTAATTTCCTCATAACTTTTAATAACTCGACTATCAATTCCAACCTGTGGTCTGGGTTCCTTTCTGAACATAGCTGGCTCAAGTGGAGTTGCTGGTTGAATCTCCCTTATCGGCACAAGAACCTCGACCATTTTAACTTCCGGTTCCTTTTCCACTACCACAGTTTTGGCAGTCGCCTTTTCTGGCCCGGGCTGAAACAGAATCAAATAGCCCACCACACCAAAGACGACAAACAAAAATAAACACACCAGTGCCAGAGTCTTAGCCCTGTCACCCTGATTGATAGGTCCCACTCCTCCAAAATGCTTGGACATAATTTACCTCTTTAAAATATCAGTTTAAACCCGACTAAACCCCTAACTTATTGTGCTGCCAACATAAATTACAGCTAAACAGCAGGCACAGTGTCTCATAAGACACCATGCACATTTCGGGCCATTTACAATCAAATGCAAACATCATCCGGTAACCTCTTCGTCAGTTCCCACCGGATTCTCATGAGCAATTGACTGTTTTCGACCAAAAACCTTTGACAGCCAGCCCCCGCTTTCATGCCCTCCAGAGCTGCCATTTGTAGCTGTAAACCCGGAAGGCTGAGCATCGATTAACCCTATCTCTCTTGCAATTTTTTCAAGTACGACTCGCGTTGACTTTTGCCCCATACTGTACAGGGTTCTTCCACTACCGGGCCAGAGAGCCCCCTTTGAATCATTTGGAACTGGCGGTAACCTCCAGGGTGCTTCCCCCAAATTATGGGCTGGCTCAAGCTCCGCAGCAATCTGAGGAACACCGAGCAACACGCCTGAAAAGGGGTTGACCAGAAACACAATTCGGTCAGTCCCACCAACCAGGGTTTTAACAAAAGTAAGGTAAAGATCGACAGCTGTCAGACCCAGGATTGTGTCATCTATAACAATTAAGACCACATCAGCGCTACGCAACAATCCACCTGTTGCCGGACCCATGCGGCCAGCTGTGTCAATTACAATTACGTCGAACATTACACGTGACAATTCGACTATTCGCTGCACAATACCCATTCCATCAGTATGGCAAACCAGATCCATGGATTCAGCCATGCGGTCAGGCGGCATTAAAACCGAAACGTCGCTACTAATCGGAATAAGGGCATCACGCAGTGATTCGCGCGAAATCTCACGGCTACCGTTTACCCAGGAGCTTACAACCTTGGCTTCTACTCCATTAACAGTCAGTGAACGACTAAGATCACGGGTTTCTACATCAAGATCCCATAGCATGGTACGACGATGATAAACACTGCACACTTCCGCAAGTGCCGCAGCAATAGATGTTGCACCAACGCCACCTTTAGCATGTGTAACTGCTACCACACGGCCTTCACGTGTTCTGCCTTCCTTCCTAAACTCAGCATGAATGGCTACCAGTTCCTGCAGAAAATCCAGCGGACTGGCACTGTCCGGAAAAACTTTTCTTACACCCACAGAATGCGCTGCGCGGAAAGCTCCACCTCCGTAAGACTCATCGGTTACAAACATTATAATATGTATCCATGGCGCCAGTGCGCGTGCCTGTCTGGCTATAGCTATCGCCCGCTCACCCACACCTGAGCCTATCACCAGCACATCAGCTTCAGTTACCCGCTCAACATAATCTTTTTCTCCAACCAGCTTGACTTTCAGATCGAGCATTTCAACGTCGCTCTGGTTGAAAGACTCTATGCGCTTGGCACAAAAAGCCTGAGATTCCATAGTGGCATCAACTATGAGCAGTTTCATAAGCGTGCTCTCATAAAAACCGTTAACTCCTCATTCCTGTATACTTCAAACAGGCGTAAGGCTTATATACTTAAAAGGTTGAAACTTCCTTTAATATCAACGGCATACGAACAACGTTTCGTAAGCCAAAAAAACAACAATAAAAACAACAGCTTGGCTTTTAATCACTGGCGCAGCGACCAAACTTTAACCGTTTCCACGCTTTCTCCTCCACGTTTAAAAAGATCGGGGAAGAAAAAACGTGCGCCGGCAAAACCTACTCCAATTCCCACCAATACAACTACCAACAGAGTAACCACATCAAGCCATACTGGCCTGCTAACTGTATCAACCATTTCTGACAGTCGTCTGATACTATTATCGTCGATTCCCCCGCGACCAATATTCACTTCCAGCGGACGTTGAACCGTATCCCAGTCATCAAGCTGCGTTTCTTTTCTACCAAGCACACTTTCCATTTTTAGGGGCTCATGAATTGTCTGGTCAATATCTGACTCAACGTTAACACTAGCTGCCACAACGGGATCAATAACTCTTGTAGCTTCAAGCGAACTAATCTGCTTTGAATTAGTAGGAGCCTCTCCATAAATTGCCATTGGTCTTGGAGGAGCATCAGCGCCGTGTCCAAGTGTCGGATTTTCAGTATCATCCTTAAGTGCGACTGCTGACTTACTATGAAGATCTGTGTTTTTATTTGCTACGTTTTCAGTGGTATCACTGTTTGAAACATTACCATTGTTAAGTACCGGGCCAATATATGTACCGCTGGCTCTTCTGCTTACCTGCAGGTAACCAGAGGACACCACCTTCTGGCCGCGCTTAGACATTAGACTCTGAAGATCATAGAACATCTCTGCTGCCGATTGATAACGCTCCTCCGGATCACGCGCCATGGCCTTTAAGATTATAACATCCAGTTCAGGCGGGCATTCCGGCCGACGCGTACTGGGGGGTGCCGGATCTGTTTTCAGTCTCATAGTCATTGTGGCATAGGGGCTGTCCCCGCGAAAAGGAGATTCTCCCGCTATCATTTCGTAACCAAGAATGCCTATAGCATAAATATCTGAGCGCCAGTCGACATGTGAATTAAGCATGTACTCAGGGCTAACGTAATCAATTGTACCTACCACACCCCCGTGTTCAGTAAGCTTAGGCCCATGATTTGTTCGCGCTATTCCAAAATCAGCTATTTTCACCAGGCCATCACGGGTCAACAGAATATTTTCAGGTTTCAAATCTCGATGAACTATGCCGGCATCGTGAATTGCCTGCACACCTGAACACATTTGCGCCAGATAATTAATGATATCATCTATATCTATTGGATTATTAACCTGCGTCAAACGCTCAGCCAGATCTCCACCGCCCACATATTCCATTGTGTAAGCTACCAGATCACCATCACGCAGATACTCATAGGCGCGCACTACATTAGGATGGGAGACACCGTAAGATGCAAACAGTTCATTGTGGAAACGGGCAGCAGCTATTTTATCCTGAGCTACTTCAGGAAAAAGTACTTTTACAGCCACCATATGGCCGGACAACTCTCTGTGGCGACATGCATAGACTAGCCCCATACTACCTGCCCCCAGGCACTTTACAACCTCATACCTGCCGGCTATCACCGTGCCAGGTTGAAGACTAATCAGATGTTCATCCGCCATTACCACACTGCGCTACTTTCTTTATTCGTGATCCCCTCTGGGAACAACGCAAACATAAAAACTACGGTTGCCAAATTTAATACAGTCACCATGAGCAAGAGTACTCTTGTCGCCCGACAGCTCCTCCTCTTCCTCAGAGTTGGCCCTTTTAATTCTTGTGCCAAACTCAGAGAGCTGATCTAACACCTGTAAATTTCCATCGCCGCTGATACGTAATATAGCGTGCATAGGTGAAACAGATTCATCATTAAGCACAATAAAATTACCTGTGCCGGGAGCCTCACTGGTGACTATTAATCTTCCGTTCCGAAGCTCAAAAACCTGTCCATTGGGATCCTTGTCGTAAGAAACCAGGAAACCGACAATAGGACTCTCCTTCGTCCAAACTACCCCTTCTCCTGGTACTACTGATTTCGGCTGTTGAGCAGCAGCAGGCTGAGGGGCAGCATAGTTATTGGTTGTCGGCCGCTGGAATCCATCGCCAGCATCCGGCACAACTGAATTGGCGCTATAACTACCTGCCGGAGTCGGTGAACGCGGAATGCCGCCGGAATTAACTGGGCCAGTCTGCGCCGGCGGTTCAACGCTGTGACCGAGATCCTGAGCTAAACGTGCCCGTACCTCTCCAGTAATCTCCGGTGTAAGCATGACCGTACGGTTTCTCGCTCTGGAAGCGGTTCCGGACTGAAATTCATTTTCCTCAGATTTTCCAGCGTCCTCAAAGTCTATATTTTTCTCGTTGTCCATCGTTTAGCCTCTCCTAAAATTTATCCCCCAAATTTTACAGTTACCAGCGAAATCACAATGGCTGCAAGCACTGCCAGCGCTGTAAAAATAAATGTAATTACTCCAAACTTTATGGCACTCATTCTTGCCAGTGGCCCTTTCTTCTTAACAGCTCTCTGTTTTTGCAAAGTGTAAGTGCCGGTATAGCCCTCAGGCGGCTCTTGTCTTAACTGCCCACCTAACGGAATAACTGCTAAAGTAATATTATCAAAGCCGCCGCGCGATTTGGCCATCTCAACAAGCTTTACACAGGCACGTTGGGGCGTACTTTGCGAAACAATATTTGCTATTTCACCTTCTGTAACCAGGCTGTAAAGTCCATCTGTACTGAGTACCAGAAAATCTGTTGGCTGATCCTCTGGCATGCTCCAGATCCAATAGCGCTGCAGATCAACTTCCAGAGCAGGTTCAGAGCCTATGCAGCGTGTAAGAATATGCGCCTGAGGGTGAGAGAGCGCTTCTTCCGGCCTGATCTTTCCGGCATCTACAAGCTCCTGCACATAAGTATGATCCGTTGTAAGCTGCTGAATCGCACCATCCCGTACCAAATAAGCTCGCGAGTCCCCACAGTGTCCTATAACCACTTCAGCACCTGCAAACAACGCCCCGACTACGGTGGTCCCCATCTGAGCAAAAGCCTGATTCTGTCTTCTGAGGACTATTATTCTATTGGCTTCCAGAATTGCGCTTCGCAGCGCTGCTGCCGGATCACGTGCAGGTAGATTTTGAAAATCGCGCTGCATTGCATCAATAGCCAGCTGTGCAGCCAGCTCACCGCCAGACTCCCCTCCCATTCCATCACAAACGAGCCAGGCAAGCCCCGATGGACTTTCAATCACAGCGTAGCGATCTTCGTTCAGATCTCTTTCGCAACCGGTGTCGGTTATTGCAGCCGGGATGCGGGGATTATCGGACGCATCCACGTCAAAATTCCCCTGGTTGTTAAGGCCCTCTAATAGCATTTTCAAAAAACCTCATCGCAAAACAGAGCGGGAATATACGTAACTGCCTTGAGCCTGATTTTACCACTATACAAGCCTGACCTGACGGCACTCGTAACTAACCCGCGCTAACAGCCAGCATAATTAAAATTTACAAAACCGCACTGCTACATATTAATCGGCGCATTAATTACATATCTGTAATCTAATGCTCTATAATTGTGATTCATTTTGGGATCTTTGCGGTTTAGGAAAGATCCGTAGTAATTTCAGCAGCTAAGCTCCAAAAGTGCCTGTTCAGCTCCAACCGACTAATAATATTAGTTATTTTTGGCCACCTGGTAGTGCTCTTATTTCGAATAAGTGCTCAGAATCGTCAGTTGCCAGTCTGGCCTCATACCCCTGCTTTAAGATCCAGTTGGTTAGCTCAATCCAGCCCTCCTGATTTAGCTTATAACTGGCGGTTTTTTCTCCGCGATGCTGTTTTAGTGGGAAACCGGCCTCTATCCACTTTTTCTTTATGTTCTGGAAGCGCCCGCCTACCTCTGCTCTGAGTTTCGAAAGCGAATCAATAGCGAGCCACTCTCCCTGAGTTTCTTGCTGAGCGGGCAATTCACTTATATTTACATCCTCAAGTCCTGAAACAAGTGCGTGAACGCATAATTCACGTTTGATTCTAAATGCTTCTCGTAGAGACTCTTCAAGAATGCCTATGCTGTCAGCCAGCACATCATCAGCACTCAAATCTTCTAATGTCTGCTGCTCGGATTTCCTTTCAGCTGTCATTGTAATTTCCCAAATTCAAATAATACTGATTAATATAAACAAATGTTCCTGACTAATTATCTCAGCCCGCTTTTGATAATGCCTCCCTTATTTCTGCAAACAACCTACGCCTGCCAACCGGTTTGCACAAAAATGTTGATGCCCCAGATCTTTTAATCTCAGCTGGCAACTCCCCCTCTTTTAAACCGCTAACTACAATTATGGGAATAGAGTCCCCATACTCTTCTCTAATATGCTTAATCAGTTCAACTCCACTGCCCTGCTTCAGTCGCAAATCGGTAATAACAAGCTGCGGGGCTCCCTCCACCTTCAAAATTTCTATCGCCTCTGCAACTGACTCTGCCGCCCGTGACTTAAGATTCAGTGCATCTGCCACTCTGGTGTAAAAAGTCGTAACCTCTCTGTTGTCATCAACAAATAATGCCCAAGCAGCTCTTACATGCCGCTGCTCTTTACTATAATTGGTTCTTTTTAATGAGACAATTACTTCTCCTGAGCCTTCGCTATCGTGTTGCTCGATCTTCCCGCCACTACTCTCTAGAAGCTTATCAATAGCTCTTAAATAATTATAATCTGAATCATCAACATTACTCCGCTCCCGACGTGCTGTTTCAAGCAGATCCTGTTTTAAAGTAATATTGCGATATTCAAATTTGAAATTTACAAAATCATCTTTTAGATCAACTCTAATTGTCATTTCCGAATTCTTACCGGCCGGTCTGCTTAAGACCCGCACTAGCAATCTTAAGGCTGTTTCAAGATATTCCGGGCTTACTACTTCTACTGCCAGAGTATCATCATCAACCCCACATTGGGTTGTACACTTAAAACCGTGCCTGTCAGCCCGATAAAGAGCAAATGCGGAAACCTCTTCAAAAACTTCTCTCACCTGAGCCTTGCCAAACCGATCCGGTTTGTTAAGCTTTAACAATTCACGCACTAATTTTATGTCTGACGCACCAGCAGACAGATTTCTTGCTGCATTTTCAAGTTGAATTATTTCATTTTTTGCCTGATCGATACAGCCAGACACATTTTTGGTGCTGCTAACTGAATCAAGCTTAAGCCTGGCATTATCACAGTGAATCGATATATCCTGGGCTATATTATTTATATGATGAATAAGCTCATTTAGTTCATGTTCACGTTCGTTTAGAGTGTTTTGAGTGGCTAATAGCACATCCGAAGACAGGTAACGGCTACGAGATTCAAGCAGGGCTATGCGCATAGCGGCGCTTAATGCTGATATTGCCTGAGTAGCATACCTTGAACCTGCCAGTTTTAATCCAAAATTCATAGGAACAACTATGCCTATCCGCTCTTCACGTGCGTCAATCATGGCTGTTAGTCTGCAAACAAATATTCGGCTGGGGACATATCCAAACCAGTCAGCAAAGGCCCCAAGAAACTGATCCCCCAAGTCTTTAAATGCAATGCAGCTCTCGTTCACACCCGCATTGTCGGATTTTTGCAAAATACCCCGCCCAAACACCTGATCAACCGGGGTGCTTTCAATAGAATCTGCCGTAATCAATTCAGAGCTCCCATCACTGTAAATTATCACTGCTCTTTCAACATCACATGCTGCTCTTAAATACCAGCTTAAGATCTTCACAAGTCTTACCGACGGAAGTGCCAGATTAGATATCTGGGAAAGCGCTGCTGCTCCTGAAACTGTCAACAGCTTAAGGTGGGATATGGCGGAATTTCTCAAGGAAACAAAAATGAGTATGGAAGCAATCGCTACTGCATATGCAACATGTTCAACAACTGGAATCCTTAATAGCACCAGCACACAAAAGAGTGCTGCCAGCGAAATATTAAATCTCCAGGACCAGGGCAGCATCCCTGCATACACGATAATGCCAGCCAAGCTGGCGTCAATCAGCATATCCGGGGCAATACTAAAAAGGTGGAACATTCCCCACCAGCATATAATCGCCAACATAGATAAGTAGGCGAAAAACTCGGGGGCCTCCCGCTCTTCACTGCGCAGCAGCTCAATCTGAAGCATCACCTGTATCACCGCCAGCAGGATCCATAATATGGCAAAAGCTTTTTCACGCATTGCACTCAGATACCCCCCTGCCAGCACCAGCGAAGCTACTATCACAGCTAATAGTGCAAGCCTCCATGCATATGCGAAAACTAACTCGCGGGCAAAATTTTTACGTGATGCTTCAAAAATTACTTCAAGCTCTCTCTGTTCCTCTAATTGTTCAGAGGGAGCGTCTCTCTCAGTTACATTAGAATGCCCTAAAAATCTATCTGAATCTGCTACAGTTAATCGATCGGAACGACCTAAATAAGAGCGCAGCCCGACCAGAATCATGCTGGCCACCATCAACAGAGATCCGGTAAGACGTTGAGGGGTTATAGCCCTTAGACCAAAAAGCGTGATTACAGTGTGCAAAGTTAGAACACCAGCGCCAAAAGTTCCGAGAAATATAAACATTCTCCATTCAAGTGGGACCAGAACAAAACAAAGTAAGCTCAGGGAAAACGGAAGGTAAATAGCTAAAAGCGGGTTAAGTTCCAGCATGGCACTGCCAACACAGAGCAGCGCAAGTAAAAATACCAGATAAAAAATTATAATTCCTGGTGTAAGTACTTTTACAAATGAGTCAACAAAAATATAGAAGACTATCAAGTAAAGCAGAACAACAGCGTTTAAAGTCAACAGATTGGTAACATTGCCAAAGAGCGCACTTAGAAAAATAAATATAAAGACATGTGGTGTAATGATCAGTCGGCGTAAGAGCGTGATATCACCAATGGGAGAATTTGCTCGACTGTAATAATTATCTCCGCTTTCGTTCGTCATCCCTGTTTAACATAATCAATTAGTCGCAGCAGATTGAATGCGAAAAAGCCTCAGTAATTGCTCATGAAATTTCCGGATCAAGTTCGGCTCCACACTGTCGGCATATTACTCTTCCAGTTACTTCAGGTGGCATCTGTGTTTCTCCGCTGAAATTGACCACATAACTGGCTGAGCCGCATGAACATACAGGCACATTATTGTTCATGTCTAAAAACAGGTTGCGTGATTTCTCCGGAAGACAGTGGTTTAAAAAATATTCAAGATCTATCCCCTCAGGAGAATCACTCTCTGCCTCGCCTATTATTTCTTTAACTCTTCCTAGAAAACGATCATTTTGCGCCTCCGGTGAAGCCTTTACAATATAATCAACGGCGCCTTCATCCAGAAAACGCTGCTTCAGGTGGACCGAGGGGTTGCCGGTAAAAATGATTATAAATGACGCTGAACGTGTTCGTTTAATTGTATTAAAAAGGTGGGACCCGGACTTATCCCCTAAGCCAATATCGAGCACAGCCAACCTAAACTGTTCGTGCTCAAGTGCTTTCTCAGCTTCAGCCACACTTTCACAGGCAACCACTGCGTATCCTTCGGCGCTAAAGAGTTTTTCAAGTCTCTCACGTTCCTTACGGCCGTCTTCTACAATTAAAATGTCCTTCATTAAAACACTCTCCCGCATACAGGCATCGTAATACACCCTGTTTACATCAAAATATTCTAAAGAGCCTAAATATGCTATTGATCCATATCGGTTTTTGACACCTAATATAATAAGTAAGATGCGAGAAAAGGTAAGTATAGTTCTAAATGAGCGGGAGCCGCTAAAAAGGAAAACCGCTGAAATGCTGGTCGCTCAACTTGCTGAAATTAATATAACAGCGTCTCGAATAGAAATAGATGAAAACATTGAAACAGTAATCTGCGAACGGTTACCTCGTGTACTGGTACTTGATTACCTTTTGGGTGATTACAGTACCGGTCTTGATGTGATGCACAGGCTTTCAGAAATAGATGTTGAATCGAGACCTCTGGTTATTTTTCTTACAGATGAGCCGAGTGTGCAGGTAGCAGTTGATGCTATGCGAATGGGAGCGTACCACTATATAGAATTAGACAATCCGCGAGCAGTCTCTCTGGCCAGTCGAGAGATAGAGCGGCTGTTGAAGTCTGAGCCTACAGCGCAGCGTCGTCTTAAGAACCCCCCAAAGATTAATGACCTGGTAGCTACCTCAAAACAGTCGCGTCTGCTTATAAAGCAGCTGCAGGCTATCATTGCCAAGCGCTCGCCAGTAGTGCTTATTTGCGGCCCTGCTGGTAGCGGCGTTACAACGTTGGCTAAAGCGTTGCAGGAGGAGCGCAGTTCCAGAAATCCTTGCAGAAAAATTGACCTGCGCTTTTTTACCGGCACTGCGCGCGATGCGCTCGGAATATCACACCGCTCCGGTGTAACCGGAAGGGTCGGTTCTAATCTGTCGTTAATTATTGAACACCTGGAGGAAGATGATGGTGAGTTACTGGATTTTCTGATAGACAATTTTGAGGACTTATGGGGTAATGTCTCGGTTTCTAATAATGATTCTTTTTTGACTCTCTGTACAAGTGACACTGAAATATCAGCAGCCTGGGCCAAGGCAATACCCCTGGAGATGATTAAAATACCGGCCCTTCAAGATCGATCTGATGATATTCCAGCGCTTATACAAAGGTTTGTGCAGGAAGCGGTCTCTCTGTCTTCTTTAAAGATAAAGCCCTTATCGGCTCAGATAACTGCCTGGGTAAGTGAACTTGACTGGCCGGGAGATATAAAACAGCTGCGAAGCTGTGTTTTAAATGCACTTATTATGAATACGCTTGATGGTGGCGATCTTAAAGAGCTGATAAACGAGCAACGGAATGTCTGGGAAGAAAACAACTCTCATGACAGCAACATATTGCCTGATCCATTTACTGCTGCTGCCACGCTTGAGCGCTGCGGCCACAGATATAGGCCAGCTGCAGCTCTTTTAGGCTGCGGGATTCGCAAATTACAAACTATTATCGATCGGGCTATTTCAGGCGGAGAATAAATTATATGGGCGCTGCCATGAATAATAGTGAAACCTTAGAGGTGGGCATTGCTGGTTCTGCGGACTTCTCTCGTCGGGTGGCAGCAATAATCAATACAGCAAAGCTTAACGCCAGACCACACCCGGCCTTGCTGGCTGATGCCTGGAGTATGATTTTAACTGACAGGCCCCATATAGTAATTTTTGAAGTCGGTATACAGCATTCAGATCGAACTCAGAGCCTGTTACGCAAATTACTGTCACAGATTCGCGAGCGTTATCAAAACGAAATTTATGTTGCTGTGGCATTGAATGCCCCTGAAAAATTTGCTTATGGCGGAGATCTGTTATTTGAAAATTCTGTTGATTTAACGCCGTCAGGATTTGTTGACACCTTCATTGCCATCCCCCCGGGCGGGTTGCCGGATATCCCGTCTATAAGTGAACAAATTGCGAACGTAATTTCGCTATTCAGAATAGAACATTCAAGGCGCAACGAAGGCAAACCCGCGCTGCCACCGCTAGGCAGTCCCGGTTGGATTCAGTCGTTGGCTGATCCTATCAGTAGAGAACTGTGGATGCGCTGGATGCCGCGTTATGCAAGTTATACAAACGAAAACCCTATAATTATCGGCGAAACCGGAACTGGCAAAACCAGTCTTTCATATGCGTTGCATCACCTCTCTGGCAGACCGGGGGAATTTGTTACTATTACTCCGCGTGATTTTTCATCATCAGAACTAGTGCAGGCTGAACTTTTTGGAGCAGTATCGGGGGCATATACCGGTGCTGTAGATAAATGGGGTCTTGTAAAAAAAGCTGAGAAAGGAACTCTTTTTATCGACGAGCTGCAGAGTATTGACAAGGATTTACAGGGCAAACTGATTACTTTTATCGAGAACAAGTCCTATCGCAGAGTCGGCAGTGCTGAGTCAGTTGAAGCTGATGTCCGTTTTGTGTTTGCGTCAAACCGTACGTTATACGACATGATGAAATCGGATGTATTGCGGGATGACTTTGCTTATCGACTCGAGCGCGTTCAACTGGAAGTTCTTCCGCTTAAGCGCCGCAGACTAGATATCTCTGCCGGACTTGCCTACGGTCTGGCCAAACTGCAAAGACAGCGGCCGCAGGCCCTACCTGTTTACGGCGTAAACAGTACGGCCTATCGGATGCTTTTTAGCCACAGCTGGCCTGGTAATTTGCGTCAGCTTGAAAACAATGTAGCCAAACTGTGCGAGCATGCCGATATGCATGGGACTCAAACGATAGATGGTAATATCGTTGCTAAAGTATTCCAGTCTCGTCTTTCGGGCGATACTCTTACGATTACAGATGTAGTAGCAAGTGCAGCCGAGCGGCTCAGCAAACATTCGCTCACCAACAGAGTGTCTTCTGTACAGGATAGTGTTGAAAAATTTGTAGAGTTTGTTCGTGTTTCAGCGCTTGAGGCGACTGGTGGAGACGTTGAAAAAGCCGCAGAAATGCTTGAAGATGATGAAAAAGTTTTAAAAATTATGTCAGTATCAATACTTGCTAAAAAGGAGCTGGGATTAAAGGAATGAAGCTTGTAAACCTCTCTGAATTTCAGCGTCTCACCGGAATTTCAGATCGCAGTTTGTTATGGCTGCTGAAAAACAGAAGACTTATATGCCAGGTGTCAGATGCTTCAGAGATAATGATTGATATTGAATCAGCAGATGTTAAAAAATTAATTGAAGCGATGAAGTCTACCAATCACGATTTTTTAAAGAAGCGGCAACGAATAATTACAGAGAAATTTGCTCGGATTATTGGAGAAGAACTGGATGTGATCGTTGACCAGGCTGTTGCGAGACTTAAAAGCAGAAATTAAAACCGGTATAATGGTAAAAATTAACAAAATATATACACGTAACGGTGATGGCGGAGAGACTCATCTGGTCGGAGGGGAGCTGGTAGCTAAGGACTCGCTTCGCGTTAAGGCCTATGGAGAAATTGATGAACTTAATTCTCATCTGGGCTTAATTCGCACACTTGAGGAAAAAACTAAAAAGAAAGACCTTCTCGATATGCTTTCAAAGATTCAAAACGAGCTCTTTGACCTTGGTTCAGAGTTAGCCACACCGCCTGGGGCATCGTGGGATGGCATGCTACGCATAAGTGACGAGCACGTATCAAGACTGGAAAACTGGATTGACTCCTTAATGAACGGGATAGAAGAGTTGCGTTCATTTGTACTTCCTGGGGGAAGTAAGATAAATGCTAATCTTCATATTGCCAGAAGTGTATGCCGGCGGGCAGAAAGGTCAATTATTGAGCTGTCACGCAGTGAAGAGGTTTCTGATAGTGTGCTGGCCTATGTAAATCGTTTAAGTGATCTGCTGTTTGCCATGGCGCGTTTTGAGTCTAAAAGATCCGGTGCAGCAGAATACCTCTGGGAACCCGGGAAAGAGTAGTTTCCTGCAGCCTGGAGTGAGTGAAAAAGGGCCAATATTGTTACCACACTAGCAGCCAGGCCGCACTATTAAAACACTTGTCACCCTGCCTGCTAAAAGGTCTCTATAACTTTCATATGGCCGACTTTCATTTCCCATAACATCTATTGGCGTAACAATATGAGCAACAACAATCATTCAGGTTATGTCCTAATGCTGTGGCCACTGCACAACCGGCACTTGATTCCTGGGATCGCCTTCAGAGCATCTGTGAAGATAGTCCAACACCAGGATTTCAAATCTCTGTAGACGGATGGACAACAGACGACGCTGTTTATGTAGGTTTGGGTGTTAATTTCTAATTCAAATAGCGTAGGGCCCTGTTCCTGTTAGTACGGAGCTGGTGAAAAGTTTCTCTAAAGTCCGGTGCGGGGCTACTGGAATTTAAGTTACCTGCAGGGTCAATCTGCAGCGCTCACCTCGGCATATACGCCGGCGCCATGCCTAAAAACCAGCTGCCCCCCCAGGTAGCCTGTATAAAGCACAAGCACCTGGCAGAGAGTTAGCAGAAGAAAATATGTAACCATAAAGATTTTTTGATTGTACTTAACCTTCCCCTTTAACAGGCCCATTAGTGTCATGGGGATAGTCGCAAACAGGAGCAGCTTACCACTTTGATGGTGAACATCTATGGCATCATCAGGTACTTTAAAACTCATGTCTGCAACTTCACTGGCCTGATATCCGGAAAAGAATGCAAACAGGGTAAAAACTAAAACAGCTGTAAGCAGAATTTTAGTTACTTGCCGATAATCTTTTGCCGGTGAAATCAGTGAATACCATTCCAGCAAAAACAGCAGTGTTATAAAACTCAACGGAAAAGCTACCAGTGGGGGATGTAAGTTCGGTAATTCAGGCATTTATAAGTTATTTGATTCGTTTAAGGACCAGTACCGTAATAT
>RFHI01000063.1 GCA_003696425.1 Candidatus Dadabacteria bacterium | reverse complement strand
CTGATAACGAAAAAGCTGTACAGGCTGCCCGTGAGTTATGTGAAAAATGCAATTTGTTTGGTTACGGCGAAATAAAACCGTCTGGCAGCGCTTATTATAGCGGTAGCATGCTGGAGGTGTTTTCTCAGATTGAAAATGATAATTTTCATATGGTGGTAATTGAAAAGAAAGAAGATCTCTGGCCGAGTTTTAAGAGTTTCCTGTTAAAAGACAGGTCCAGCGAGGTCTCGGCTCATGCCCGCAGCACTACCAGTGAAGGTGCGGGGCCGGCAACATAATTCAGGTTTAATAAGTTATGACTGTTACAATAGCAGAGCTACAGGCATGGGACGAAAAGATACGTAAATGGGTCGATTACTATGGACTGAACTGCTACCCGCAGGAGTATGAGATATGCGATCACAATGAAATGATTGGCTATATGGCCTACTCCGGCATGCCATCACGTTATGCTCACTGGTCTTACGGCAAAGCATATGAACGACAGAAAACCCTTTACGATTACGGCGTGTCAGGGCTGCCATATGAAATGGTTATCAATTCAAATCCGTGCGTGGCTTATTTAATGCGGGACAATTCACTGCTTCTGCAGATTCTTACAATGGCACATGTTTATGGGCATAATGATTTTTTTGCCAATAACTTTACCTTTACCTCCGGCACAAACGCAGACTACACGCTGGAGATGTTTAAAAATCACTCCGACAGAATTGATTCCTACATCGAAGACCCTTCAATTGGAATTGATCAGGTTGAAGAAACTCTTGATAATGCCCATGCAATTTCGATGCAATGCTCAAGAAATCTTGCAATTAAAAAGCTCACGCATGAGGAACAGAAATTAAGGAAATGGGAACAAGCCCAGGAACCGGAGGATCCGTATCGGGAGATTCATCCTAAAAAGGAATATATCCCTCCAGATCTTAACAAGCTGCCACTTGAGCCAGATCCGGATCTGCTCTCCTTTATAGCAGATCATAATCCCTACCTACCTGAATGGAAACGCGATATTTTGCATATTGTAGAGACTGAAGCTAAGTATTTTATGCCTCAAATAGAAACCAAGATTATGAACGAAGGCTGGGCCAGCTATTGGCATCATAAAATACTGAATGCGCTTCAGCTGGAAGAAGGTCTGCATCTGGAGTTTCTGGTTCGCCACAATCAGGTGCTCCGGCCAACTCCTGGAGGGCTAAATCCATATCATTTGGGCTTTGTTATCTGGCATGATATCGAGCGACGCTGGAACGAAGGTGATACCGGCCGGGTATTCAGTGATGATCGGCCACCACAAAATATAGGAGAGCTTGATGAAAACGACACCCCCGGACGAAAGAAAATATTTGAAGTGCGTGAGTCAGATCGGGACGCGTCTTTTCTGCGCCGTTTTTTAACGGTTGATATTATGCGTGAGCTTGAACTTTTTCAGCACGAAAAACGAGGTAAGGAGCGTATAGTCACCAAAGTCTCTGATGAGGAAAACTGGCAACAGGTTAAAGAAACCTTAATTAAAAATGTTGGCTCAGGAAGTATACCTGTAATTAAGGTGGAAGACGCTGATTTTGGAAAAAAACGCACGCTCTATCTGAAACACTATCATGATGGACGTGACCTTCAGCTTGAGTATGCTGAGAGAACCTTAAAACATGTAAAAAATCTGTGGGAGCGTGAAGTAGTCCTGGAGACCGTTTTAAACGGCAAAAATTCTCTCCTTAAGATTGTAGGCGATTCATTAAAAGTAGAACGGCTTTAGTTATATTAAAGACATTCTGCTGGAGTAAGATCGCCGCCATGCCCACAGGGCACCATGGTTTCATGCGACTCTGCTACCGCATCTATACGTGTGTAAACAGCATTAGTTAAATAAACACCTGCTGCAACAAATACTATTACAAGAAACAAAACACCCAGCGCATATTCCGGCAAAACTGCACCGCTATTATTTTTTACGACCCCCCTAAAATAAGATCCTCTAAGCTTTCTCTTATTCACCTTTATATCTCCGTATTAATCAGTAGTGAAGCGTTTTAGAAAGTATTCTCTCATTATAGATATTTGTTGCCGCAATACTTATGTTTTCAGTTCCGGGGCCACCGTACCCGATCATATAATGCCAGAACTTCTGGTGTTTATCTGACGAATCACCGGTGTTAAACAAAGCCGGAGATGTACCGCTGACTTGATACTTATCAAGATAAGGGCTAAAGGCAAAAAACGAATTAGCTTTTGGATCACTTGGGCTTACATAATAACTAACATCAAAAGCCCACTTAAATCTATTTATTTGTACTGAGTATATATATTCATATTTAGCGGCGTCATCAGTGCCATAAGCAAATTCAGGCATCCAGACTACTATGATCTGACGGTTCCTAAACGCCGGAGACGTTACAAGGTCATGCAGGTCGTTTGACTCCCTCTCAGCGATCCCCCGATGAGTAACAATTAGAATAGTGGCGTCAGTATTAGTTGCTGTGTCATTATAAGCATCAGCAACAAACGGTTCAGGATCGCCCAAAGGATTAAGAGGAGAAACAGGTGGGGTCTTCAAAGGGTAAAGCCCCGGAGAACTAACTGATCTGAATTGTCTTGCATTAAAAGCATCACAAACACCATTTGTCGGTTTATTACCAGCCAGATGACACAAAAGGCCTACAAGATCAGGCCTTAAGTCATAACTGACTAATAAGTCTAAGTTATACCTGACTAATGGAGTAGTATCTGTCGGAACATCAGGTTTGCGGCATATCCCGCGCCAGTACTTTTCAATGTCACTGTCACAAAGATCCCCAAAACCATCTCCATCAGTATCATTCTGGTTCGGATTTGAAACTGCTATACAGTTATCAAGTCCCGGCCAGTCTGAGAATCCATCTCCATCACTATCGGCAGCATCACCGGCAGGCCCCCTTGGGCCATTGTCTCTGGCCGGTTTCATATCACAGGCATCAACTACACCATCACCATCTGAATCAGGCATAAGAGCACCGCCTGATGGTGGTGCAATCGCAGCATCCCCGGGACAGGGATCATCCGCATCTACTGTTCCATCACCATCACTATCAACTGTTGCAGGATCATAAGAGGTCTTGTCAAGCTTTCCGGACAGATCAGGTTCATCGGCAGCTCCTGTGTACTGCCCCGGCAGTCCTGCCATCTCATAGGGACACAGCTGTACTGAACCCATAATTGACACCAGCTCAGCAGCGGTCAGCCCTCTTGAATCCGAAGGGCTGCACGATGGCACACCTCCAGTGCCCCAGGGACATTCCTGGTCCCAGCTGTCACCGGCAAAATAACTGTTGGATGTAAGAGAAGGGTTAAACGAGTACGGCGGATCGGGTTCAAAAAGCTCTCCCGCTGAACCCTGGTTTTTACGGTTGCCATTTTCATCAAAGAGGCCGGGAAGATACGGTCTTGTCAGTCCGTTTGAAGCGTCCCAGAGGTGATAGCAGTATCTGAGCTGATTCGCCACAAGCACATGATACTGCTGCATGGCTCTTTGAACTGTAGCATCCTGAGCATTAAAGCCAGTATCTTTTAAATTAAAAGGATTAACCCAGCCATACTTCGGGGGTCCATACTCCTTGGGGAGCCAACCCCATATGCCTGTATCAAAAAAAACATATGGCAGCTGCATTATAGGCTCTGTCAGATCCTGGCCAAAAGATAAAAGCTCTACCGGCTGATTAAGTTTTAAGGGGCCGTCCCTCGAATTGAGAGAGCGACCTACTACTCCGCCTGCCAGCCGGCCACGCGTACGATTCTGGGAAGTCACCATATAAATTGAAGTCATATTTCTAAGCTCAGCGTTCCGTGAAGCCAGCTCAATTATTCGCGCCAGAAACAGATTGCGCATTAGAATCAACGGATTCATGCAGGCTGCCAGCATCTCTTCACGGTCACTATGCGCTCCAGCATCTTCAAATCCGTTCCGGGGAAAAGTTCCACCTGCCACGGGATTATACCAGGTATGATTGATACCGCCGTCGTAGTCAACAATGTTGCCGTTTTGATCAAGCAACTGACAGCCGGGAGTATTGGGGTCGAAGTCTCTGCTACAGTCAGCGTCAATGGGAGCAGGAATTTGCAGCTTAAAAGCTCCCGGTATAGCTCCCAGTGGATAGGTTATTTGAGTTCCGTCACTTGCTCCGGAAAAGGCTCTCAGACCGGGTGCTGTTCCACGATTAAAATAAAATAGTGGATCCACCCTTTCCCGGACGGTTTGAGTGAGACCCTGCTCACTGTAATCACTATCACTCATAAACCAGAAACGCTTGTCGTTTGCGAACGTAGTCATCTGTGGCGCTATAGCTATTATCAACCCCGGATTGTTTGCATTTGCGGGTGAGCACGTCCCGCCACTACACTCTCCACGAACATTTTTCTTCCAGACCGTATGAGCCTCAATAATTTTTTGCCCACGCAAGATCGTGGTAATAGACCCCTTAAGTTTACAGGCTACTGTATTCCCGCTGTTTCTTAACTCCGTAAAAAGACCGTTAGGATAATCCGGGTCACCTTCCAGCTGCCCCTGAAAAACACAATCAGGAGTACAACCAGTCAGCCCGTTACAATCAAAGTTACAACTCGGGATTCCGAGATTGTTTCCAGTACTGAAAAAAAACGGGCCATTTGTCATGCCGGGGTTATCACCGACTCCCTCTAACAGGGGCGGTGTGTTACAGCCGCTTCCCGGAAAATCAAAGCAACCATCAGCCGGCATTGTTGATATAGCCAGCTTGGCACCCAGCAGAGTTACCCCATCAGCCTCAAGGCTTTTGTTTTGTACAGTAGCATTGACCTGGCGGCTAAAAACTCTGGCTGCTTCAGCCTGAAGTTCAGCATAAGGCAAAACTGCCTGGCACATTTCTTCTGCTTTAAGATTAAGCGCTACTTTAGCACGGTGAATAGTGGATGAGTCCACTCCCAGACCGAGCACAAATGTCATTACAATTAAGACCAGAATGGCTGTGACCGGAAGGATAATACCATTTTCGCTGCCCGTTCTTTTTATCACTTCATTAAACATAACAGTTATCAGCCTCTTACGATACAATCATATCTTAGTTGCCCGGCGTGCCAAAAGAAAGCTTACGCGTTAATATAATCTTTGGAACTATTGCGTTCCCACTGATTAAATTTAATAGCCTTATAGCAGGCTCCAAAATAAAGGTTGAAGGCCTAAAACGACATTGCATGCCTATATAATTTCCCGAAGGTATGCCAACAAACGAATTTGGTGCAAGATCTCCATTTGGGATTAACGAGCTTGGTGCAGGATTCAGGAACTTGCATTCAAGGCAACCCTGGCCATCCGGATTATCAGGATTGCAGGGATATTTTAAAGAACTACCAATAGCTATTTTCATGCCCTGATACATATATACCAGCGCATAAAGATACTCACGCGGTAGTTTATCAAGTTCATTTTTACCATTTATATCCTGGAAAACTTCTGTAAGTTTATTGAAACCCTCATCTGCCTGGCTACTCCAGTCTACATTGTATGTAAGCAGTTTGGTTCTGAGACGATCGCTGATAGTACCGGTGTTTACTAAATCTTCTATGTCCCGTATTAGCGGCTGTGCAGTGATTGTAGGCTTGCCGCGAGTTACACCCAATCTCAGCGCCTTTGAAAGTGAGGAAGTCAGAGCAGTTTTTGCATTAAACATAAAACCTACCCACATAAAGGCAAACATTCCGAACAGCAAAATCGGTAAGGCAAAGGCTGCTTCAATTAATACGCCTCCATCCTCACTCTGTTCTTTTCCAATTGTTCTAATATACATTTTGTACATAACAGAAATCTCTCAAACTATTGGGGCATTACAGCTTGGCCCACCATTTGCTCTGCTGCCTTTTCCGGGAGCAACGGTTGAAGAAGAATTCCCAATAACCAAATTATTACTGGGATCATATTTAGAAAAGACCCCAATTCCGTACTGCGGTCCGTTTTCAGGAGAGCTTGAAACTATTGATTCAAACTCCTGCACCAGTGTGCCATCAAACCACCCGCTGCAGTCCGCACCGTTCTCATCAACCGCATACAGCTCGTTAACCACGGGTGTACCGAAAGCATCAAATGATTTGACAAGCACCTTTGAACAGATGTTTTGAGTTCCGCTTGAGTCTGTTACAAGCTTGGACATAGTTTGAAGCAGGGTCTGGTAGTCACAGTCCTCTTTATTCTGCCGCTGCGCAGTAACATCAAGCAAATTCCCGCTCCAGCTCTCTTGCTGCAATGCAAAGAAAGCGTTCTGCAGATCCTCAACTAAACCATCGCCGTCAAAATGCTTGACCATAAGCTGAAAAGGCTTAAACATCAGGATTACAAAGAGACTCAAAATAATTGCCAGCTCGATTAGAGCAGCACCCCGTTGAGATTTATTTTTCTTGATACTTAAAGAATTGTTACAAGGTATGTTACAAATTTTCTTAGCAGGACCCATCCTGAAAGACCCCTCATAAAACCGCGTAGCCCGAATTTGTGCCGGCCCACTGAATTAATTAAAAAAACCAAACTATTTCGTCCTGCGGGCAATAAAACCTCTCTTCTCCAACAAACAAAAGCCCCGCAGAGGATTAACTGCGTAATACTTTATTGTTATGATAACTCTGCAAAAAATGTTCCTTGTTATGCAGGTACGATTATAATCACCGTCCCCCCTCCTAACCCACCGAAATTACGAGCTCTTTATGGTGGTAACATTACGCTCGGCTGTTGTGCAACCGGTCGGCCTCTTTTTTGCATAACCTGAATTGAGGGTATTTTCGATGGAAGCCTACAGGCTCTCCTGTGGTCACAAACCTGCTGGAAAGCGCTTTCTGATTCCAGGCAGGTAATCGATAAATGTGTAGCGTTTGGGGTTGCTGAAATTTTTCAGCTGACGGACGGTTTTTAGTCCATTGGCCGGGTCCGGAACGTCCCGGTGTTGTGGAAGCAAAATGGTAATGTCTGCCGGGCTTACCTGTGCGGGAGTGTGTATATGAAATATCGTGGTAAGGTGGTGTTTAGTTGTAATCAGTTAATACAGCCTGTGCTCCGGAGGGATAAAGGTGCAACACTGGTTGAGCTGGCCATTGTATTAAGCCTGCTGATTGCGGTAGCCATGCCGGCTTTTACCGTTATGGTTAAAAAATACTACGGTGACAGCATGGCGCAGGAGATCCAAGCTGCTTTCCAGGCTCTACAGCAACAGGCATGGGACTCAACGGAACTGGACATTACTGCGATGCAAAAATCAAAGATGACCTGCGGTTTGCAAAGCGCACTGCAAAACGTTGCAGGAGCTGTGGAATCAGCAATTGGTGGTTCAACACGTTTCTGTGCTGTTGGTCTGGAGTATTATTACGATTTGTCCAAAAGTTCCAACATCGACAGCGCAACAACCTCATACGACAGCTCAGGCAATTCATGCACTACAGCACCCCCCGCAAATCTTGAAAACAGATTTATTACCGCAGCCGAACCAGGTGCACCGCTTGAGAATTCTGTTTTTGCTATCGGGGTTTATTCGGTTACAAAACCAGATCAAGAGCAGTTTCTGCTCCTTCCCTTTGCCGGAGCAACCTTTCAACGCGGCTCAAATGCAAGTTATGACCCCTGTGCTTAACCTACAACCTAAACTGCAAGCGACTCACGTCGCCTGCGACGTTTTCGGGCGTTAACGGTATCTACCGTAGAATCTTTGGCTGATCTTTCAAAAAGAGCTGCGCTGAAATCTTTAGCTGAAAAGGGTCTCAGATCGTGCATACCCTCTCCTACACCAATGTAGCGGACCGGAATATTGAACTCATTTTTAATTGCTACTACAATTCCTCCTTTTGAGGTCCCGTCAAGCTTGGTCACGATCACTCCGGTAAGATCTACAGCCTGGTTAAATTCAGAAGCCTGAGCCAGAGCATTCTGGCCGGTTGTGCCATCAACCACCAGCAGAGTTTCATGCGGTCCATCAGGAATGTGTTTTTTAATCACATTTTTGATCCCGGAGAGCTCCTGCATAAGATTAGATTTAGTATGAAGCCTTCCCGCGGTATCAATTAAAACAAGATCATACCTATCTCTTACGGCTTCTGCCAACGCATCATAAACCACAGCACCCGGCCTTGCCCCCTCAGTCCCACTTGCTACCCTGGCACCGGTCTGCCTGCCCCAGTCTTTCAGCTGTTCAACTGCAGCAGCGCGAAATGTGTCTGCTGCAACCAGCATTACTTTTCGGCCAGATCCAGTAAAACTTGCTGCCAGCTTGGCAGCTGTTGTGGTTTTCCCTGCTCCATTTACTCCCACAATCATAACAATTAATGGAGTATCACCAACCGCATCCGGGTTAAGCTCAGGCTTTAAAGGCGCTCCGCTCTCTAGGATCTTACAGGTATTACTTTCCAGCAGCTTAATAACATCATCAAGATTTACATCGCGACCGGAATTAAGTTCCCTCTTTATATCTTCTATAAGTAAAGACGCTGTCTTAACTCCTATATCAGAAGAAATTAGCAGCGCCTCCAGCTCTTCCAGATCCTGGGCTGTTAATTTATCTTTTGAACTGAAAAGATCTCTTATGCGCCCCAGAATGCCGCGCCTGGATTTTCCCAGCCGCTCACGCAGATCAGGAACGGGATCTGATATCTCAGAATCAGCTACTTTTTTTTTTAAGTCCCCGGGAGGGCTAAAATCATCGGGGGTTTCAAGTTCATCGGGCTGGAGGGAAGTGCCATAGCTATCCTCACCGGGGATGGCAAAAGGACTCACTTCTACCTCTTCAGGCTCAGGCAGTTCTGACCTTTTACTAATTTTGCTTCGGATATCCTGAAGCTCCTGCTTTAAAAACCCGAGTTCGCCCTTTTCAAGTTCACGCTCCCGCATAATCTCAGTTCGAAATGCGTTAAGCGACATCTCAAGACGTTCAAGTCGCCCCATCAGGCCGTTTACTCTATTAACTACAGCCCTGTCTCCCAGGCTGCGAGTCCGCCAGAGAGCAAGTAGTGCTACCAGAAAAGTAATACCTATCAGAATCAGGACAATCAGAAAAAGATCGGTCAACACATCGCCACTACCGTACTGCTCAGAATAAGTGCCGAGATTGTTTATCAGCTGCTCACCGAACTTGGCAAATTTCATTTATAATAAACCTCCGACTGAATCTACACACCTGAGGGCTTCAAGCGACCTGATTATAGGCCTCCTGAAGCGAAACAGTTATAACCCGCGAAGCGCCGGGCTGTTCCATAGTAACACCCACGAGACGATCTGCAACTGCCATGGTCTGTTTGTTATGTGTAACAATTATAAACTGGGTGCTCTTACTCATTTCCTGTATAAGTGTAAGAAAACGTACGAGATTTGCATCATCAAGAGGTGCATCTACCTCATCCAGAACACACAACGGACTGGGGCGCTCCATAAACATACCGAGTATCATTGCAGTAGCACACAACGCCTTTTCACCCCCTGACAGCAGCTCAATACTTTTAAGCTTTTTACCGGGTGGTCGCGCCAGGATTTCCACACCTGATTCAAGCGGATTATCAGGGTCGCTCAGCTCCAGACTGGCCCTGCCTCCACCAAAGAGCCGCGGAAAGAGCTTTGAAAAATTTTCCCTTACTGCTTTAAAGGTAGCCATGAAACGTTCTTCAGAGGTCTCGGTCAACCTGGTGATTGTACGGCGCAGGGTTTTGCGTGCAGCTTCCAAATCTTCATGCTGCTTAATTAAATCATCAAGTCGGGCCTGCTCTTTCTCATACTCCTCAATTGAAGACGGGTCCACATCCCCCTCACGTTGGACACGGGCTTTTAATTTCTGAACTTCCTGCTCAGTTGCTCTTAGTGTTTGATCGTCAGGAGCCTGATAAGCACGCAGCGAATCTTTAATTTCATTTAAAGTTCCTTCTCCGTATTCCTCTAATATCTTCTCCTCGAGGTGCTCACAGGCAATCATTCCCTTCTGGCACTCAAGCTCGGCTCTTGAAAGCTCCGCCCTGGCTTTATCAAGCTCACGTCGTGTTTCCGTAACCTTTGTTGCCAGTTCTGAGAGTTTTTCACGCCCTTCACGACGAATTTTATCCAGCTCTTCATACTTAAGGCGTAAAGACTGCAGCATCTCTCGAAGCCTCTGATCTTCATCAGGCACCACATCATTAATACGCGCTCTGACACTATCCTCTTCCTCTTTAAACTCTTTAATTCTGAGGCGAGCCTCGGCAATCTGCGCTGCAAGCGAAGATAGATCAGTACTGAGCTGCTCCCGCAGCTTTTCCTGGGTCTCAAGCCTGCCTCGTACTGCGCCAAGCTCCCTGCCAAGTTTGCGCGCCTGCTGCTGCCGGTTCTGACTTTTCTCCAGCTCCTGCTGTTGCATTTTCTCTTGATTTTCTATTTGCTGAACCAGCCTGAAACGTTCATTCAGTAGACTATTATGCCGAGCCTCTATATCCTGAAGATCTTCTAAAAGCTCTGCTTCATTTTTTCTAAGCTGTATTAGACCACCCTGTCCCGGACACCAGCTGACACTCTCAGATGTAATAACTTCGCCTGCTCGCGTTACAAGTGTAATAGTGCTATCCCGGTGCTCTCTAAAGAAATTTAAAGCCTGATCTATACTGTCGCAGAGATAGATATCTCTGAAAATCCTGCCAATAGCCCCGCTTACCTCCTCCGAATACTCAATAAAGTTAAGAAATGGTTTAAAAGGAGCAAAAAGCGCGGGGAGGGGGGCTACCCCACCGCTTTTTAAAGCACCCAGGCCTGAGCGCTGTTCAGGATCGTCAGTGTGCGTAGATATGATATCGCGCGCCAAAGCATGCGGATCATCGACAACAAGAAACGAAGCTCGCCCGGCCAGTACGGCCTGAACAGCTGTAGCCAGGGCAGGGTCATAATTTATATGATCAACCAGCAATGAAACACGCTCTCTCCATCTGATTTTTTCCTGTTCAGTCAGTTGGCGGGAAAGCTGTGCCTGGGGTGCCAGCGCAGTAATCTGTTCCTGTAAGGCTTTAAGTTTACTGCGGGCTGCAATCAACTGATCGCGAACCTCTCTAATCAGACTATCCTTAGAACGCAAATAAGCTCTAAGCTCCTCAAGCTTTTCTGCTGTAGCTGCAAGACTTGCCTCGTCCTGTTCTTCAAGCTCTGCGATCTTATTTTCAAAGCTTTGAGCTTTTTGCTTAAGATCACTGATATCACGCTCAACTGTATTCAGCCGTTCTCTGAGAATCACATTCTGTTCCTCAAGCCGCTCCGCCTCAGTTTTTCTTGCAACAGTAAAGGCCTGCAGCTCTTTAAGACGCGACTCCTGTTGACTGCGCTCATTTGCACGACTGGCCAGCTCTTCCCGCAGTGCATCAGTACGTGCTCTGACCGAATCACACTCAACATCAATACTCATTAAATTAGCGCGGGCCTCTTCTTCTTCTGCCTGGGCGCGCTGTTGTTCAGTCTCTCTGCTCGTCACCACCTCTTTTAGTCTGTCAACCTCAGCCTGCAGCGTGCTGCATCGAGCACGAGCCTGAAAGATACTGTGAGAATAAAGCAGCCGATCCAGGTCAGCTATCCGCGCTTTAATCTCTTTTCTCCTGCGGGCCCGGTTTGCCTGTCTTTTAAGGGAATTAACCTGGCGGGTTACTTCCTTAATAATATCATCAATTCTTGAGAGATTAACCTCAGTCTCTTTAAGACGCCTGGTGGCAGCCGCAATTTTATCGCGAAAGCCAACTACTCCTGCGGCTTCTTCCAGCATCAGGCGGCGTTCTTCCGGCCTGGCAGAAACCATCCGCCCCACTTCACCCTGAGCAACTACGGTATACGCCCGAGCACTCAGATTGATTGCTCTAAAAAGCTCTTTTATGTCTCGCAGCCGGCAGGGTACGCGGTTAATAAAAAACTCTGATTCACCGCTGCGGTAAAGCCTTCTTGTAACCTGAACTTCATTTACTGATTTAAGCCACGAAAATTTGTGTATCAGAGCCGTGGAGACAGGGGATGATTCGGTCGTTTTATCTTCCCGAATAACGGTGTTTCCTACAGTTTTATTTTCCGGTTTATTCAGGTTTCCTTCTATGACGGTAAGCCGAGGTCTTCCATCACAAGACTTGGGGGCATCCTGTTTCACGCTGGACCGGTTTTCAGGATCGTCTTCTTCTGTGCCTGGCTCTTCACTCAATTCATCAAGTACTTCCTGCTCTAAAAGTTCAGCCTCAAGAGTCGGTGATACAAGATCGGCAAAGAAATCCTTCTCCTGTGCCCGCAGTGTAAGTGTAACTTCTGCCAGACCGAGTGGCCTTAATGAACTGGTACCATTAAATATGACATCTTCTAAAGTACCACCACGCAGATTTCGGGCGCGGGTCTCACCGAGTATCCAGCGGATAGCATCAACAATATTTGATTTACCGCAGCCATTAGGTCCAACCACACCGGTAATACCTCTATCAAGAGGCAAGACCAGCCGATCCATAAACGACTTAAAGCCAAAAATTTCAATCCTGGAAACAAGCATACTACTCAGTAAATATTATTGGGGCATGACCCGGCGCCGGGCTCTGCCGTTACTTAAACTTACTTAAACCTGGCTATTCTATTACAGCCCCCTCTGCGGGGCAAGAAAAGACCTTTTTAAAGAGGAGAATATCAATCTGCATACAATAATTAAACAGTATTTGAAATTAATTCGGTAAAGCAAATAACCCGTTGTAATTTTTAAGTTATTGTCGCACACAGAGATAAGCTCTCACTATTCAACACCTTAAGGGGCGAGCCCCACGACAACTACCAGCAGGTATACTGGCAACAGCTGGAAGAAACTGTATATTACACTATCATCACCGAAACTGTGTTTTTAATCTTATGGCCACACTAAGCAGAGAAGATTTACTCAGAGTTCAAAAACCTGCCCAATACATTGGCGGTGAACGGGGCTCTGTCATTAAATGCGAAAAAGACGTATCCCTCAGAATCTGTCTGGCCTTTCCTGATACCTATGAAGTCGGCATGTCACATATCGGCTTTCAGATTCTTTACGATCTTATAAACCGCATTCCTGAATTCTGGGCTGAACGAGTCTACGCTCCGATGCCGGACATGGAAAAGCTTTTAATTGAAAAGGGTGCTGTACTTACTTCACTTGAATCAAAACGGCCACTCAGTAATTTCGATGTAATCGGTTTTAGCCTGCAGTATGAGCTATGCATGTCAGGAATTTTAACTATTCTTGATCGCGGACATGTACCGCTGCTTGCAGCTGAGCGCACTCTAAAGGATCCGCTGATAATTGGTGGTGGTCCGGTAGCTTACCATCCTGAGCCTTTCTCTGATTTTTTTGATGCTTTTCTAATCGGTGATGGTGAGGAGCTAGTACCGGAGTTTCTTGAAAAGCTCAAGCAACTAAAAGAAGCTGTAAACTCCAGAGAAGAGCTATTAGACAAGCTTTCAGAGATTGATGGTGTCTACATCCCATCACTTTTTAAGCCCGAATACTCCGACGTTGGAGAATTTGTGGGGATGACTCCTTTAAAAAATGGATATCATTCGGTAACAAGGCGTGTGCTCGCCACGCTTGAAGGAGCACCCTTTCCTACAAATCCGGTAGTACCAAACATAAAAGCTGTGCATGACCGCTATGCACTTGAAGTTATGCGTGGCTGTGTCAGGGGTTGCCGATTTTGTCAGGCAGGTTATCTTTACCGCCCGCAGCGCGAACGCAGCCCGGAAGAGATTATAAAAATTACCGAAAAGGCCGTAAGAAACACCGGCTATGAGGAGCTATCGCTGCTATCGCTTTCAACTGCCGATTATTGCAGCATTATACCTTTACTATCCACGCTTAAAGATAAATTTGCAGCAAACGATCAGCTCGCTATTTCTTTCCCTTCTACCCGGGTAGATGCGCTGACACCCGAACTACTCGGTGAAGTGCAAAGCATCAGGCGCTCCAGTTTTACTGTGGCCCCTGAGGCCGGCACTCAGAGACTACGTGATGTAATTAACAAGGGGGTTAGCGATCAACAGATTCTTGATATGGCAAAAAATGTTTTTGAGCTCGGCTGGCAGAGCATTAAGCTGTATTTTATGATTGGGCTTCCTACTGAAACAGAGGAAGATTTAAAAGGCATTGTAGATACGGCCCGGAAGGTAAAAGAGATTGCGGGACGCGGTAACAGAGTAACGGTAAGCGTCTCAACGCTTGTGCCCAAACCGCACACTCCCTTCCAGTGGGCCCGGCAGATCAGTGAAGCTGAAACTGTTGCCAAACAACAGTATCTTTACAGCGAGCTAAAAAAGGCAGGGATTAATTTCCGTTATCATTCAGCCTTTGCCTCTTTCCTTGAAGGCGTTTTTGCCAGGGGAGATAGAAAGCTTGGTAAGGTTATCTTGCGTGCTTATCGTCTGGGGGCGCGACTGGATGGCTGGACAGAAGAGCTAAAGGAGCAAATCTGGCGTACAGCCTTTAAACTGGAGGGCATTGATCCAGCTAGCTACCTTAAAGAACGGAGTGTAAGCTCCGCGCTTCCCTGGGATCATATCAGTTGCGATATTCCCCGCCGTTATTTTGAAAAAGAGTGGCAGCGGGCACTTCAGGTAAGAACTACACCGGATTGCCTCACTCAGAACTGCTCAAGCTGCGGTAGCTGTGACTATGATGCCGTAAGAAACGTACTTTTTGACCGCAGCCGCACTGCCGGACGCTTAAAAATTCTTTACTCTGGTCGCTCACACTCCACACCAGAAAAAGAGGTTGTGCATGTCGGAAACAAAAGGCAAAAATTAGCAAAGTCTTTAAACAAAAAGTACGGAACCTATCAGCTTCGGGAGTATCTTCAAACGGAAGAGCCGCAGGGCGCATGTATTACGAGCTCAGCACCCTGGGTTTTAAAAATACGGGCTCTTTATACCAAGCAAAACAGTGCCAGCTTTATTTCTCATTTGGAGCTTCAAAGTGTGCTCTTTCGGGCGGCCAGACGTGCTGAGATACCACTTGCGTTTTCGCGTGGCTTCAGGCCAAAACCTAAAATTGCCTGCGGCCCGCCGCTTCAGCTTGGAGTAGAAAGTTTCTGTGAATTTGTAGATTTTTATCTCGCTGAAAAAATCTCTGCGACCCAGCTGGTTAACAGAATTAACCGCGAACTGCCGGAGGGGATAATCTTTGTTGATGCAGTTACTCTTAACAAAAAATCCTCTGCTATACAGCAGGCGATCAAAAGACAGCGGTTTAGAGTCGATTTGAGTGAACAGCAGCTACAATCAGACCTTACAATCCCTGATGACTGGCATAATCTTAAGGTTGAAAGAATAAGGAAAAGAAAGCGAAAAATGGTTTTGTTGGGATCATGTGTACGCAACCTGTACTTTAAACACAATCAGCTGACCTTTGATATAGATTACGACAACACCAGCAGCACACTTAAACCTACCGAAGTTGTTCAGGCTTTGATAAATATAGATCCCTTAAGTTGTAAAATTACGAAAACTGCCGTAGTGGTTAAACCACGTGGGGATTTTCCGCTGGCTGACCATACAGGATTTTTAACTGGTAAACCAGATGCCAGAGGGATGAACTGCGAAGATGCAGGGGTCTGCACATGTGGCGCTCTTGAACTTTGACCTTGACCTGGACAAGAGAGTCAGAAGTACAGGACTACAGCTCCAAGTCAAAGAGCAGTAGTGTTTTAAGCAAAATTCTTCCAATCCGGTTATATAAACTTCATTTATGGATTTTCTACAATCATCCCTAATTGTTTGCAGCGCTTTCCCGCATATCTTCCCCCGCGCTGTCTTTTCGACCAAAAACCATAAGAGTATACTCCCCTGCCCCCCAGAGCGAATACGCCAGTGATACAATAAAAACATTAATCCCGATCACATAGCAGGGAATTTCTTTGCTGCCTAACGGAACGCGGTAATCATGCAATAGAAGAAAGAGAATAGCTATCATCTGCAATGCACTTTTAATTTTACCTGCGGAGCTGGCAGAAATTATCTCCGCCTTCCCTGCAGCTACAGCTCTTAGCCCGGTAACCCAGAACTCACGCGCAAGCGCAATTACCACTAACCAGCCGGGGATCCAGGGATCGCCGCTAAGCTCGGAGCGTCTTGAAACCAGCATAACCAGAGCTGACATTACCAGAATTTTATCTGCAAGAGGATCAATCAGCTTACCGAGACTTGATACCGCTCCTACCCTTCGCGCTATAATTCCATCTATATAATCAGTAACCGCGGCTACAACGAAAACTACGAGTGCCCAGTTTGTCGCTACTCTTAAATCCATTCCCAGCGGATTTGCCATAAAAAAGACAAAGACAGGAATCAGAAGAATGCGGATAAATGTCAGCCAGTTTGGTATTTGTTTTATAATTGACCGGTTATTGTCCATAAGACTGAAACTTTATTTCTCTTCACACTTAAGACTGGCTGAAAAATGTTAAGAAGCAACCCGACTGTATCGCTGCCGAAGTGAGAGGACTTTCTTTACGTAATTTACCGTTTCCCGGTAAGGTGGAATTCCCTTGTACTTACGTACCGCATCCTCCCCGGCATTATAAGCTGCCAGCGCCAGTTTAAGATTACCATTATACTTTCTAATTAAATTTGCAAGATAGCGTGTGCCGCCACGTATATTCTGAACCGGGGAAAACGGATCCTTTATGCCCAGACGCCGAAGATTTACCGGTAAAATCTGCATAAGCCCGAGAGCTCCCTTGGGAGACACAGCTGAAGGTCTAAAGCCTGACTCTGCATGAATAACCGCCCGAATAAGCGCAGTTTCAAGACCGAATTCTCTGGCACTGCGGTTAATTATAGCCCGGTATTTGCTTATATACAGTCGCCGCGGCCCCGAGGAACGTGAACGGTAAACTGAAAACCTTGCACTCTTAGCAGTAAAAACCCTGGCCGATACCCCTGCAGGTGGTGGTTTACTACTAAAATGGACTGTGCCATCAGCTTGCCGGTAAACGTAGATTGGTCCTGCCACTGCATATTGCTGAAACAACAGTAAAACACACGCTGCAGCTATAATGTAAAGTAACGCCTTATGTTTTATGTTGATTCTGCTCCTCACGCATATAATTATAACGTGAAAGTTAGTCAGTCGACAGCATTAGAAAAAAAATAATTTGTAATATTTTATGAAGTACTATCAGTGTATAGGCTGATTAAGGTGCAATTTTACTTATGACAGCGTTATGGCCATCTGTAATTATCAGCCATACAAAAAAAGGCTTTGGACCTTAAGACGTTCGCCCCTGTTAGTCTCAAAGGATCCAAAGCCCAAGAAGTAGCGAGGTACGCAGAATATGCCGCATGACTGACATATTCCGTGTTTGTTTCCAAGCAGCGGTTGTTGGAAGTCTGTGTTAAATCATCTGCCCGGAGCGCATCAGTTGGGTTAGATGTGTTCCCCCGGCAGATGATTTAACCCTCAGCGCTGCTTCCGATCCGGCAACCTTTAGGGAGCAGTTACCGGGCAGGCCGCCCGCGGCCCGCACTTAAAGTTACGGGCCACGGACTATCCTGTCACCGGACCTGTTACCCCAACAGGTTCAGTGCCAGTGCCGGCTGCTGGTTAGCCTGAGCAAGTACTGCGGCACCTGCCTGCTGCAGGATTCCCAGTCTGGTTAACTCGGCTGCCTCTGCAGCTACATCAACGTCTCTGATACGGCTTTCGGCTGCAGCAAAGTTCTCACGCGCAACCGAGAGGTTCGTGATTGCCACTCTGAGTCGTGACTCAGCGGCACCAAGTGTACCTCTGGTTGATGCCAGAGAACTGATAGCACGGTTAACAGCATCAAGAGCATTTCTTGCTGCTGACTGGCCGAGCTCTAGTGTTGCGCCGTTAATTGAGTAAAGCAGAGACGAAGAATTGGCACCTGCCAATCCGAGTGAATTCAGTGTTCCCTGAACTCCGGTAAACGATATCTGTGAAGTTGACGCAGAATCAAAACCTACCTGAAGTACAACGGAGCTGTTCCCTGAAAGGAGACGTACGCCGTTAAACTCGGTAGTCACAGCTATTCGTTCAATTTCTGAGCTAAGAGCGATAAACTCGTTACTCAGAGCTGATCTCTGGTTAACCGAGAACACACCGTTCGCTGACTGTTCAGCAAGCTCTGCCAGACGGGAAAGCACGTTCCCGATCTCTGCAAGAGCGGAGTCAGCAATAGCAATGGTAGAAATACCATCATTTGCGTTCCGGATAGCAACTGTTGCTACTCTCTGGTCTGCTTTCAGAGAGTCTGCAATTGCAAGACCGGCCGCGTCATCGCTGGCTCTGTTGATTCGCTGACCCGAACTGAGTCGTTCAAAGGTTTGACCAAGTTTCTCTGTTGCCAGACCCAACCTGCGTTGCGCCTGTAGAGATGCTATATTGGTTCCTAGAGTTACTGCCATTTTCTTTCCTCCTTGAAAGACCTAGCAAGATCCTGAGTCTATCCTTAGACCCGGGCAGTCTACGCCGGCATGACGTATCCTGTTACTACAGTCCAAATTGTTCGTGATGCTTCCGGAAGAACAGTTGAAAATGGCAATGCATTTACAACCATAATTTTCCAGGCACCACACACACACGAAGTATCGCCTTCAAATATGCTAAACGGCCAAAGCGCGGCAGGACTTAAGCAAAAAATGCGGGAAGGTTGAGGCAGGTACAGGAAGGAACTTATTTAAGTTAATGGCTGGATGCGTAACTTTTTGTATATATTGTGTTTTTGCCGTGAAGCTATTGCTGGCTGCGGGGGGCTGGGGGCAGATGGCAGGGAAACAGTAACCAGAAAATCAGACATCAGAAAATCACAACCAGCCTCCAGCAGGGGTACAACCCGGAGACATAGGTAACACATTTTACCGGAGACATGGGTAACACTTTTTAATAATGATTTAGGGCGTATTACGTCGACGGATACGTTGCCGTCGACGTAAAAGCGTATACGTAGACGGCTACGTCTACGAGTTTTATTCTTCATAGCTATAGTTGGCCGCAGGCTGCCGGGAGCAGATAGCGGGAAAACAGCAATCGGCAACCAGAAAATCGACATTACGGCTTACTGTGTTTCAGATTTTCTGGTTCAGGAGCTGCAGCCGTAAGCTGAACTCGTCGGGCGTATTACGCCGACGCCTACCTTGCCGTAGACGTAAAAGCGTCGACGTAGACGGCTACGTCTACGAATTTGATTTTTCATACCCGTAGCTGGTCGCAGAAAGCTGAGAGCAGATAACAGAAAAACAGCAATCGGTAAGCGGCAACCAGAAAATCGGCATTACGGCTTTTCGGCTTACCGTCTTTCAAATTTTCTGTTTCAAAAACTCTGCTTCCTTATTCCCGCCTGAGCAACATAGCACAGGCCATTGCACCAGCTGCACATACGCTGATTACAGCCGTATTTTTACCGCTGCGCTTAAGTTCGTTCAGAGCTGAAACAATTAATCTTCCACCGGTAGCAGCAAATGGATGTCCTATTGCAATTGATCCGCCGTTTACATTGATTTTTTCTTCGGGGATACGCCCAATCGGTTCAATATTATACTTATCCCAGCCGTGCTCCCAGACATAAAGATTTGCCAGCACCTGAGCAGCAAATGCTTCGTGAATTTCAAAGATATCGATATCGTCTATTGTCAGATTATTTTTCCTGAGCAGCTCAGGAAGCGCTACTGCCGGCGCCATCAGCAGGCCATCCTGCGGATCAATACCAGCAAAACGGACATCCTCTATATAGCCCAGAATGTCTCGTTCCTGACGCGCTGCTTCCTCAGCGTTCATAATACACACAACCGAGGCGCCATCTGTCAAAGGACTTGAGTTTCCGGCAGTAAGAGTACCCTTTTCACTACGATCAAAAACTGGCTTTAACGTAGAAAGTTTTTCAATGCTCGTATCAGGACGAAAAATATTATCATTTTTTACAAGCTCCAGCGGCGCTATCTCTTCAGCAAGATAACCCTCTCTATGCGCCCTGGCTGTATTCATATGACTTCTTAGGGCAAGTCTGTCCTGATCTTCTCTGGAGATATTCCATTCTTTAGCCATCATTTCACAGTGCTGCCCCATGGTTAGACCGGTAGAAGGCTCCTTGGGACTTGGAGGCTGAGGTATTAACAGCCCAGGTTTTGCGACCAACTTCGATAAATACTTAACCCGTTCACCAATGGAGCGGGCGCGCGCCAAAGCAATAAAGATCTCTTCTGCAGCCGGCTTTAACGATAACGCTGGCCTGGACATTGATTCAGCGCCGCCTGCCAGTCCAGTCCTGATTCTACCGGAGAGAATTCCCTCACGAACAATGTTAACTGCTACCAGACCGCTTATACAGTTATTGGAGACAAAGTGGGCAGAGATAGTATCAGGCAGGTTTGAGCGCAAAATTATTTCACGTGCCGAGTTAGGCATGCGTGGATCGAGTAGAACCGTACTGTACACTATTTCATCAATCAGCAGCGGATCAATTTCAAGCTTCTCTACCAGGGCTTTAACAACATGGCTGCCGAGATCAAGGAAGTGATAGCCCGAAAAAACCCCTCCTGCTTTAACAAAGGGAGTACGAAGCCCACCGACAACAGCAACAGGAGACATAAGAAACAAGATTCTCTAAAAAAACAAACTCCCGGAGCAGCAAATCAACGCAGATTGCCTTCGCTCCGGGATTCACAAAACTAATAATTACGCTGATTGCGCCTCAATTCTTCAAGCTCACGGCGCTGCCTGCGAAGCTCTTCTTCC
Organism: Candidatus Dadabacteria bacterium; assembly: GCA_003696425.1. GTDB lineage: Bacteria > Bdellovibrionota_C > UBA2361 > UBA2361 > J046 > J046. The sequence goes on along the minus strand of RFHI01000063.1, from coordinate 2,715 downwards.
TGCCTGCGAAGCCGTTCTTCCTGTTCCCTAATTCTGGCCTCTTCTCTATCTTGAGAATGGCCGATCATGGCACCACCAAGGGCACCGGCAGCGGCACCGATTGCCAGTCCCTCGCCGGCGTGGCCAGTCTGGTGGCCTACAATTGCCCCGAGTCCGGCGCCGAGGGCCGAACCGGCCAGAGCACCTTTTTCCCGACCACCGATCTCGTCAGGGCTACAGGAGGTTGTTGCAAGCAGTAGTAATGCAGCAGCTAAAAATTTCCCTGTGTTTTTCATGCCATCACCTTTAATCAAAATTATCAAACATCAATTATTACTTTCCTTACTGTCTGCTGACAGCACTTTCAACAGACAGATAGAGAAATTTACCGGCAGTCCGGTGATTTCTCAAGCATGCATTAACTACCCCGGATTGTAGTCAATTTGTTGTTAAAGCGCCAATAAAACTATCTCCTTATCTGAGCAACCGTCATTTAATGTAACAACTGGAGATTATTGACAGTATTTGGGGCGTGCTTGTGGAGACGCCAACACCTGCAGCTTGCATAACATAAAGTGTATGCCTGAGTTAAACAAAGTTCGTCAATCAAACTGCTGCCCACTTTGCAAAAGTAAAGTGGTGCATGAATACAGGATAGTGCGTCTCTCGCTTAGCCACTGGCCTGATATACTGCTTTTTGAAGGAGTCACTCTAATCTTTGGCGGAATACTACATTTGAGAACGCTGGAATTAGGCGCCTTTATGTTGCTGGCTTTAATACCCGGCTGCAGCCGTCTTACCAGCAGGTTTTTGTGTTCATGCTGTGGAACTGATTATTGCCGCGAGGGCTAACACAAAGCATTTCGCAGCTGTATAGCCTTCAATGCTTTTCCAATACCTAATAAAACTTACAGACTAACAACCAATTAAAAATTGCTACTGTTTTTTTACGGGTCACGCCACTGAAGATATTTATGATAGCTATCTTATCTTGAGTCAGGTTTACATTCATACACCCGATATTAATTAAGACCCGGCAATTTTTGCCTAGCCTGCTGAACTTGCACAAAAAAATTTTTGCTTCACTAATTTTTTTCTAAAGCGCAGCAGCCATTCGGCCGTAGTACTTCAATAGAAGCAAGCGAGCAGTAAAAGTTGTTTACAAGCGGGGTGTAGCGAGGGAAGGAAATCAGTTCTCTCTTTTCCCTGATACATACCGTTAAAAGTTAACTCAAAACCCGGTGTTATATCCTGCACAGGTGCGGATATAACGGCTTCTGGCGCGTCGGTCACGGAAAGACTATGACGCCCGGGTTTGGTAATTCACGGAGGAAATTACCATGGCTATAACTCTTGGCACTAACATTGCCTCACTTAAAGCTCAGAGGAGCTTGGATCTCTCCTCGAGCAAATTAGGACAAACATTCGAACGACTCAGTTCGGGTCAGAGAATCAACCGCGCCAGTGATGACGCCGCCGGTCTTGCGATTGCTGACTCTCTTAAAGCTCAGCAGCGTGTAGCCAACGTAGCGATCCGAAATGCTAACGATGGTATCTCTACCATTGCGATAGCAGACTCGGCTCTAAGTCAGATTGGTGAGGTGCTTTCACGTCTGGCCGAGCTGGCAGAACAGTCTGCTAACGGTGTGTATTCGGTGTCTCAGCGTTCGGCTCTGGCAAACGAATTCACAGCGCTTGGTTCGGAAATCGAGCGTATCGCAGTCACCACCCAGTTTAACGGTGTTACACTGCTTTCAGGTAACGCCCAGGTGATACTGCAGGTAGGTTTTGACTCCGGATCAACTTCGCAGATCGGATTTGCCGGTGTGCAGGGTACTCTGGCAGCTCTAGGTCTGGCATCGACAAACAACTCGTCTTTGGCCTATTCCATCATTGGCAGCACAGCAGTGGAAGCACAATCTGCTTCGAGGCTGGCTCTTGATGCTATTAACCGCGCCATCAGTTCCCTGGCTTCCCAGCGTGGTACGCTCGGTGCAACTGAATCGCGGCTCAATGTTGCCATTACGAACCTGGCTGTAGCGCGTGAAAACTTCGCAGCTGCAGAGAGCCGGATACGTGATGTTGATGTAGCCGGTGAAGCAGCCGAGTTAACCAGACTCGGAATACTTCAGCAGGCTGGTGCTGCGGTACTGGCTCAGGCTAATCAGCAGCCAAGTCTGGCACTCTCTCTCTTAGGATAGTCGCGAGGCTCTTAAGAGGAAGAGTAATACCGGACCATAGGTTGCGCGAGACCCGAACTTCTGGTTTCGCTGACTCATGGTTGCAGCGGCAGGCACAGGTGCACGTGAACTTGGTGCCCTGCCTGGCACGCTGCTACGTGAGACAGCAGCGTGCATTAAGAAAGTGGATCTCACAAATACCTTCGGGTACTAAATTTAGTGCCTCGCTACTTTCTTGGAGGTCCTGGAAAGCTTACAAGGTTTTCCAGGGCCTAATTTTATGTAACAGACATAACTAACTAAAGAATCAACTTAAGAGAGTGGCGAAAAATAAAATTCGTGGACGTGGTCGTCTTCGTAAACGTTTTTTCGTTTACGATTGCGTCGACGTAGACGTAAAACGGCCACGAAGATGTTCATGTCTACGAAGTTTGTCCCCCACAAAAAATAGGAGATCCGAAACGACCGCACATTAAATTTACGCCCGAAACGGATCTCCGGCCCTGACGAAAGCTATGCGGCAAATATACTTAACTGCCTTTCAAAAATTCCGGTT
>RFHI01000062.1 GCA_003696425.1 Candidatus Dadabacteria bacterium | reverse complement strand
GCCGAAAAGGGTAAAATCACTGGTGACGAGCGGGACGCAATCATTGCCAGAATTGTAGCAGCTGGTGATTTAAATGACTTCTCTCAGTGTGCAGTAATTATAGAAGCTGTAATTGAAGATCTTAAAATTAAGCAGGAACTTTTTAAAGAGCTTGAAGGGATAGTTGATTCTAAATGTTTGCTGGCTACCAATACATCATCACTTTCTATTACTTCTATTGCCGGCGCACTTAAAAATCCCTCGCGCTTTTTAGGGCTTCACTTTTTTAACCCGGCGCCGCTTTTGCCGCTTGTTGAGATAGTACCAGGCTTAAAGACAGATTGCGATCTCATAAGTGAATGCCGAAAGCTAATGGACAAATGGGGGAAGGTGCCGGTTGTTGCCAAAGATACTCCCGGCTTTATCGTTAACAGAATAGCGCGACCGTTTTATGGAGAAGCGCTTAGAATTTACGAGGAAGGCATTGCCGAACCGGCCACGATTGACTGGGCCTTAAAAGAAGTTGGTGGTTTCCGTATGGGGCCTTTTGAGCTTATGGACTTAATTGGGATTGATGTAAATTTTAAGGTTACTGAAACTGTTTTTGAGGCTTTCTTTTATGACCCGCGCTTTAAACCCTCATTTGTTCAAAAGCGTATGGTTGAGGCCGGACTTTTAGGCCGTAAAACCGGCTCAGGCTTCTATGATTATTCTGAAAATGCCAGAAAGCCTGAGCCGTGTCGTGATAAGGAGCTCGGACAGGAGATATTTTTTAGAGTGCTTGCGATGCTTATTAATGAAGCCAGCGATGCTGTGTTTCTTAAAATAGCAACTCCGCGCGATATAGAGCTGGCAATGACGCGAGGCGTAAATTACCCCAAGGGTCTTCTGGCCTGGGCAGATGAGATTGGGCTTGATGTGGTGTTGCGTTATCTTGAGGGACTTCAGCAGGAATACGGTGAAGATCGCTACAGGCCTAATCCGTTACTTCGCAGGCTGGTGCGTGAAAATAAGAAATTTGTAGATTTAATGGATTAAATGGATTCTTGGGAGCTTGCTAAAAAAGTTGTCGACACAATGCTTGAGCGCGACGCCTTCAGCCGCTGGCTTGGCGTGAGGCTTATTGAGGTGTTGCCCGGTCGTTGCACAGTTCAGATGACTGTACGCGAAGAGATGCTGAACGGATTTTACCTGGCTCACGGTGGGATTACCTATTCACTGGCTGACAGTGCGCTGGCCTTTGCCTCAAACACTTACGGGAATGTAAGCGTAAGTATTGAAACCTCTGTAAGTTACCCTACAAAAGTTAAAGCCGGTGATGTGCTTACAGCAGAAGCAAAAGAGATTACCTCAAGCCGGAAACTAGGATTTTACACTGTCTGTGTTAAGAATCAGGACGAAAATGAAGTGGCGCTTTTTCGCGGTACTGTATATAAAACCGGAAAAGATTTTTTTAGTAAGGATAAATAAATGAGAGATGCTTATATTGCTGCGGGGCTGAGAACCGCAATTGGGAAGTTTGGAGGTGCTCTTTCACAGGTTCGGGCAGACGATCTGGCAGCGCATACAATTAGTGAGCTCTTAAAGCAAAATCCTTCTGTAGATCCGGAAAAAATAGATGATGTTTATTTTGGTTGCGCTAACCAGGCCGGGGAGGATAACCGCAATGTGGCGCGAATGGCGCTTCTTCTTGCGGGGCTTCCCTTTACTGTTCCCGGTATAACCGTAAATAGACTTTGCGCCTCAGGACTTAGCGCTGTAGTTGAGGCAGCCCGCGCGATACAGACCGGCGATGGCGATCTGTTTATTGCCGGCGGGGTCGAGCATATGACCCGCGCGCCGTATGTACTCTCGAAAAGTGCTGCTCCGTTTGGTCGTGATGCAAAGCTTTATGATACCAGTATTGGCTGGCGCTTTGTTAATAAAAAAATGGAGGAGCTTTTTGGCACCGAGGGAATGGGTGAGACTGCCGAGAATCTGGCAGAGAAGTTTTCAATCTCACGTGAAGATCAGGATATTTTTGCAGCACGCTCACAGAAGAAGGCCGCGGCTGCGCGCGAAAGCGGAAGGTTTGCAAAGGAAATTGTACCTATAAGCATACCGCAGCGAAAAGCTGACCCGGTAGTTTTTAAGGATGATGAATTTATTCGCCCGGGAACAACACCTGAGATCCTCTCAAAGCTAAAACCTGCCTTTCGTTTTGATGGGAAAGGGAGTGTTACAGCCGGCAACTCCTCCGGCATTAATGATGGAGCGTGTGCTCTCCTGATAGTCTCCGAGGAGGCGCTTCAAAAGTATTCGCTTAGGCCGCTTGCGCGTATTGTAGCGTCGGCTGTTGTTGGAGTCGAGCCGCGTATTATGGGAATCGGGCCGGTTGGAGCTACCCGAAAAGTGCTTGAGAAAACGGGCCTTACTCTTGATAAGATAGATATAATAGAGCTTAACGAGGCTTTTGCCTCCCAGTCGCTGGCCTGTATCAGGGAGCTTGGTCTTGAAGATAGCGACTCGCGTATTAATCCGAATGGAGGTGCAATAGCCCTGGGACATCCGCTCGGTATGAGCGGAGCAAGACTTGCGCTTACTGCAGCAATTGAGCTTAACGAAAGAAAAGCCCGCTATGCTCTCTGTACCATGTGCGTTGGAGTAGGGCAGGGCATGGCAGCCATACTGGAGCGTGTATAGTATGTTTTACGAGTTTAATGGCATAAAACCGGTTGCGCATGAAAGCTCCTATGTGCACCCGCTGGCAGCTGTTACCGGTAACGTAATTATTGGGCGCGATGTTTATATCGGGCCCGGGGCTGCGATTCGTGGTGATTGGGGAGCTATTGTCATTGAAGATGGCTGTAATGTGCAGGAGAGCTGCACAATTCATATGTTCCCGGCTATTACGGTTAGATTAATGGAGGGGGCCCATGTAGGGCACGGTGCAGTTATTCACGGAGCCACACTCGGTAAAAATGTTTTAATCGGTATGAATGCAGTGGTGATGGATGGCGCGGTAGTTGGTGATAATAGCATCGTGGGAGCTTTGAGCTTTGTGCCGGCAGAGATGAATATACCTCCAGGGAGCCTGGTTGCAGGAAGTCCGGCGCGGGTTATAAAGGAGCTAAGTCCTGAGATGATTGAGTGGAAAAGAGAAGGAACAAAAATTTATCAGGGCCTTCCGGCTGAGCTTCATGCAACGCTTAAAGAGTGTGAGCCATTAAGAGAAATCCCTGCTGACAGAGGTGAGATAAAGTATCCTGATTACAAAACTTGGGAAGAAGTTAAAAGAGAACTTAAAGCCAAGGGAGGATCGGAATGAGACTGGAAAGTTATGTTGCAGGTAAATGGGTAGGAGGTAGCAAGAACGGCAAGGTGCTTCTAAGCGCAGTTAATGGAGAGAAGGTAGCAGAGATCTCTTCAGAGGGTATTGATTACAAAGGCATGCTTGAATATGCCCGAACGGTTGGAAATCCTAATTTGCGCCGGATGAGTTTTCATGAACGTGCGCTTATGCTTAAGGCAGCAGCAAAGTATCTGTTGGAAAGAAAGGATGAACTTTATGCGCTTTCTGCTAAAACCGGGGCCACCAAAGTTGATTCATGGATTGATATTGAGGGGGGCATAGGAACTTTCTTTGTTTATTCGAGTAAGGGGAGGCGTGAGCTCCCTGACTTGCCCTATTATCCCGAAGGCCCACAGGAGCAATTATCAAAGAGCGGTACTTTCATAGGAAGACACCTGCTTGTACCGCTTGAGGGCTGTGCGGTGCACATTAACGCTTTTAACTTTCCCTGCTGGGGGATGCTCGAAAAGTTAGCGCCTACGTTTCTGGCCGGCATGCCGGCAATTGTAAAGCCTGCAAGCAGTACTGCTTATCTTGCAAAGAGACTGGTAGAGCTTTTGCTTGAGTCCGAACTTCTTCCCGAGGGCGCGCTTCAGATTATCTGTGGAGGAGTAGGAGATCTCTTTGATCATCTTACCTGTCAGGATGTTGTAACTTTTACCGGCTCGGCGGAGACCGGTAAAAAGCTCAAACAGCATCCTGCTATTATTGAAAACTCTGTGCGCTTTAATATGGAAGCCGATTCGATTAATAGCACCATACTTGGAAGTGATGTTAAGCCTGAAGATGAAGAGTTTAAGCTTTTTATTAAAGAAGTAGTTAATGAAATGACCGTAAAGGCCGGGCAAAAATGTACGGCAATTAGACGGGTGTTAGTTCCAGAAGCTCAACTAGAGAATGTAACAGCAGCGCTAAAGGAGCGCTTATCTTCGGTTAAAGTAGGTGACCCATCCCGTGAAGGTGTTCGGATGGGGGCACTTGTAAGCTCTGAGCAGCGTGAGGAGGTTAAGGCGCGTATTAAGGAGCTTACTAAAGAAGCAGAAATTGTTTTCGGCGATCCTGAAAACTTTGAGGTTTGTGGAGATAAGGAGCGCGGTGCATTTTTAGCGCCTGTACTTTTATGTTGTAGGGCACCGGGTGAGGCTTCGCTGGTTCACAGCGTTGAAGCCTTTGGGCCGGTAAGTACTGTGATGCCGTATAATTCAAATGCAGAAGCTATTAGTCTTGTTAAAAAGGGTGGCGGGAGCCTTGTCTCTTCAATTTTTACTGCTGATGATAATATTGCGCGTGAGCTTACTCTGGGGATAGCTCCGTATCACGGCAGGGTTCTTATAATTAACCGCCATTCGGCAAAAGAATCAACCGGGCACGGATCACCTATGCCGCATCTTGTGCACGGCGGGCCGGGCCGCGCCGGTGGCGGCGAGGAGATGGGAGGTATACGTGGTGTTACCTTTTATATGCAGCGGGTAGCTCTTCAGGGATCGCCAACTACGCTTACGCATATCTGTAACCAGTGGCATAAGGGTGCTGAGCGGATTTATGACAGGGTTCATCCGTTTCGAAAATATTTTGATGAACTTCAGATTGGAGAGTCAATTACAACTGCGCGGCGTACGGTAACTGAAGCTGATGTTGTAAATTTTGCCGGGGTAAGTGGTGATTACTTTTACGCGCATATGGATGATATAGCAGCGCGTGAATCGCTCTTTGAAAAGCGAGTGGCGCACGGCTATTTTGTGCTCTCGGCTGCAGCGGGGCTTTTTGTAGATCCAGCGCCTGGTCCGGTTATGGCTAACTATGGGTTGGACAATCTTCGTTTCATTCAGCCTGTGTATATAGGCGACACGATTTATGTGAAACTGACGGTTAAGGAAAAGGCAGCTAAACCCAGGCGGGAAGACGAACCGGCTCAGGGAGTAGTGTCCTGGGATGCAGAGGTTTATAACCAGAGTGATGAGCTTGTGGCAACTTATACAATTCTTACGCTTGTTCGCCGCAGGGAGGACTAATCTGGTGCGGGGCTACTGAAAATAAGTAAAGTTTATAGTAAGTTAATAGCATGTTTTAACCCGCAAGGAGGTTTGTGCAGGAAGGATCGTCATTTATCACACTAATTACAGCCGGGCCGGCGCTTTTGATTGCTGTTGTTCTGCATGAAATTGCGCATGGGTATGTCGCCGAGCGTTTTGGCGACCCGACCGCACGCCTGGCGGGCAGGTTAACGCTCAACCCGATAAAACATATTGATCTATTTATGACGATTATAGTTCCGGCTGTCCTGATAGTAAGCGGCTCGCCGATAATTTTTGGAGGAGCCAAGCCGGTGCCGGTAGATCCCCGGAATTTTGATAATCCCAAGCGGGCCATGGGCTGGGTAGCAGTTGCCGGGCCGGTAACGAATTTTGTACTGGCGCTAATTGCTTATATTTTATTACGGGTTGTAGAGCTGTTTGATATTAGTGCTTTAAGTGGCGTAACTCTGACCGGCGGTTTCATTCTTTTCTTAATTTACTCAATTATTATTAATGTAATCCTGGCTGTTTTTAACCTTATTCCCGTACCACCGCTTGATGGCGGACGGATTGCTGTGGCGCTTTTACCGCTTAAGGCAGCGCGGCCTCTGGCCAGGCTGGAGCCGTTCGGACTCTTAATTGTGGTGGCGCTCCTTTTTAGTGGGGTTTTGCAGCAGCTGCTAGGACCTGTACTCAACTTTGTAATGGAAAACCTTATTGGTATTAGTTAGGTGTCGGACGGGAGTTGAGTAGCCTGATTTCTTGTCGATCTAATCTTCTCAAAACTTGCTTTGATATTAATTAACTAATTGATTATACCACAGTTTTAAAGTTGTCCTTGATTAAGTGCGTGTGTTGCGTTAGAAACGGGGAACTTCAGAGGTTTAGTCAAATTTTCAAGTTTTCCCGGTTTATAAATTACTGCTCCCCGGTTTTCAGGGTTATGTTGTGACCTATTGTTGTTGTTTTGGGGGTGGAAGCTAATTGTTAGTAATGCTTAAGGAGGCACATGTCTAAGATTTCCCGTTCTAAAATTGCCACTGTTCTTTTTGTAGCTTCTTTTTATTGCGCCAGCGTGCACGCTCAGAGTACTCCTGAAGAGATTTGCCAGATAGGTAATGAGACACAAGAGGTGCCTGACTGTGATGGGAACGGCCTTAACGATGAATGTGAAATCGAATTTGGTCTGGCTTCTGACTGTAACTTTAATCGTGTGATTGATAGCTGTGACATTGAACAGTGGGAGGGCCAAACTGCATCATTTAATGATGATGACGATGATGATGCTGGACGAGTGATAAGCCTGGATCAGAATTCAAATGGCATACTGGATCAGTGTGAGGACTGTAACGGCAATTCAATACCAGATCTCTGCGATCTTAATACCACAGATATAGATCAGTTTGTACTTTGGGAGCTTTATTCTTTTGATTCACCTTTTCCAAATACTTGCAGAGAATACTGTACAGATCAGCTTTTAGGTGACGATGACGATGATTTTGCATGTGACAGTGGTACGTGCGGCGTGCAACTTTGTAATCAAAGTACTGACTTAAATGGCAATCAAAGGCCGGATGAGTGTGAATCTGATTGTAACGCTAATAAAGTTCCTGATGATTTTGATATCTCGCAGGGTACCAGTGGCGATTGTAATAATAATGGTCGCCCGGATGAGTGTGATATTCAGTCTCCGATGGTTGGTACCGGACTTTACAATTTGTCAGGTGGGGGGATCGGTATTACAGGCGTAGGTGCACAGGGTGGTTTCCCTTTATTCCCATTTTTGGGTGGGGAAGATATGTTCTACCTGGTATTTCCTAACGCTGATAGCGCTGGGATTTACTATGTCGGTCCGGTAGGATCTTCTACAGGGATAGTGGATGATATTGCAGTCGATCCATCTAATTCAGGCCTTTATACTGTTGAAGTACCGTTTTTAGGTAATTTCAAAATCGGGAGTGAAGGAATAATTAGTGATGATGATGACGATAGCCTGGTGTGTGGTGATGATCCGCTTAATCAGCACATCTATTCCGTTAATCCGCTGACTGGAGCCGGCACACCGCTTGCTAACAGCGTACAGAGCGGTGCGGGGGATGCGCAGTTTTGCCCGACATTTCTTGGTCTGGTGTTTAATACTGATGGCAGCACCTTTTACGGTATTGGAGGGGGGATGGGCACTCTTGATAAAGTGGGCGGTGCTCTGAGTCAGTTATTTAATGTTGAGGTATTTGGAATTGGAATGGCGCGTTCGCCATCCGGTGATATACTCTCCTTGTTTCCGGGAATCCTGTCCTTGTTTGCTTCTGGAGCGGATGCCGTACAGGGGGAAATATTTGATGAGCAACCATGTATTGCTGGAATAATTAACCGCCACGATCCAATAACAGGAGAAGTTCTGGATAGTAAGGCAGTCCTGGATCCTGATAATACCTGGAATCCTCAGGATTATTTTTCAATGTTTAATTGTAGAACGCTCACTGATATAGCTTTTCATCAGGACGGCACTTTTTATGGGGTGACCGGAAGCGGTTTTCTGGGCTTGATTCCTGCAGGGCTATCTGGGTCTGCAACTCAGGAGCAGGTTACCGGGCTATTTCACGAAACCTTTAGACGCAAGAAACAACTTGTACGTCTGGAAGAGTTTGTTGATCAATCCGGTGATGATGACGATGATGATCTTGCAGGGCCGCTATTCCACGACTCTCCGATTGGCTATAGTATAACTGCAGTACAGGATATGACGGTTCAACCGTTAGGTCTTGGTGGTAATATTCCAGCCTTTAGTACGGACAATGATGGCGACGGTGTCCCTGACGAGTGTTGCTCAGGTGTTGATATAACTGAAACTCAGGTGGAGCTTGACGGATCTTCGCTTCAGCAGGATCGTTTAAACCGCAGGGCTCTTAAAACTCTGTCAAGGCTGGCCAGAAAAGCCGGTAAAAGTATTGGGCGTTTTAAAAAGAAGATCAAGAAGGAGTCCAGGGAGCTTTATCTTCAGAATTGGACTCATACGTGGTCTATTCCGAGTGTTCAGAGTCAGTGTCAAGGAGCAGTGAATTGCGTAAGTGTTTCAAACGCAGGTGTGGTTGCTGCTGCAAGTGACAATGCCCGGGCTCTACGTGGGTTGCTTTCCAAGATTGTGCGTAAGATGAGACGTATGGGAGGCAGAAAGAAGCTAAGAAAGCGCTTCGAAAAGCGCGGGGATGAGCTTATGAATGGTGCGCTAAATGCAGCGGGACTTATCCCTGATTCGTTTAGCCAGTGTGGCTAATTTAGGTGCGGGCAGGATATTTTTGTTCTGCCCGCAGTAAGGTGCCGAACTGTATTACCCCTGGTTTTATGTTTTGGGGGGATCCTGTTCGGCATTTTCTTTTTCAGTTGTTTGGATATTAAACTACAATGCTTCAAACTGGGCCGAATTCTAACTACTTCAGAGTTGGATTGGCCCTTGTCATCTTTGGGCTCTTGTTTTCAACTACTTCTTTGGCCCAGCAGTTATCCAAATCCCCTGAAGTTGTGCCAGGCCAATATATTGTTACGTACAAAAGTAGGGCTGCATCAATGCGCGCCCCACTTGCTTCTCGCGGGAAAAAGTTGGAGCGCAATGGTAGAATCAGGCTTATTAGCAATAAATCTTTACAAGGGCCGTTATTGCCCTCCAGTAGTTTCATAGAGTCCGTTCTTTACGATCCTTCTGACACAACCTGTCAGGAGATGATGCGTAAGAATCCAGAGATTGAAAGCTGTTCACCGGATTTTATTGTAAGGGCTGAGGAGCTTCCGAATGATCCGGATCTTTCGCTTCTATGGGGAATAAGCAGCAGTGAGGATAATGATATTGATGCACCGGAAGCATGGGGAATATCAAGTGGTTCATCTGATGTTGTAGTAGCTGTAATCGATAGCGGGATTGATTTTAACCATCCGGATCTTGTAGACAATCTCTGGGTTAATCCCGGTGAGATTGCAGATAACGGAATTGATGATGATGGCAACGGCTATGTAGATGATATTTACGGGGTTAGTGTCTTAGACGGCCAGGCGCCGCTTGACGATCACGGGCATGGAACGCATGTGGCGGGCGTAATCGGAGCGGTTGGAAATAACGGTACCGGTGTTGCCGGAGTAAATTGGGATGTGAAAATTATAGCT